>JBBQSM010000004.1:0-71793 GCA_038234895.1 Gemmatimonadales bacterium
CGTCTGGCGTCCGCTGTGACCACGCGCCAACGTTGGCAGCGACCACACGCCAAGCCACACGACCCGTCCGACCTGCCTTGGAGACCGATCTTTGCCGACGCCTGAAGAACTGCTCGACCAGCTGCACGCCGACCTCGCCCGTCAGGATTTCGACGAGGCGGCCAGTGGCATCGACCGCCGTCAGTTCATGTTCTACTCACTGGTGTCCGCTGCCGCGACCACGTTTGGTGCCAGCGCTGTACAGGCGCAGCGTGCGCTGGCGGCAGGGGGCGTCTCGCGGCTGAGTCGTGACGGCGTAGCGAACTTGCTCATGCCCTCCGCTTTGCAGCAGCCCCAGCAGACGGCCGTCGCGCTTGGCAACGGGGAGGCGCCTGCCCTACAGTTCCAGCCCTATCCCGGCGGCACCGGCGCTCTGATGGAAAAGCTGGCTCGCGCGCGCGGTCGCGCTGCGTTCGACCGATCCGTGTTCACCGTTGAGCCGTTCACCGGCGCCGTCCCCAGTAACGCCGACGACATCGCGTTCCTTCCGGCCCACCGGCTCTCCGCGTTGATCAAGGAACGCAAGATCACGTCGGTCGCGCTCACGGATATCTATCTCGCGCGGTTGAAAAAGCTCAACCCGACGTTGCTCTGCGCCGTGACGATCATGGAAGCGTCGGCGCGTCGGGAGGCGGCGAAGGCCGACTCGGAGATTCAGGCGGGTATCTATCGCGGACCGTTGCACGGGCTGCCGTACGGCGTGAAGGATCTCTTCAACACCAAGGGCGTGCCGACGACCTGGGGCGCGGCGGATTTTCAGGATCGCATCATCGATGAGGATGCGGAAGTCGTGGTGCGGTTGCGTGAGGCCGGCGCGGTGTTGATCGCCAAACTTGCCACGGGACTCTTTGCGCAAAACGATCAGTGGTTTCGCGGACGCACCAACAATCCGTGGAATCTGTCACAGGGCGCAAGCGGTTCGTCGGCAGGCCCGGGCTCGGCGACAGCCGCGGGCTGCGTGGCCTTCAGCATTGGCACGGAGACGCAGGGGTCTATCGTGTCGCCGGCCATTCGCAACGGTATCTCCGCGTTGCGTCCGACGTTCGGACGCGTGAGTCGCACCGGCGGCATGGTGTTGGCATGGTCGCAGGACCGCGTAGGGCCGATGTGTCGCACGGTCGAAGATTGTGCGATGGTCTTCAACGTCATTCACGGCGTCGACGAAAGCGACCCGTCCACCGTTACCACGCCGTTTGCATTCGATCGCAACGCCAAACTCGCGTCGATGCGTATCGGCGTGGATCCGAACGCGCCTAAGGCTTTCGTGGACACATTACGCGAACTCGGGATGACGCCGATAACGATCGGTCCGCGTCCGACCGTCGCCGGAATGGCCGGTGGCGGGTTGAACGTGGAGTATGCAGCCGCCTTCGACTCGTATGTGCAGCGCAAGGCCAAAGAGATCGGTCTCGATCTCAACAACATCCCGCCCGAGCCGGCGCGTGCGCAGCCGGCCGCCGGTGCACCGCCGGCGCCGCCTGTCAGCCCGATGGCACCAGCGGATTGGAATCCGCGGTTCGTGCGCGGACGCGCGGTTCCGGGGTTCGAGTTCATGCAGAACCAGCGTCGGCGCTACATGCTCGTAGCCAAGTGGGGCGAGTTCATGAAGGATCTCGACATGTTCATCGGGAACCCACAGGCGGACGTGGGTCCGAATGCGCAAACGGGTCATCCGTGCGTCGTGGTGCCGTACAAGTTCGAGGCGCCCCCGACGCAGGGCGGCGGCGGTCGGGGCGGCGCGGCGGCCACGCCCGCACCCGCCACTCCCGCACTGAATCCGCAGCCCATCTGCGCGGTCATCGTGGGATCGCTGTACGACGACGACAAGATCCTGTCTGTGGCGCACCAGTTCCAGTCGCACACGAGCGTTCACCTGAAGCGGCCGTCGCTCTGACCCACACCAGTCGATGACCAAGCGTCCCGCCACGAGCGAGGTCACCGACGTTCCGACCGCTATTCGTATCGTCCAGCGTGCCAACCGCACGCTGGGCGCGGTGGCGCCACGCACGATTGCCCGCATCAATCAGCGACTCTTTTCGAGACCGCGTCGGTTCTCGGCGCGCGAGTGGGAAACCGCCTTCGAACAGATGGCGTCTCGCAGCCGCCTGTCATCCGGCGTGTCGATCCTGCGTGCCGGCGAGGGGCCGGTGGTCGCCTGCATTCACGGCTGGGAAGGTCGCGCCTCACAGTTCGCGCACTTTGCACCGGGGCTCCTGGCGGCCGGCTATTCCATCATCGCGATCGATGGGCCCGCGCACGGACAATCCCGCGGCGACACCTCCGATCCGTATCGTTTTGCCGACGCACTGCTCGAAGTGCAAGCCGAGGTCGGCGCGTTTCGGGGCGTCATTGGCCATTCGATGGGAGGTGGCGCGATCACGATCGCCATGGCCGGCGGACTCTCGACGGCGAGCGTCACGATGATTGCCGCGCCCGCGTCATTGCACGATGTGCTACACCGTTTCGCGCACGCGATGCATATGCCGACGCGCGCGACGGCGCATTTTGTCGAACGGCTGCGACAGAGCGTGCTCGATCGCGGCTTTGCGAACCGGGACCTGCTCGAGTACGCACGCGGCTTCATCACGCCGCTGCTGGTCATTCACTCGCGCGACGACCGCGAAGTCCCGTTCAACGACGCGGAACGCATTGCCGAGGCGTGGCCCGTCGCGCAATTGTCAGCGCGCGACGGTTTGGGACATCGTCGCATTTTGCGCGATGCCGATGTGGTCGCCGAGTCGGTCAGCTTTCTCGCAGCGTCCGCACCGTCACCGGATCGCCCGCGCTGATACTCCCCGGTGTCGCGTGCGTGGCGTTCACGCCGAACATCACACCGCCCGCCGCCCTGCGATAGCCTGAGAGTGTGCGCAGCGGCTCGGTGCCCGCCTCCGCAGATTTTGGATTGACGGTCGTCATCACGCAGCGTGGACAGGGCGACCCCACCCCAAGCGTCAGGGCGCCGATAACGATCTCGCGCCACGTATCCTCTTCGTGCAGCGCGGTACCGGAGAGCAGCACGTTCGGTCGGAAGCGATCGTACGACACCGGTTCCTTGCCCTGATCCAGCAATCGGACATTCAGCGCATCGATGCTGGCCTGTCCGAGCAGCAGCAACGGCGCACCGTCGGTGAGCGCAACCTCGCGTCCGTCGTACGGCAGCGCGCCGGCATACTTGGCCTGCAGCGGTCGACGCGCCGCATCGGCCAGACGCACCAGTCGGCACGGCTCGCCCACCGCCGCGCTGCACCAATCAGCGACGGCATCACCGGTATCCTGCGCCGCGACCTCGTCCTCCCAGATGCGAACCGTGTATGATCGCGCGCGCTGCGGTACATCCACCGTATGCCGCGGCATTCCCGGGGCATCAAGACACAACGCGCCGTCGCGATCCGCCGTCGCGAAGGAGGGCCGGAGTAACGCCACGCGATGCACCTCGCGCGCCGTCACCGCCGTGCCGTCGCCGTCCACGAGCATCCAGCGCCGATCGCCGATCGCGCCCCGCGCGTCGAGGTCAAGCGAATCCACCGCGATCGCCGCCGCCGACTTGATGGGGTGCACGAACAGCGCCGCGACACGTGCCCCGCTCATCGCGCAGCTCCGGCGCGCTTCCGGTTCCAATACGCGTACACCGGCAATCCCAGCGCGATGAGCCCTGCACCGCGCGCCGCGTTCGCCGGATTGGATACGACCGACCCGACCATGACGAACAACGACGCCGCCATGAAGAGCAACGTGCTCCACGGATGCAGCGGTGCGAGCACGGCCGGCTGTATGCCCATGGCCGCATCACGCGCGCGCAACACGAACAGCGAGGCGGCCGTCAAGCCGAAAAAAATCCAGTCGGCAAAGACTACATAGTCGAGCAACTGTCCGAACGTGCCCGTGAGCAGCAACACCAGCGCAACGGCGCATTGCGTGAGCAGCGCGGCAACTGGCGTGCGGGTGCGCGGATGCAACGTGGCCATACTGGTGAAAAACAATCCATCCGCCGCCATCGCCTGATACACGCGCGCCGACATGAGAATGACCATGCTCAGAAAGCCGACGGTGGACGTGACGATGCCGAACGTGATGAGGGCACGACCCGTCGCGCCGAGGTAGACGAACATGGTATCGGCCGCGGGGGCGGTGCTGGCGGCGAGTCCGGCCGCGCCCAGTGCGCGCAGATATGCCACGTTCACCAGCAGATACGTCACCACGACCACCATCACCCCCAGGAACAGCGCCTTGGGCAACGTGCGCGCCGGATCGATCAGTTCTTCGGCCACGGCGTTCGTCTGCTGCCACCCGCCGAACGAGAACAGCACAGGCACCAGCGCCGCACCCATGGCCAGGACGATCGCCACCCCACCCTGTGGGACGACGGGCGGTAGCAGCACCACGGCGGGTGCCGGCACGGGATTGGACGGCGCGAGCACGAGCGCCGCCGTCACCAACACACCGATGGCGCCGAGCTTGAGCAGCGTCAGCACGTTACCCGTAGTCGCGCCGATGCGTACGCCAAGCACGTTGAGCACGGTCAGGAGGACGATGAGCGCAATGGCGATTGGGCGGGTCGCCTCGGGATCAAAGCTCAGGAGCGTGGCGAGATAGCTGGCGCCAGTCATGGCCACAGCGGCAATGGCCCCGGTGGCGATGATCAAAAAGAGCGCCCACCCGTAGAGAAATCCGTACAGTGGACCAAAGGCATCGCGCAGATACACGTACGTCCCGCCGGCGAGCGGCCGTCGCGCGCCGAGTTCGGCGTACACGAACCCGCCAAAGATTGCGACCAAGGCGCCGAGCCCCCACGCGCCGAGTGTCAGCGACGCGGAGCCCACGCGCTGCGCGACGACCGCCGGTGTCAGAAAGATTCCCGACCCGATGATCCCACCCACCACGAGCATCGTCCCGGAGAATGTGCCCAGGCGGGCGTCGTACCCCACGCGGGTCGGGGGGCCGCCGGTCACGCGCCCCGGTGTGGACGGTCGGGTCTGCAAGCGTTCGTCGGAATGCATCGCGCCAAAGTGGGGGCACGCACAGCGGGGTACAAGCGACCGTCGGCCTGCCGCGCGGCCCGCCCCGACGTCTCTGCCGCCTACCCGCTTGCCCTCGTGCGCTCGCCCCTCAACGTTCCACACATTGGCGGACGCCGCCCGTTGCGCGAGACGCCCTTCGCATCCCGTCACTCGTTTATGTCGAACTCTGCTCGCAATCGACGTCGCGCTTCACAGCTGATCGCGGCCATGCTGCTGCTCCCGACGCTCGCGGCAGCGCAGCAGGCGCCGCGCATGCCGTATGAAAAGTTCACCCTGCCCAACGGACTCGAAGTGATCCTGCACGTCGATCGCTCCGTGCCGATTGTTGCGGTCAATAGCTGGTACAAAGTGGGATCCGGCGACGAGAAGCCGGGGCGCACGGGGTTCGCGCATCTGTTCGAGCACGTGATGTTCATGGGCTCGCAGAACGTCCCCGTCGGCAAGTTCGATGAGTGGCTCGAGGCCGCCGGCGCGAACAACAACGGGTCAACGACCTTCGATCGCACCAACTACTACGAGACGGGGCCATCCCATGCGTTGCCACTGATGCTCTGGCTTGACGCCGATCGTATGGGATGGCTGCTCCCCACAATGGATCTCGCCAAGCTCGACCTGCAGCGCGACGTGGTGAAGAACGAACGTCGGCAAAGCGTGGAAAACCAGCCGTATGGATTGGTCGACGAAACGATTCTTCCGGCGATGTTCCCACCCACGCATCCGTACTCGTGGGATGTCATTGGATCTATGCAGGATCTGAGCGCTGCCAAAGTCGACGACGTGAAGGAGTTCTTCCGGAAGTACTACGCACCGAACAACGCCAGCATCGCCATCGCCGGTGATTTCAACCCCGATTCGGCGAAGGCGTGGGCGACGCGCTATTTCGGCGCGATCCCGCGCAATGCCGATGCGCCGGTGCGCCCGTCCGTCCCCGCAGTCTCGTTGCGTGCCGATACGATCATGACGATGCAAGACCGCGTGCAATTGCCGCGCGCGTTTTATGTCTGGCATGGCGTGAAGTTGCTGCACGAAGATGAACCCGCCCTCGATGCGCTCGTGTCGATCCTGGCCGGAGGTAAAAGCTCTCGACTGTACCGCACGCTCGTCTATGAAAAGCAGATCGCGCAGGATGTGCGTATGAGCAACGAAGCAAGCAGGCTCGATGGGATTATCCGACTCACGTCAACCGCCAAACCGGGCACCCATCCGCGCGAAATAGCGGCGGAATTTTCCCGGGCCATCGCAACGATTGCCGCAACGGGCGTGACGGAACGCGAACTGACCCGCATCAAGAACAACACGCGCGCCGCGTTGCTCGACGAACTTTCCTCGGTACTCGGCAAGGCCGATCGTTTGAACTATTACAACTATTTTGCGGGCACACCGGACTGGATCGAACAGGATCTTGCGCGATACGAGAGGCTGACCACCGCCGACGTACAGCGCGTGGCGAGGCAATACCTGCTGTCACAGCCGAAGATCGTGCTCACCGTGGTACCCGATGGGAAGCAGGAACTCGCGCTCACCGCCGGAGACGTCAAGTGATGCGCCGCCGCCTGACTTTCGCCGGCGCCGCCATAGCGTGCACGACGATACTTGTAGCGGCGGCGGACGCAGTGTCCGCGCAAGCACCGTCCAAGTACACTGCGCCGCCGCGCCTTGCCGCGCCCAAGCCGCTCATGTTGCCCACCATGGTCGAGCGCACGCTGCCCAACGGGCTCAAGCTCGTGATCGTTGAGCAGCATGAAATTCCCGTGGTGGATGTGTCGCTGGTCGTGCGCTCTGGCTCAGAGGCCGACCCACCGGACAAGAAAGGACTGGCCACACTCACCGCGAATCTGCTGGATGAAGGTGCGGGCCCGTACGACGCACTGGGGTTGGCTGAGCAAGTGGGATACCTGGCCATTCAGCTCGGTACCGGCGCCGGCTTTGACCAAAGCGTGGTGAGCCTGCACACCACCCGCGCCACGCTCGACAGTGCGCTGGCACTGATGGCCGACGTCGCACTGCGCCCCACATTTGCGGCGAAGGAATTTGACCGTATCAAGAGCGAGCGGTTGACGGCGCTGCTGCAGGAAGCAGATCGCGGACCGGTGATGGCCGACCGCGCGTTCGCGGCGATCGTCTTCGGTGAAGATCATCCGTACGGCAACAGTACGGCTGGGACACGAGAGGCGGTGGACAACATCACGCGCGACGATGTCGTGGCATTCTGGAAATCGGCGTTCCGTCCGGACAACGCGACGCTCGTGATTGTGGGGGATCTCACCGTGGCTGAAGCCGAGGCGCGGGCGCGTACGGCGTTCGGCGCGTGGAGCGGAAGTGGTGTCGTTCCATCGGTGGCTGTCGCCACGGCAGCCTTGCCCAACGCCACCACGATTTACGTGATCGACAAGCCGAAGGCGGCGCAGTCGTCGTTCCGGATTGGCACGGTAGGCGTGGCCCGCAGCACGAAGGACTACTATCCGCTGATGGTCATGAACACGGCGCTCGGCGGTTCCTTCACCAGTCGCCTCAACCAGAATTTGCGCGAAACCAAGGGCTATACGTACGGCGCGGGCTCCAGCTTCGCGATGCGTCGCGGTGCCGGTCCGTTCGTGGCGCGCGCCGAGGTCGTTGCCGCCAAAACCGACTCGGCATTGGTCGAGTTTATGAAGGAGTTCGCCGCCATGCGGAAGCCGATGCCGGCGACCGAGTTGGCCAAGACCAAGCGCTACTTGCAGCTCGGGTACGCCGAAGGGTTCGAGTCCACGCGCGACATCGCCGCGCAGATTGCGGCACTCGTTCCGTACGATCTGCCGCTCTCCACCCTGGGCGCGTACGATCGCGGCATGGGCGCCGTGACCGCCGCCGATGTGCAGCGCGTTGCCACGCGCTATCTCGACCCGAAGAAATTGGCCATCGTTATCGCGGGCGACCGTACCAGCATCGAACCCGCACTCAAGGCGCTCAAGGTCGCTCCCGTTGATGTCCGCGACCTGCGCGGCCGTCGTCTCCCCGTTCCGTGAGTTCCGCTGCCATGCTCCGAATCTCCCGTGCGCGCCGTGGCGCGCTGCTGGCCGTTGTATCTATCACGTCGCTCGCCGCACTTGGCGCCTGTCACCGCGGCGCAGCTGGTGCCGGTACCGCGAGTGCGCGCGGCGCTGCCCGCCCGAACATGCTTGTCTCCACCGAGTGGCTGGCGTCGCACGCCAACGACAAGGATCTCGTCATCCTGCACGTGGCGCGCCGCAACCAGTTTGATAGCGGTCACGTCGCCGGGGCGCGACACGTCACGCTGGCGGACATCTCGCTACCGGCAGGCCCAGGTAAACTTTCGTTGCAAATGCCGCCGGTGGCGGAGCTGACGACGTGGGCGCGGGCGCAGGGCATCACCGACCGCTCGCGCATCGTGGTGGTACCACACGACGACACGTTGCAGTCGGCCACGCGCGTTTTTCTCACGCTGGCGTACCTCGGCACCATCGACCGCACGTCACTGCTGGACGGGGGGTACAAAGCCTGGCGCAGCGAGGGGCGCGCAGCGGTGACCACGGCCCCGGCCGCGATTCTCCCGGGTGCGTTCACCCCCAAGCCCCAACCGGCACTGATCGCCACGCTCGCCCAGGTGGAGGCGGCGACGCAGGACGGTTCGCTCTCGATCGTGGACGCCCGCCTGCCCCGCTTCTACAACGGTGACGGCGGCGGCTATCCGCGCGCCGGTCACATCCCGACCGCAGTCAACATCCCGCTCACCACGGTGGCCAACGACGGGCATTTCAAGGCGCCCACAGAACTGCAGCGGCTCTTCACGACCGCCGGCGTCTCCGACGGGAAGCCGCTGGTCACCTACTGCCACATCGGGCAGCAGGCGTCGTTGCTCTGGTTCGTGGCGACAATGCTCGGTTACGACGCAGCCATGTTTGACGGGTCGTTTCAGGAGTGGAGCGGCACCGATCGGGTGCCCGTCGTGGGTCCCAAGAAGTAGCACAGCAGTCGGGCGCGCCTGTTGGGAGACCGGCACACTGCGAGTAAGTTGACAAGACGTGGGGTCGCTGCGCGGCCCCGTCCCCTTTTTCGCTGGAGCTCGTGGTGACTGCTGCCGCCGACAGCCCGCCGTCGCTCGTTGATTCTGCCGGCAATCCTGCCGTCACGCCGTTGGTTGGCGTGGTGATGGGCAGCGCGAGCGACTACGACACAATGGCGCCAGCCTGCGAGATCCTTTCCGAATTGGGTATTCCGTACGAGGCCCGCGTAGTATCCGCGCATCGCACCCCCGATTGGTTGTTCACGTACGCCGAGCAGGCGACGGAGCGCGGGCTGCGTGCGATCATCGCCGGAGCGGGAGGCGCGGCACATTTGCCCGGCATGCTGGCGGCCAAGACGCTCGTGCCCGTGCTCGGGGTACCGGTCGCGGCCACATCGCTCAACGGTATGGATGCCCTGCTCAGCATCGTTCAAATGCCCGCCGGCGTTCCGGTGGCCACGTTCGCGATCGGCAAGCCCGGCGCGTCGAACGCGGCGCTCTTCGCCGCGCAGCTGTTGGCGCCGCATGACAGTGCCCTCCGCGAACGCCTCGCCGCACGTCGCATCGCCAAGGCCGACGAGGCGTTGTCACGCGTGCTTTCCGCCCCGAACGCGATAGTCTCGTGACGTCGGAACGCGCACATCCGGCCGCCGATCGATCCGGCGCAACGCCTGTACTTCCCGGTGCAACCATCGGCTTTCTGGGTGGCGGACAACTCGGACGCATGACCGCCTTCGCCGCGCGCTCGATGGGGTACGACGTGCACGTACTCGATCCCGATCCGGCGTGCGCCAGCCGGGCCGTGGCGTCGCGCACGATTACGGCGCCCTTTACCGATGTGCAGGCAGCCATTGAGCTGGCCTCACAGTGCGATGTGGTGACGCTCGAGATCGAGCAGATTCATCCCGACGTGCTCGATGCCGTGGCGCAACATGCCCCCATGCGGCCGGGGCGAGAGGCGGTGTACCTCATTCAGGACCGCATCCGGCAGGCGGAGTGGCTGGAACGTGAAGGGTTTCCGGTTGGTCCGTTCGTTGCGGCGCATTCGGGTGACGACATCGCCGACGCGGTGCGCGCCTTCGGACGCTGCATCGCGAAGTCCACGCACGGTGGCTACGACGGGCGCGGTCAGGTGCGCCTCGCGGATCCGGAGATGGGACACGAGGCTTGGATTGCGCTGGGCAGCCGCACCTGTCTCGTCGAACAGCGCATTGCCATCGACTACGAGTTGTCCGTGCTGGTCGCACGCCGTCCCGGCGGTGAAGTGGCCGTCTACCCGCCGTCGCGCAATCACCACACGGGTGGCATCCTCACGTGGGCGGTGTCTCCCGCTGTCATCACAGACGACATGTCGGACCGTGCGCAGCGTCTCGCTGCGGACGTGGCTACGAAGCTCGGCATCGTCGGTCTGCTCGCCGTCGAACTGTTCGTGACCGCCGAAGGGCGACTGCTCATCAACGAGCTGGCACCGCGACCGCACAACACCTTTCACCACACAGAACGCGGCAATGCGACGAGTCAGTTCGAACAGCTCGTGCGCGCCGTCTGCGACCTACCGCTTGGCAGCACGGAGCAACTCGTACCGGCCGCGATCGTGAATCTGCTTGGCGAGGTGTGGCTGCAGACGATGCCACCGGCGATCCACGACGCACTCGCCATTCCCAGCTCGCGCCTGCACCTGTATGGCAAAGGCTCGGCCCGCGGCGGTCGCAAGATGGGCCATCTGTCCGCCACCGGCAGCAATGCGCAAGACGCGGTGGCCCGTGTGCTGGCCAGCTACCGTGCACTGTCCCCGGAGACCATCCACCACTTCGAAGTGCACGAACCCGCACTGCTGCTTTCCACCACCTGACCCAACCCCCACATGTTTCCACGCGACCTGTATGAGATCATCCACGTCATCGGCATCGCCATGCTGCTTGCGGCCATGGGTGGCGTGGCCGTGCATGCGGCCAACGGCGGTACCAAGGCGAACACCAGTACCCGTGGCATTGTTGGCACCGTTTTTGGCCTCGGTTCCTTTCTCGTGCTACTTGGCGGCTTTGGCATGCTGGCGCGCCTCGGCATGGTACGCGGCATGTGGCCGGGCTGGCTGATCGGCAAGTTGGCGATCTGGTTCGTGGTGAGCGCGGTGGTGTTGATCCCCTATCGCAAGCCGGCGCTGGCCAAGCCGTTTCTGATCATCATGCCGCTGTTGGTGGGTTTGGCCGTGTACTTCGCGCTCTACAAGCCGTTCTGATGCGCAGGCGGCCGTGAGCGCAGCGTGAGCATCGCGTGAGCATCGCATGAGCATCGCATGAGCATCGCATGAGCATCGCATGAACGTGCTCGTGCTGAACACCGGGTCCGCGACCATCAAGTTTCAGGTGGTCGTCACCGACGACGCTCGCATCGAGGCGGACACCGACACCAACCTCCTGCGCGGACAGATCGAGCGGCTGGGCGGCGAGGCGGTGATCACGCTACGCGGCGTTGACGGCGGAACCCGCACGACCACGGCACCGTTACGCGACATCCGCGCGGCGGTCGAGTGGATTGTCGGCTACGTCACGTCGGCGGAGAGCGGCACGGGACTGACCAGCCGCGCGGAGCTCCACGCGGTCGGTCATCGTGTCGTGCACGGCGGCGAGCGATTTCGCGAGAGTGTGCTCGTCGATGAAGCGGTGCTGCACGGGATCGAGGCAAACATCGAGCTCGCGCCGCTGCACAATCCGCACAACCTGCGTGGCATCGAAGCGATACGCGCCGCGCTCGGCAGCGGCACGCCGCAAGTCGCCGTGTTCGACACCGCTTTTCACCATACGCTTCCTGAACACGCCTACCTGTACGCGATTCCGTATCCGCTGTATCGGCGGCACAAGGTACGGCGTTACGGCTTTCACGGGACGTCGCACCGTTCGATCGCGTACAGGTGGCGCCGACTGACCGGGCGCGAACGCACCGATGTGCGCATCGTGACGCTGCACCTCGGCAACGGCTGTTCGGCCTGCGCCATTCGCGGTGGTCGATCGATCGATACGTCCATGGGCTTTACGCCGCTCGAGGGGTTGGTGATGGGCACACGCTCGGGCGATGTTGACGCGGCGATGCTCGACTACATCGGCGCCAAGGAAGGACTCACGCTGCCACAGGTCGAGGCGTTACTGAACAATCAGTCCGGATTGCTTGGCGTTTCGGGACTCACCAACGACATGCGGGATCTGCTGGCCGAGTCGCGCGAGCATTCAGACCGGCGCGCACGCCTAGCCATCGATATGTTCTGCTATCGCGTGCGTAAGTACATCGGCGCTTATCTCGCCGCACTCGGTGGAGCCGACGCGATCGTGTTTGCCGGCGGGATCGGGGAGAACGCCCCGGAAATCCGCGCGCAGATTTGCGACGGGTTGGACTGGGCCGGCCTGCGACTGGACCCGTCGGTCAACGAGGCGCTGACCGGAGGCCGGGAGGGTCGCTGTTCGACGCCCGACTCGACGTTGGAGGCGTGGGTGGTACCGACCGACGAGGAATTGCTTATCGCGCGGGACACGTTTCGGGTCGTGCGAGAACGCTGAGTACTCCGCGTACGCTGCGTGTGGGGGCTTGACGTTTCGATTCCGGCCGTCGATACTGACGTGTGCGCGGCGAGTTCCCCGATTTGACGGGCCGCGCACCAGTGCCTGAGGCACTGCAAATCCGTCTAAGTCGTGGTCCTTGCGGCCCGCGACGAGAAATCGACGCGGGCCGTTTGCATTCCAGCCAGCTGTCGCCGGGTCAGCGGCGGCCGCGTCCAACAACGGCAGTCGTTTCGCAATAAAAAACTGAAGGTCAACTGGTGCATGTCGCACCCGTGGTGATTTGCCGCCGCTTGCCGCCACGCAAAATAAGGAGCTAAATAGCGATTGTGCGCCCGGCGGCCATCCGTCCCGGGCGCCTTTTTGCTTCTGGCGGCACTCACGTGTTTACAGCGGAGTGCCAGATGTCAAAATCCCCGTCGTTCACCGCCGCGTCGCACAGCGCCGACACACTCGCATTGCATGCAGGCCAGCAGGTGGACCCGACCACCGGTGCGCGCGCCGTGCCGATCTACGCCACGTCGTCGTTCGTATTCGACAGCCCTGAGCATGCCGCCGACTTGTTCGGACTTCGCGCCTTCGGCAACATCTACACGCGCATCAACAATCCCACCACCGATGTGTTCGAGCAGCGTATTGCCGCGCTCGAAGGCGGTGTCGCCGCCGTTGCCACCGCGAGCGGACAGGCGGCACAAACACTCGCCATTCTCAATCTCGCGCAAGCGGGCGAAAACATCGTCGCCTCACAGTCAGTGTACGGCGGCACTGTCGCGCTGTTCGCGCACACGCTGCCGCGACTCGGAATCCGCACCAGGTTCGTGAATATTCACGATCATCGTGCAGTCGCGGCCGCCATCGACGACGACACGCGCGCGATTTACGTCGAAACCGTGGGCAATCCGGCGCTCGACGTTCCCGATTTGCGCGCGCTGGCCACGCTCGCGCATCAGTACAATCTTCCGCTCGTCGTCGACAACACGTTCGCCACGCCCATTCTCACGCGCCCGATCGAGCATGGCGCTGATATCGTGCTGCACAGCGCCACCAAGTGGATCGGTGGACATGGCACCTCCATCGGTGGCGTAGTCGTGGACGGCGGACGGTTCGACTGGGGCAAGACGGCGCGCTTCCGTTCGTTTTACCAGGACCCTGAAGCGGCGTACCACGGACTCCGCTTCGCCGAAGCGTTCGGGGACATCGGCGGCAAGAACATCGCGTTCGCGGCCAGGCTACGCGTGCTGTTGCTACGCGACATCGGTGCTGCGCTGTCGCCGTTCAACGCCTTTCTCTTTTTGCAGGGACTCGAAACGCTGCCGCTCCGCATCCGGCAGCACAGCGCCAACGCACTCGCCCTAGCGCAATTCCTGGAGGCGCATCCGGCAGTGTCGTGGGTGAACTACCCCGGCCTTTCGTCGCATCGCACGCACGCCAACGCAGCCACATACCTCAACGCAGGATTTGGCGGTGTGCTCACCTTTGGTGTGCGTGGCGGTGAAGCGGCCGCGCATCGTTTCATCAAGGAGACCAGGCTCTTTTCGTTACTCGCGAACGTGGGCGACGCCAAGAGTCTTGTCATTCACCCGTGGTCCACCACGCATCAGCAGCTCAGCGAAGCGGAGCGCGAGGCGGCTGGCGTGCATGCCGATCTGATCCGGCTCTCCGTCGGCCTCGAAGGGGCGGACGATCTGCGCGCCGACCTTGAGCGCGCGCTGTCGGCGGCGGTCGCCGCATCGCACACGACCATCGCCGGATCGCATCGTGCCGAAAGTGCCGCATGAGCAACGGCGTCGCGTCGCCCCCAATCAATTGTTCACTCTCCTCCCGCACCGGATCACCCGTGTCGCATTCCATCAACACGCGCAACGCTGCCACGAGCGATGCGGCGGTCGTTGCGCCTCAGTTCGTGAACACTGACGCGCCGGCGGTGAACGCATGGCCGGTGCGCGATGACGTGATCGAGCTTCGGGACGTAATCTTTGAGAGCGGGCAGCAGGTGCAGCTGCTGCAAGTTCGCTACCGTTTGGAGGGCGCGCTCACAGCAACGCGTGACAATCTGGTGATGGTGGTGCATGCCTTGACCGGTACAGTGAACGCGAGTGATTGGTGGAAGGGAGTGATCGCAGAGGGCGGCGCGATCGATCCCATGCGACATGCCGTGCTGTGCGCCAATCTGCTGGGCGGGTGCACCGGCACCACGGGGCCAAGTAACGACCAACCCGACGCGCTGCCGGCGTTCACCACGCGGGATCAGGCCATGGTCCTCGCACGACTGCTCGATGCGCTTGGCGTGCAGCGCCCGTTGCTCGTCGCCGGCGGATCGCTCGGCGGCATGGTCGCGTTGGAGTTTGCGGCGAGCTTTCCTGAACGTGTGTGTGAGGTCGTGGTGCTAGCGGCTCCCGCAGCACAGACGGCGCAGGGGATTGTGTGGGGCGCGATCATGCAGCGTGCCATCGCCGCGGCCGGCGTGCAGGAAGGACTCGCCCTCGCGCGCATGGTGGGAATGCTCAGCTACCGCACCCCCGAAGGTCTGGAGCGTCGCTTCGGTCGCGCACGCAATGCAGACGGCGCGTTTCTCGTCACCGACTGGCTCACCGCACATGGCGAACGGTTGGTCGAGCGGTTTGACGCAACCAGCTACGTGGCGCTGCTGCGAGCGATGGACACACACGATGTCGGGCGCGGTCGCGGCGGTGTAGCCGCCGCGCTGGCCCCTGTCGCCGACCGCCTCACCGGCGTTGGTATTCCGGGCGACCTGCTTTACCCGGCCGAGGCAGTGCGCGAATGGACGACGAGCGGCGCCGCAGAGTATGTGGAGCTGCCGTCTATTCACGGACACGACGCGTTTCTGCTGGAAACGGCGCGCGTGAGCGCGATACTGCGGAGTGCGATGGCTCGCGCCGCTGCGCGCGTCACTTCACATGCTGCCTCACACGACATCGCACGCGTCCGCACGCACGCGTCTTCGCTCCGCAGCACGCGCACATTGCGCGTCGCGCTGGCGGGGTGCGGACATGTCGGCGGCAGTCTGCTCGACCTCATCGGCGAGCGCACGCCGGGCGATGAGCCTGCGTTGCAGGTGGCCCGCGTGTTGGTGCGTGACCCGAGACGCGAACGTCCTGCATTGGCGCAGGCCATCGCGCGCGGGCTCGCGCCCGAGTCCGCTCGCATCACCGACGCCACGGCATTGCTCGACGACGACATTGATGTGCTGGTCGAGGCGATCGGCGGTACGACGACGGCACGTACGCTGGTCGAAGCGGCATTGCAACGCGGCATCCGGGTAGTCACAGCGAACAAAGCGCTGCTCGCCGAGCGAGGTCCGCAACTCGATCACCTCGCACGCCGGAATGGCACCCGAGTCGATTTTGAAGGCGCCGTTGCCGGTGCGATTCCGGTCGTCCGCTGTCTGCGCAGCGGGGCGGCCGGCGTAGGTGTCACCCGTATCACTGGTATTCTCAACGGCACCAGCAATTTCGTGCTCGAACGCGTCGCAGAGGGTCAATCACTCGCCGACGCCGTTGCCACAGCGCAACGTCTCGGTTACGCCGAAGCTGATCCCAGTCGGGATCTCTCCGGGGCCGACGCCGAAGACAAGCTCCGCGTTCTGTCCTGGCTGGCGTTCGGTGCAGACCCGGCCGTGCTCAAGGTCGTGCGACGCGGTATCGATGCGGAGACGGCGGCGTGGGCCGCCCGGGTTGCGTCAGAGGGCGATCGCGTGAAGCTCCTGGCCAGCTGCGCACGTGATGGCGACGTACTCGTCGCGCGCATCATCCCGACGCGCGTCCGCACAGACGACCCATGGGCCGCCGTCAGCGGTGCGTTCAACCGGATCGTCATCGATAGCTCATCGGCAGGCGCTCTGGTATTCCACGGGCCCGGCGCCGGCGGACGTGCCACCGCCGGCGCCGTCCTCGGCGATCTGCTCACCCCGGGCTAACGCGCCGGTCCGGAGCCGGCGGGCGGCCGTGCGACTTGTACGTCGAACGCCGCCGTCTCAACCACGCCACGCCGCTTCACCTGCACGAACAGGCGATACTGACCGGGCCCGGGAAAGACGAACGGGAACGAGAGCGTTTCCCCGTGCGACATACCGGGCGATGCCTGCGATGTCATGTCCGCGTGAACAACAGAGTGAACAACAGCCGGATCGATGACAGGTACGACGGCGGGGTCGATGAACGCGGTATCCCCGCGCTCACGGCGCGCGAGTTGCGCCTGCGCGGTCATGCTCGCCGTGCCCATCGGGTGCAGATGCACAAACACACCGCCGTCTCGGCGCAGCACCATCGCATGCCCGCCCATACCCATGTACGGCTCGAGCGCAGCCTCGCTCCCGTCGTCGTTCCGCACCGACGCGCGGAGCCGCAGGTCGCGACCGGCCGCGATCCCGCCGCGCGCGTCTTCCGCATCCAATTGCATTGATCCACCGCCCGTCAGCACTGCTCGCTCGCCGAGCGCGACCGCCTGCGTCACGCGCCACGCGTCGTCCGGATCGAGTGGCGGGACGGACGTCGCGAGCGCAACCGGCACACCGTCGTCGCCACCGGCCACCACCGGCGCCACAGGCACGTCGACCGTATCAACCAGCGTGCGCTGCGTGCCGCTCTGAAACAGCAGATCACCAAAGAGCAGATAGCGCCCCTGCGGCAACGCGGGCAGACGCGTCACGAACGTGTCGGCGTGCACGCGCAGCGGATGGAGATGCGCGATCGCATCCGTGTCATCGGCACGGATAAGGAACAGATGCATCAACTTGCCGTGATCGGGCATGAGCGGCGTACTTCGATTCGACCGCCAGAGTGAATCGGTAATGGCGATGGTGAGCACGCGATCGTCATCCACGGTGCGCACCGCCGCCGTCATCGGAATCGGCTTGAGCATACGGCGCTTGTAGTCGCCTTCCTCGGCGTTCCACCACGCGGCGCCGCCAAAGAGCGCGAGCCCCAACAGCGCCGCCGTGCCGGCCATGGCGACGCGCGCAGTACGGCGTCGTTTTGGCGTCGGTCGCTCGCCAGGCAGGAGCGAGCCTTCGCGCGCCGCCGCGCCAACAATCGTCAGGAGCCCGGCCACGAGCAGCGTGCCGAGCGCGAGCAACACGCCCGACATCACCGGCGTCATGCCAAGCGTTCGCGTGGCACTCGTTTGCAGCGGCACGATGAACGATCCGGCACCGGCCGGCCCCTCGACCGCCACGTGCACCGCGTACGTGCTGGAGGTCATGATCCAGAGATCGTGCGACCACACGCCGGGATCGCCGGGCACCACCGCTGCCTCTTCCGCCGGCGGGGCGCCCTTGGTGCCAAGGTTCCACTGTGCCGCGCGAACCGTCACGCGCGTGGGCGCGCCGTCGAGCACGCGCACAAGGATTGGCACCTGTGCCGGCACCACGCCGGGCGGTGTGATCACTACGCGCACGGGGTATCCACCCGCCCGTCCCTCGAACACCACCTGACTGCTGCCGATGTGTCCGCTCAGCGCGAGCCAGCCGAGCACCAGACACAGCGCGTGCGACATGCGACGACGCATCAGCGACAGGACGTCACGCGTTGGTACAGGCGCGTAACGCTCCACTCCACTGCGCGGTGCATGATCTGGCATCATGTGACCGGTCACCGACGGACCGCGCGCAGCCAACTGCCCCACGCCAGCCCCGCGCGAGACGACAGCACCGCCAGCACCGCGGCGATCGCGAAGCCCCGTGCCAGCTCGGCTGGTGTTTGCTCAATCATCCGTCCGATCACCGACAAGTCGTCCTTCGGCATCATGTACGGGAAATTGTCCGTTCGGAAGAATGCGTTGCGCGAGTCTTGGCTGATCAGAAATTCGGCGATCGGCCATTGCACCAGCGTGAACACGCCGAGAAACGCGACCCCCAGCAGCGCCGCGCGTGACCAGGCGCCGCGCGTTGCCGTCGCGCGCATGAGTACGTCGATCGCGACCGCGGGCACCAGCAACAGCAGCGGAAAGTTCAGCGGCACCATGTGCGTAATCTCCTGCCGGATCGGGCCAAGCAGCGGCGTGGCCTCAAAGAGCGGCAGCACCCAGACCTGCACGCACATGACCACCGTGTACATCAGCGCCGTAGCCGTCGCGGGATAGCGCAAGCGTGTGGAACGCGCCGCCGCAACCAGCACGAACGGAAAGACGAGCGCGGAGACGATGTAGAAGATCTCATGGTGCATCAGCACCCGATCGTGATACTCGGTGGTGAAGATGGAGACCATCGTCAGCACCAGCCCGCTGGTGTAGGCCACGATCCAGGGCGTAATGCCGGAGGGCTCCTCACTCGACGCGTGACGCGATCCTTCGCTCGACTGCTCGGCCTGTGCCAGCAGCAAGGCGCCGGAAAGAATGGTTAAGAAGCCAAGCGCGAGCAGCGAGTGCGGTGGGCTGATGATCTTCACATCCAGTCCGTACGCATCGTGCCACCAGTCGTCGAACGGGGCGGACGTAAGCATCGCCACCGCCCCCCAGATGGCCAGCCAGCCGCCCAGCGGACCATTGAACACGCGCCAGACGGTCACCCCGTCGTCCGGACGATGCTCACCGAAAAAGGACCGGCGCAGCACGGTGAAGCCGCAGCTCAATCCGGCCACCGCGCCGCCGATGTAGATCGCCAGATGCGCCGGCGTCCAGAACGTGTCGCGCCCGATGGTCATGTGCCACGAGATGTCCCAGATGAGGCCCACGATCACGCTCGTCGCCGCAAACACCACCGCCGCCAGTTGCCACGGTACCGTGGCCGCCGCACGGACACTTGTGCGCCGTTCGACTACGACGGGCGAGGACAGCACCTTCGAATCCATCAGGACTCCTGCAGCATGAGAATGAATGCGTGCGTCATCTCAACGTGACGGACGGGGGGCGGCGGCGCCGATGCCGCGCGCTCGCAGCAGCATGCGGACGGAATCTACTGGGAGTGGATTGACGCGATTGGCCCGCGTGCTGACCGGGGTGGCCATGAGCAGCGCGTTGTACAGCGCCTCCTCGGTTGCTTCAACCACCGCCTGAAACGCTGCCGACATCGCCTCGTTGCCCAACTCTTGTGCTGTGGCCAATGTCGCATCCGGATTGCGTCGCACCGCAGACGCTGTGGAGAAGGCCAGTACATAGTCGCCGGAGCCGTTGGAGGCCGCCGAGCCCGTCCGCGCGAGCCCCATCACCGCGCGCGCCGCCAGCCGCTCGAGATTGCGCGACAACATTGGCGCGTCGGTCGCGATGACGATCATGCACGAGCCGTCACCGCGTTCCGCGCCCGCGTCGCCGCCTGCACCAGGCCCCGCGCCACCGGGCGGACGCGGCGTCGCGACCTCCCGCTGAAACGCGTAACGGCCGAGCAGCTGCCCGACCGGCACACCGGCCATCTGCAAGACGCCACCGTAGTTCCCCTGCACCAGCACACCGATCGTGTAGCCACCCAGCGAGGCGGGAAGTTTGCGCGACGACGTGCCGATGCCGCCCTTCCACCCGAACATGATCGTACCATGGCCGGCGCCGACGCTTCCTTCGGCGACCGGTCCGCTGTCCGCCGCGGCCAGCGCCCGATCGACCGCTGCACCAATGCCGACTCGGCTGCGCGTCGTGTTCAGCCCGCCGTCATTGGTTTCCCCGACCACGGGATTGATCGATCGCACGGTCGCGTTCTCCGGCTTCCGCAACATCCACTGCGCCAGCGCGTCGCCGGCCTGCCAGATGCACAGCGTGCACGTGAGTACGATCGGCGTTTCGATTTCGCCCAGCTCGCGCAGCTGCGTCACGCCCAGCAGTTTGCCGAAGCCGTTGCCGACATGAAGCGCCGCCGGCACGCGATCACGAAACAGATCGCCGCCGTGTGGAATGATCGCCGTCACGCCCGTGCGGAGCGAATCGCCCTCGCTGACGGTGGCGTGTCCGACGCGGACCCCAGCTACATCGGTAATGGCGTTGTGCGTGCCAGGTGCGAAAATCCCGGGCGCCAGGCCGACCGCCCGCGCCCGAACCGGCTGTTGCGCCGCGAGTCGGGTCGAAAGGCCGTCAACCGGCACGGAGAGCAACAGCAACGGAGCGAGCAGGTCACGTATGCGCATGCCGCCATGATGACACGCCGCGCCGCGTTGCGCGAGCCGTCGGCGCGAGCCGTCGGCGCGAGCCGTCGGCGCGAGCCGCCATCGACGGCGCCCGTCTTCATTCGACCTGCGAGCGCCGGCATATTCCGGCCATGCCGCTTCGCCCGCTCTTTGGACACCATCCGCTTCGCGCCCGACTCGCCACGGCGGCGGCCGCCGGCCGACTTCCTTCCAGCCTGCTGCTGCAAGGCGCGCGGGGGGTCGGCAAGCAGCGACTCGCCCTCTGGCTGGGGCAGTTGCTGCTCTGCGAACGCGCCACCGCCGAACAGCTCACGGATCCGTGCGGGGCGTGTCAGCAGTGCCGCTATTCGGGACGCCTGGTCCACCCCGACCTGCATTGGTTCTTTCCGCGTCCCAAGCTGAAAGACGGCTCCGCCTCGCCCGCCGACGTGCGCGCCGATTTGGGCGAGGCCATCGCCGAGCGCATGGAGGCGGACGGCCTCTGGGCGACGCCATCGGGTTCGGAAGGGATCACGGTGGACAGCGTGAAGGCGCTCGTCAGCGCCGCGTCGTCGCGCCCCGCCATGGCCAAGCGGGCGGTATTCATCGTGGGCGATGCGGAACGCATGGTCGCGCAGGAAGGTGCGGATCAGGCGGCGAACGCGGTACTGAAACTGCTCGAAGAGCCGCCACCGGGCACCACGCTGATCCTCACGACCAGCGAACCCGGTGCGCTGCTGCCAACCATCAAGTCACGCGTGGTGTCCATCCGCGTTCCCAACTTGGCGCGCGTGGACGTCGAGGTGTTTCTGGATGACCCCGCCGTCGCTCGCCGTCTCGCGGGATCAGTGCGCGAGGAGTCGATCGCGCGCGCCGGCGGTGCGCCGGGCGCCTTGTTGGGAGCCGAATCCACGGCGGCGGCGTACGCGGCCGCGCGCAAATTGCTCGAGGCCGCGCTGCTGCCATCCACGCCGGCGGGCGCCGCAGAGCGCATCAAAGCTGCCGCACGTCAGGGGGTGGCCGGTGCGCGCGGTGCCTTCTCCGATATGCTCGACGCGCTTACCGTCTTGCTGCACGATCGCACCCGCCAACTCGTCGCAGCTGGACACGAATCGGATGCACGTCGCACCGCGATGGCGATGGTGTTGATCGAAAACGCAAAGCTGCGCGCGCACGGCAACGTTAGTCCGCAACTCCTTGGCGCCTCGCTCGTCGGCGCTCTCCACGATACCCTCCGCCCATGACCTCCCCCCCGCCCAACCACCCCGCGCGCGAATTTTCGCACCTCGATGGGGACGGAAATTTCCGGATGGTCGACGTGAGCGAGAAGCCATTTTCGGTCAGAACGGCCGTCGCCACAGGTGCCATTCGAATGGAAGTGGCGACACTTAAAGCAATACAGGAAAACACGTTAGCAAAAGGAGATGTGATTCCGGTTGCGCGGCTGGCGGGGATGCAGGCAGCCAAGCGTACCGCCGACCTCATCCCGCTCTGTCACCCTCTTCCGTTGTCCGGGGTAGATATCTCGGTTAGCGTTGACTCATCCCTGCCCGGTCTCCGGGTGGAGGGTTCCGTCCGTACCACCGCTCAGACCGGGGTGGAAATGGAAGCGTTAACCGCAGTCTCCGTGTCGCTGCTCGCGATTTACGACATGGCGAAAGCTGTTGACCGTTCGATGGTGATTACCGACATCGTGCTGCGCGAAAAACGCGGCGGCACGAAAGGGGACTTCACCACCGATCCGTGAGTGTCCCGAAGATCAAGAGGTCCTATGCACGATACAGACGCATCGCAGGACGGCGGGGACGGTGTGCTCGCCCGCAGCAGTGGAAGTGAGAGCGCAGGTGGAAACGCGTTCGACGAAGTCGGCACCAGGAGTCTCGATGCTCGTGCGCGGCGTCGTCGGATGCACCGTCGGTTCGCCAAGCGCCGTCTGACCAAGATCGGTGTCGCCTCGACGGTCGTGCTGATGATGGCGCTCGCCCTCACCCCCGAGCCGCCGGTTCGGACCATGAAGGTCGCGGTCGATAGCGCCGGAGCAGTGGGCACGCTGCGTATCCAGCCGGCATGGCGTCCCGCAGGGTCGGTGCTGCAGCGTCGGCCGGATTTCGGTGGCCGCGACTCGACCGCTCGCACGTCGACGGGTGCCCTGCCCTTCGGTCTGGCCCCGCGGCCGTTGACCTCGCGAAGCGCGTCGGCATCGCAAACCGCCGAAGTGATGCCGCGCGAATCGCTCAGTCGCTGGCATCGCATCTATACGTACTCCACGCGTTACCGTATCAAGCCCGATCTCGCGCGTCGCATCTATGACGCCGCGATCGTCGCCGGCATTGAACCGGAGCTCGGCTTCCGACTGGTCCGCGTCGAAAGCGTCTTCAAAACGCGGGCGCAGAGCCCGGTCGGCGCGCTCGGCTTGACCCAGCTCATGCCGGGAACGGCACGCGCCTTTGAACCGAACGTCACGCGCGAGGATCTGCTCGATCCTGACATCAACCTGCGCATCGGCTTTCGCTACCTGCGCGGTTTGATCCGTGAGTACAAGGACCTGAAACTGGCGCTGCTGGTCTACAACCGCGGCCCGGGCGCCGTCCAGAACGCGATCAGCTTGGGGCAAGATCCGACCAACGGCTACGAAACCATCGTCACGCGCGGCTATCGTGGACGCGGAATTCTCGACTGACATCTGACGTACTGTCCGCCTGCCCTGCGCGGCAGGTGCACCACGTTGTTGTAGCGTCGACCGGTTCGCCGGTCGGCGCTATTTCTTCGCCGCCGTCTTCTTCGCCGCCGTCTTCTTCGCCGGTGCCTTCTTCGTCACCGGTGCCTTCTTCGCCGCCGACTTCTTCACCGACGACTTAGACGAGGCGGCCTTCTTGGCTGCGGCCTTCTTGGCGGCGGGCTTCTTGGCGGCGGCCTTCCTGGCGGCCGGCTTTTTGGCGGTCGATCCCTTTGCGCCGACGCGCGATCCGGACGACACCGTGCGTGCCGTCGACGTCACGCGCAGAGCTTGTCCGGCAACGATCCGATCAGTCCGGATCCCGTTCAACGACTTGAGCCGAGCCAGTGTGAGTCCGTACTTCCGGGCAATTGCGCCCAACGACTCACCCCGGCGGACGACATGCACGCTGCGTCCGGATGCGGCGGCCGTGGTCGAGCTGCCGTACCGCTCGATCGAAGGATCGGGGACCGAACGTGCCATCGCGAGCGTTCCCTCGCTCGGAATACGCACGGTCTGCCCCGCCACCAGACGTCCTTTCGTGCGCGTCTTGAGCCCGGGATTGAACCACGATAACTGCCGCAGCGGTACCTCATACCGACTCGCCAACGAGGCCAGCGTGGTCGTCGTCCCCGTGACCTTCACACCGCGGGCGCCTGCGCGCGCGGAGTCAGGCATCGTGGCCAAAGCCGTTCCGGTACGCTCCGCTGCACCAACCGGCACGTGCAACCACATGCTCGTGGTCGGCGGCACCATGCCACGCAGCAGAGACGGGTTCAGGTCCCGGATTTCGTCCGCCGTCGCACCACTTGCCTCCACCACCGCCGCCAGACTGGTCCCGGCGTCGGCGAGCACGGTGTCGTAGGCAAACGCCGCCAGCGTATCCACGCGCAGTCCATATTGCGCCGGCTGCTTGGCCACCAGCGCCGCCGCGATGATCTGCGGCACGTAGTTCTTGGTCTCGGCCCGCAGATAGTCCTGCTCGGCCAGTGCAAAGAACACATCCTCACCCGCGGTGCCGTCCAGCTCGCCGGCATAGCGAGTAAGGCCACGCGACACGCGCCCCGGGCCGCCGTTGTATGCGGCCGCGGCCAGATAGAGTGAACCGAACTGAGTCTGCAGCTCGCGCAGGAAGCGAATCGCTCCCTCCGTCGCGCGCACCGGATCGCGTCGCTCGTCAACCCACCAATCCACCCGCAGCCCCACGCCGCGCGCGGTGGTGCTCATGAACTGCCACATGCCAACGGCCGCCGCGCGGGAGTAGGCGTGCGGATCGTATCCGCTCTCGATCAGCGCGAGATACGCCAGATCTTCCGGCATACCGCCCGCGCGTAGCTTCGCGCGAATCATCGGCTCATATCGCGTGCCCCGAGACAACCGTTCGCTGAAGCGCTCTCGCGAACTGGTCGAAAAGAGACGCACGTAGTGCGCAACCCGTTCATGCGCCTCGTACGACCGCACGTCGATGTCCCAGCTCGGCGCCTCACTCTCAGGCGGCGCACCGGTCGGGCGCAGCGCCGCACTGTCGCCAAACACCGACACGACGGTGCGGGCCAGATCATCGTCGCTACTCGCGACGACCGTTGGCACGACGGAACTGAGCGTATTCGCGCTGGGCGGTGCCGGCGCAGCGCCATTGGCCGCCGCCGGCAACGGGATGCCTGATGGAACGGGCTCCTGGAGCGGCCTCGCAGGCCGGCAGCCGCTTACAAGCGACAGCACGGCGAGGGCGAACGACAGCGCAACGCCGCGGCGACGTGCCGGAGGATGAAAGATCAATGCGCTGTGAGGTGCGAGTGGCGGGAGGGGAATGCAGACCCGCCCAAGCTACCCGTTCCGTGCCCTCGCCGACACCAGCGGTGGTGACGTACGTGGGCTCGGAATCGCACTTTCTTCAGGCAAACGGGGCGAGTCGCGTCAGATGAGGCGCGAGGAGCCGATTCACCGCGTGTAATGTTGCGCGGGCGACGCCGGCCAGCGCGTCGTCCTCCGCGATCGCTGTCCCGACGATCCGACGCGTGCGTCCGTCGCCGTGCGCGAGCAAGGCAACGACCATCAGGTTCGTGTCGAAGGCGCGCACGGGCTTCACACCCACCAACTCCAGCGCGAGCGATCCCTGCGCGACCTGCGCCACCGCATCAAGCGTGGCGAGAGCGGCCAGCCGCAGGTCGCCGCCAATGCAGGTGGGACCCTGCTGCCGGAAGACGATGGTTTCGTCGCCGAAGGGCAGTGCGAACTCCACGCTCACGCGGGATTGCGCGCCGGCCGTGCGGTCGAGACGGCAGGACACCAATCGCAGACGCACCGGCTCCGAGGCAGCGGACAGCCCGCTGTCGAAGGCGCTGATAGTGGTCGATTCGGGGACGGCCATGCGGATGGGGGGAGGAGGGATCACGAATCTCCACCGTGTTGACGATTCCACATCGCAGACCGTCACACCGGTGGCCTATGATGACTTCATCGCCCGGTGGCGAACATCACGTAGGCGCTCAGCAGGGCGATCGCTTGCCCCACGACGACGTCTCCCGGGTAGTGGACACCCAGTACGACGCGCGAGAATCCCACCAGCGACGCGAGTACCAACAACGGCACGGCCAGCGTGGGAAAGGCCCAAGCGTACGCCACGGCCATGGCCATCGCTGCACATGCATGACCGCTAGGAAACGAGAACTTGTCCGGCACGGCGATCAGCGCTTGATACGACAAATGCGTGCATGGACGCGGTCGACCAGCGCATCGTTTGACAATCTGCACCGCCAGATGCGACGCGCCGAGCAGCAGCAGCGCATGCCAGGCGATCTTCGGGCTCACCGACGGCAACAGCAGCGAGCCGAGACAGGCACCGATGCTAACGCGCGCGCCGCCCAGGTGTGTCACTGCGGTCCAGAAGCTGCGCCGCACCGACGTGCATCGCGCGTCGAGCGCGAAACGAACGAAGAGTGCACGGTCGCGCGCAGCGAGGCGTTCGAGCAGTGGCGGAGTCATTGTCCATCAGACTCGGCCCACTCCGCCACGACGACACGTCAGTGCCGAAACGGCGGCGTAACGGTTACGTGCTGCTTTCGCGGACCACGCCGGCTTCGAGCGCAAAGCGTGTCAGACCGGCCACGTTGTGAATCTCGAGCTTGCGCATGAGACTCTCGCGATGTGCTTCGACTGTTCGTCGGCTGATGCCCAGCTCCGCCGCGATCGCCTTGTTGGTCAGACCGCGCGCCACGCCATCGAGTACATCGCGCTCGCGCGGCGTCAGCACTTCGAGCAGAGAGCCGGGCGAGGTCGCGCTGCTGCTGTCGCCCGCTGACAACCGCTTCACCACCGCGGGGCTGAAAAACGTGCCTCCAGCATGCACCGCGCGAATTGCGGCACGCAGCTCCTCACCTGCGCTGTCCTTGAGCAGGTAGCCATGCGTGCCGATGCGCATGCCTTCGCGCACATACTCCACGTGATCGTGCATGCTCAGCAGCAGCACCCGCGCATCGGGCAGCAGCGTCCGCAACCGCGCAGCCGCTCGCAGCCCGGTTTCCTCCGGCATGGTGATGTCCAACACGACGACATCCGGCGCGTGCAGCACGGCGAGATCGACCGCTTCGCGACCGTTGGCCGCCTCCGCCACCACCTCGATGCCGGGGTCGGCGTCAAGCACATACCGGATCCCTTCGCGCACGAGCGCGTGATCGTCGGCGACAAGTACACGGATAGCGGGACTCATAACATCTTCACCGTTGGTTCGGAGACATCGGCGTGAGCGATCGGAATTCTGATATGCACCTCGGCACCGCGAGAATCCTTGGCGTTGCCAATCGTCACCTGCCCGCCCACGGCGAGCATCCGCTCGCGCATGCCGGTGAGACCCATGCGGCCTTCCGGTTCGCGCACGCGACCGTCACGCGAGACTGGAAACCCCTGCCCGTCGTCGCGCACGACCATCACCAACGTATCGTCGCGAACGCTCAGCGTTACCGTGATACGTCGTGCATCGGCATGGCGTGCCACGTTGGACAGCGCCTCCTGCAACGCGCGAAACAGCGCGAGGTCCGCATCGACGCTGAGATCGGGCAACGTTGACGGCGCATCCAGTGACGTACGCAATCCACTGCGCTCGGAAAACTCGCTTACGAGCGAACGCAGCGCGGGCAGCAAGCCGAGGTCGTCAAGCAACGACGGGCGCAGATCGCTGGTCACCTGCCGGATGCTGGCGATCCCCGTGTCCACGAGCGACAGCAGCCGATCGAGGCGCGGCCGCGTATCCGGCGCGAGTACCGGCCGCAGCCCTTCCAGCTGCATCTTGACTGCAGAGAACACCTGTGCCGTTTCGTCGTGTAACTCGCGCGAGAGGCGTCGACGTTCGTCTTCGTGCTGCCGCACCATGCGCGAGGACAGCCGCTCAAGCGCAGCGGTGCGCGTGGCGAGTTGCCGGTCAAGCGCTGACTGCTCAAGCGCGGCCCCGACCTGCTGACCGAGTGCCATGAGGAAATCGTCGTCGAGCGCAGTGAACGGATTGCGGATATCGCCGGTCATGACGAGTGCGCCTGCCAGCCTGTTACCAACACTCACCGGAAGCGCCGCCACAAACGGCTGCTCGCCACTGGTGGCGACCAGCTGCGGGCGTCGTGTGAGACGCATGCGCAACAACGCCTGCTGCACCGGCCCCTGCGGTTGCGTATCCGCCCATTCGGCGCAACTGCCTGCACCGCGTACGAACCGTCCCGGCGCGGCCGCATCTGCCGAGGGGAGCCCCTCCAACAGCGCGTCGCCGTCGATGAGATACATCGCGCTGCCACGCACACCCGGCAGCGTGAGCGGACGGGACAACAGCAGATCGAGCGGGTCGGCGCTCGCGTCGTGCCGCTGCAGATCGCCCGACAACGCCGTGAGCGCGCGCACGCCGCGTCCGAGATCGTCGAGAATGAGCAGTACCAGCCCCGCGCCGACGAGCAGCTCGAACGAGATGTCGAGATAGTAGCCCCACGGCGTCCACGCGCCCTGCGCCCGCAGGAACGGATAGTCGAGATGGTGCAACCCCCACGCCGCGAAACTGAACGCCAGCAAACGCGCGCCCGGTGAGCCAACCAAACGGTGATGCCGCCAGAACACCCACCCCGTCCACGCCGTGGCGCCGCTGAGAAACAGCACCGCGGGAAGCGCCGCCCAGAGGAAGTTCTCCAACTGGTAGATGGCGATGAACGACCAGAGCGGAGGAAAGAGCGCCAGCAGCAGGTACACCGGGCGCGCTTTCGGTTGCCGCAAGAACACCAGCGAGGCCCACAGCAGCACCAGCGCTGTCCATCCGGTGGTCACCTGATGCCAGTACAGCCAGATGCGATCGGTCGTGAGCAGGAAGCTCAGAATGCACAGCAGTCGCGCGACGTAAATGCTCCACGCAATCGCGAACCATCCGAACCACGGTCGATGGTACCGTGTGTACAGATGCGCGCACAACGCGGCGAGCCCCGTGGTGATCGCGCCCTGCAGCAACGTCGCCGCCAGCTCCGTTGCCACCAGCGGCGACGGCGCGAGCAACGTCGAGGCGTTGTCGAGCGCGACCTGCATCATGGGCGTATCATGGGCGCGCGCTAGCCCGCATCGACCGGCTCCGCGTCGGCGTGTGCGGCGGCGTCCACGCCTCCATCCATTTGCGGCACTGCCGGAACCGGTTCGCCGTGCGCCGTCACGTGATACACGGTGCGCGAGGGGAACGCCATGCTCGAGCCGTGTGCCTCCACGATGCGGATGAAGCCGAGCAGCATGTGGTGCCGGATGTCCTGAAACTCTCCGAAGTCCTGCGTGGCAAACCATGTCATGACACGCAACCGGATTGACGATTCGGTCAACGCCACGACGTGGACGCGCACCACATCGGGCCAGATCTTCGGGTGCGCCCGCAACAACGCCTCGATGTCGTCGCGGATCGCGTCCACCTGTGCGGCCGTCGTTCCGTAGGTCACGTCGACGTCGGCGCGAAGGTGCATGCGATCGCGCTCACCGAATGTTTCGATGCGCTCATCGGCCAGTCGCCCGTTCGGAATGCGCACGACGGTTCGATCGTTCGTGCGGAAGCTCGTGGACCGCAAGCCGATACGTTCGATGCTTCCCTCCGTCGCGCCGGCGCGCACCCAGTCTCCCACACGAAATGCCTTGTCGGCCGCCAGTGAGATGCTGCCGAACAGATGCTCCACCGTCTTTTGTCCGGCCAGCGCGACCGCAATGCCACCGATACCCAGACCGGCGAGCAACGTGCCCACGGGATAGCCGAACTGCGAAAGCGTGACGAGAATCGCGATCAAGCCGAGCGTCACACGCAGGATGTTGCCGAGCAACGGCACGAGTGTGCGCGCTTGCTGTCCGTCTCCGCTTTCCCAGACGGCGTTGGCGACTTTTTCCTGCACGAGCCGAATGATCCGTAGTACGCCCCAGAAGAGCGACAACAGTACCAGACCACGCGTGGCGGCCTCCACGAAGCCCGCCACGCGCGCGTTCAGCGACAACAGATTGAGCAGCGGCGTGGCCGCCACGGCCGCGACCCAGAGGCGGAACGGGCTGCGCAAATGCACGACCAAGAGGTCGTCCCATTCGGTCGACGTGCGCGCAGCGAGTTGCACGAGGATGCTGCGGAGCAGCGTGCCCACCAGCCACGCCAGCAGCGTCAGCACAGGGACGGCCATAGCCAAGCCGATCCATTGCCAGTAGAAGACGTGCCACGGCCCCTCTCGCATGAGGGCGGGCGGCACGCGGTCGCGAATCCAGGGCGTACCCAGATTCTCGTACCACTGATCGACCAATCCGACCGTGGCCGATGAGAAGACCCAGCGCGATGGCGCGCGGGAAGTGATGCGCACCAGCCGTACTGCGTCTTCGCGGCCGCCCACCCCCAGAATCACCCCGATGCGGTCGCCCGTGGGATCACCATCGGCAGTGTCACCGACGGTAAGCGGCGAGACGTTGTCCAGATCGATAGCCAGCCGCTGGTCCAACACGACCTTCAACCTGCGGGCCAACAGAGCAGCCTTGTCCCGATCGGCGGAGGGCACGGCGAGAAATCCGGCCGCATCCTCCCAGTCACCCGCCTTGGCGAGTCGCAGGAACTCCGCCAGCGACGCGCGCGGCGAACCACTGGAGACGGTGGTCGGGGACGTGTCGGCGGCGGGCGGCGACGCTTTGGGGAGGAACTGCGCACTCGCCCGCTGCGGGACGAGGAACGCGACGACAGCCAGTGATTGGAGCCACCGTCGACTGGGTGTACATGGAGGGCAACGCATGCGCGCAATTTAGCAGTCGACGTCGCAGCACACATGTCTGTCGAACCGTGGCATTCGGCGAAACTGTCGCCGCCTAATGCCCCGACTGGGACTCGAACCCAGGACCTACGGCTTAAAAGGCCGCTGCTCTACCAACTGAGCTATCGGAGCAGCCGCGTGCTCGTGCGGCCGACGCACAATCTAGCGACAGTGGTGCACGGTGAGGTAGTCAGCAATGAGCGGATCCCACACCGCCTGCCAGCTCTTGGACGCGGCGAAGGCCAGCCCTCGCTCACGCGCCGCTGCCAGAAGCGCGCGATCGTCGACCACCGCCACCAGCGCCGCCGCAAAGCCCGCCGCATCGCCCGGTGTCACCAACCACCCCCGGTCGGGCGCCAACAGCTCGCGCGTGGGCCCCACGTCCGCCCCCACCACCGGCACGCCCGACGCCATGGCCTCGAGTAGCACGTTGCCAAACGTGTCGGTCACTGAGGGGAAGAGAAACACATCGCTGGACGCGTACGCTTCGCTGAGCGCGTCGCCCAGCAGCTTCCCGGGCAGCCAACTGCCCGGCGGCGCCAGCCGGTGCAACTCCGCCTCGAACGGTCCATCGCCGACCGCCACGAACGTGATTCGGTCGGGACGCGCGGCCACCGCAAGACGGATCGCCTCGAGCGCCACGTCCAGCCCCTTCTCCGCCGCAATTCGACCGACGTAGCTCACCACCAGCGTATGGTCCGTCACCCCGATCCGTTCGCGCCACGCGTTCGAGCGAAACCGCGGCGAGAAACGCTCACGGTCAACGCCACGCGACCACACGCGCGTGTTCGTAAAACCCTCCGCCGCGACCTCGTCGACAATGCTCGGCGTGGGGCAGTACGTGCGCAGTCCCGCATTGTGAAACCAGCGCAGAAACGCCCACCCCGGCTGCGCCAGCAATCCCAATCGGTAGAATCGCGCGTATGCGGTGAAGCTGGTGTGATACGAGGATACGAACGGCACGCCGAGCGCACGGGCCGCACGACGTCCCGCCATGCCGACACCGAATTCTGTGGCCGCGTGTACGAGCGTCGGCGCGAACGCGGCCAGATCGCTCATAACGCGCGCGTGCGAAGGCGTGCTCACGCGCAGCTGTTTGTACGCCCAAAACGGAACGCTTGGATAGCGCGTCACATGCGGCAGCGGCGCGGCGTGCGGATCGTTCACCGTGAACACGCGGGCGGTGCCCCCGCGCTCCTCCACGGCATGCACCAGACGTTCGAGCGTGCGCGCCACGCCGTTCACCTGCGGCGCGTACGTGTCGGTAAAGAGTGCCAGCCGCAGGGCCGTCGCATCGACGGGCGGCGTGGACAGCTCAGGTACGCCGCTCATTGCCCTGCGCGCTCCAGATCGGCGACCTGCTGTTCCGCGTCCACCAGGTCGGCGTACCGCATCACGGTCCGCGCGCGCGCCCATCGCGCTGTTTCCGCACGCACCGACGCCGCCGTGACCGGGTGCGTGAGATCCTGCGGATGCAACGCCAGCCGCACCAGCGGCACAGCGCGATGCACGTGCCATCGCGCCATCGCCAACAGTTGCGACGCACGCGCCCGCAGCGCACTACGGCCGCTCCAGCGAACCGCCGGCGCAGCCAGCCGCACCCCACGTCCGTGCACCCGCACCCCGTGCGCATCTTCACTCACCGCCAGCCCCGCATCTCGCACCAGTGCGTGCGTGTACTCCCGTGCCAACCATGCCGGTGGCACGAAGCCCATCGGCGCGAGTCCCAGCGCGCGCAGCCGCGACAGGCCGCGTGCGATGCGCGTGCGTGCCGCGTCAGCGTCCAGCGTGAGAAACTCCCCTTCGCCATTCGTCCGACCGAGCGCGCGCCAGTGGTCGCGCCAATCGCGCGGCAAGCCGACCTCGTCATGCCGTTCACCGTGCAACAAGATCTCCGCGCCGTGCTCGGCGCACCGACGTATCCACTCCATAAACACCGGCGCGTCCTCCAACGGCCAGTCGCCGTGCCACTGCGGCACCACCAGCAGGGCCGGCGTGACGCCGTACGCTTGGCACAGCTCCCACAAAGCTTGCACCGGCGCCGCCAGCGCCGGCGTGACATCATGAATGGACACGAGCAGTCCGTGCGATTCGCCATGCCTCACGCCCCGCTGCGCCACGCGGGTCTTCAACGACGCAACACGCTTCGGTATACCGCGAACAGCCGGTCGAACACGGTATCCCACCCGTGCTTGGACTCCGCATACGCTCGGCCGAGCCGCCCCAATGCCTCGAGATCGTCACCGAACAGTGCAATCGCTTCGGCCGCCAGCGACTCTGCGCTTCCGGATATGTACGCGCGCCCCGCGCCGCTGTTCGCGACCTGTTCCGACACACCGCCCTGATCAGCCGTTAGTACGGGCGTGCCACTGGCCAACGCTTCCAACGCGGACAGTCCAAACGTTTCGATACGGCCAGGCGCCACGACGACATCGACCGCCGCCAGCATGTTCGCCAAAGTCTCACGATCTGACTGAAAGGGGAGGAAGGTGACACGCGACCCGTACGGATGTGCGCGCAGAGCGCGCTCGAGCGGCCCCGCACCGATGAGCACCAGCCGCGCGCCCGTTGCGCGCTCCACGGCCCCCCACGCGTCCAACACTACGTCCAGCTCCTTCTCGGCAGCGAACCGGCCGACGAAGCCCGCTAGCGGTCCGTCGGGCATGCCGCATCGCGCACGCGTCGCAGCGGCGTCCTCCCGGCGCGCCGGCCGGAAGCGTTCGAGGTCCACCCCCAGCGGCACTTTGGCGATTCGGGTGATGCCCTCGCGCGCGAGATCGTTGGCCGAGAACGAGGACGTGACGACCGTGAGTGGAAACATGCGGTCCAAGCGCCGCATATAGCGCCACGACGCATTGTACACCGCGCGCCGGGCCGCGCTGTCGTGGCCCGCGCGGGGAGAAAACATGCGGGGCAAATTCGTGTGATAGAAACAGATCAGCGGTACGTCCAGAGCCTTCGTTGCGTGCCGCACGATCCATGGCACAATAAACGGGCTACCGATCTCGATCAGATCGGGACGTTCGTGCCGCACGATGCGCGCCACACTACGGGTGGCCAGCATGAACCGATACGGCTTCTGTCGCGGGATTGGCGGCCCCTTTAACCGGTACAGACGCACGCCCGATTCACCCGTGATCGCATCACGCGCGCCCGGCACGACCAGCGTCTGCCGCAACCACGGCCGTGCGGCGACGTACAGCGCTTTTTGGAGCAGGTACGTCCGAATGCCCCCGCTCGTGCTGCCGAACCACTCCGTGATGTCGAGTACGCTCAGCGCGGCATCAGGTCGCAAGACGGGTGGTAGTGCCTCGTGGCCCATCTCCACCCGCGCCGTATCCGTCTCGGGGGGCACGAGCCGCTCGATGAACCCTTGCGTGGTCTGCATGAGCGAAATAGTAACCGGACCGAACGCGACAATGGCCGCCCCCAAGCAGGAGCGGCCATCGAGTTACCGCAATGCTACAGTCCGGCGACTAGCGCCGGACTGCCGCTGGTTAGCGCATCGACAACGCGGCGACGGTCGTTTCAACCGGGCTCTCGATGACAAACACCACTCGCCGGTTCAGCTCCGCGCCGGGGGCGTCGCCCTCAGCGCCGGGACGCACGAGACGCGTCTTGCCGTAGCCGATCGAGCGCACGATGCTGCCGTCGATTCCCTTGGACACGAGGTACTCACGCACCGCGTCGGCACGATTCTGCGACAGTCGCTTGTTGTAGGCCGCACTGCCCGCAGGATCGGCAAAGCCCTCAACCGTAATGGTTGCGCCCTTATAGTGCGACTGCGCGACCTGCGCGAACTTGGCCAGCGCTGCTTCATCCTGCTGGCGCACGTTGGCGGCGTCAAAATCGAAGTGCACCGGCATCGCAAACGAGACCATGCCTTCCATGGCCGTAATGCGCGTGCCGAATTCGGTGCGCAGCGTGCCCAAGTCACTCTTCAGCGCCGCCAAGTCAGTACGCAGCACGCCGAGTTCGGCGCGGCTGGCGCTGTCCCCCGCCACGCGCTCGCCGCGCTCCTGCGTCAGTGCGACGCGCTGTTCATCCAACCCGCGACGGACAAAGCCCTTCGTCGCGCATGCGCCAAGTGTGGAGACGGCGACGATCGTGAGCGCCGCGCGTGCCACAAACCGTGTGTTGTTCATGAATTCCCCCGGGTGAGTCATGGTGTCGTCGTGCACGAATCGGTGCACGCGCTGCTGCCTGCCATGAAACTGTGTTCGCCCGCCCGGTGACGGCGTGACTGCTATCACGCGTCGAAAGATTTCCGCCGGATGTTCGTGACAACTGTCACTCTGCATCGCTTCTAAAGCTGAAATCCCTCTACGATACGCGCCGAATGGAGACGCAGGTCACATAGCCGGCTTCGCCAGCCATTCGCCGCCATCAACCACAAAGATCGATCCGGTAATCCAGTCTCCTGCCGGCGACGCCAGAAAGGCCACCATGTTCGCAATGTCCCGCGGGGAGCCCCATCGACCCAACGGAATGCTCTTCTCGGCATACTCCGCCATCTTCTGGTCGGCAGCGGCGAACACGTCGGCAACGCCGCTGTTGGCCGGCGGCGTGAAGGCTTTCTTCACACCCTCGGTTGGGATCGGCCCCGGAGCGATGGCGTTGAGACGAATACGCTGTGGCGCCCACTCCACCGCTAACGTGCGCGTGAGTGCGTCCACACCGGCTTTCGCTGCCGTTGCGTGGGCCATCAGCGGCCAGCCGCGATAGTGCAGCGTCATGCTGATGCTCACGATGCGCCCCCCACCCTGCTGCGCCATGATGGGATACACGGCCTGCGAGCAATAGAACGTGCCGAACAGGTCGATCTCCACGACGCTGCGCCACGCGTTGGGCGATAGCGTCGCGCTGGGCGCGTAGAAGTTGCCGGCGGCGTTGTTCACCAGCAGATCGAGTCTGCCATGCGCTTGCACCACGCCGTCCACGGCTGCCTTGACCTGCTCCGGATCGCGCACGTCCAGTTGCACGGCGGTGGCCTTGCCCCCCGCCGCCACTATGCTGGCGCACGCGGCGTTCAAATGATCAGGCTTGCGACTGGCCAGCACGACATGCGCGCCCAGCTCCGCCAGCAACTCGGCCACCCCAAACCCGATGCCCGTACCACCGCCGGTAATGAGGGCAACCTGACCGGAAAGCAGACCGGGAGCAAAAACGGCAGGCTGCGAGGCCGGCGTGACGGGAGGAGCTGTGGGAGGGGTCATTCAACGGGCTCGCGAGAGATGGACGGATGGACGGTCGCCGGCTCCAAGTCGAGGGCGACCTGCACGCCGAGGCAGAATCGTCGCCGATGATGCGGTGTGAGTCCGTGCGCCGCCAGAGCGGCGAGGTGCACGGGCGTGCCGTAACCGGAGTTCCGCTCCCAACCGTAGTCGCCGTAGCGCCGCGCCAGCGAGCGCATGAGACGGTCGCGGGTGACTTTGGCCACAATGGACGCGCAGGCAATGGCATAGCACTTCGCGTCGCCCTTCACCACGGCCGTGTGCGGCATGCCGAGCGTACGAAGCGGGTTCCCGTCGATCAGCACATGGTCCGGCACCTGGCCGAGTCGACGCTCTACCCGCGTCAGTGCCCGGCGCATGGCCAGCACGGTGGCGTGATAGATGTTGATGCGATCGACTTCACGCGCCGAGGCGGCGCCGAGCGAGACCGCGAGGGCCTGCTCAAGGATACGGGCAGCCAGACGTTCTCGCGTGGCTGGGTCGAGCTGCTTGGAGTCGTTCACGCCGGCGATGGCACGTTGCCCCGGCGGCATGACGATCGCGCATGCGACAACGGGGCCCGCGAGGGGGCCCCGTCCGACTTCATCGACACCGGCGAGCAGCGGCCCGTACTGCGCGCGCGCCGTCCGCTCGATCGCGCTCCAACGCGCCACGAGGTGGCTGCCGTTGCGGCGACTGGTGCGACGGTATTACGACGTCGCCTTGGGTGCGCGGACGACCTTTCGCTCCTTGATGCGGGCGGCCTTGCCCGTCACATCGCGCAGGTAGTACAGCTTCGCGCGACGCACGACACCGCGACGCACGACGACGATCTCGCCGATCATGGGGCTATGCAGCGGGAAGATGCGCTCGACACCGATGCCGTTGGAAATCTTGCGGACGGTGAACGTCTCGCTGACACCGCCATGCTTCCGCGCGATGCAGATCCCTTCGAACGCCTGGACGCGCTCCTTCTCGCCTTCCTTAACGCGCACATTGACGCGAACCGTATCGCCTGGGCGAAACGGCGGAATGTTGTCCTTCATCCATTCCTTCTGCGTCTCAACAAACGGATGCATATCTCAACTCCGGGGCCGCCGACTTGGCCCGGTCAGGGTGCTGCGGACTCGGTGTCCAAGGCGCGACCTGCACGCGATCTCGCGACGCCGTTGCGAGAGGCCAAGGCGTGGTGCGGGAGCGATGTCTCCCGGCCATAGTCGACTTGGCATCGCCACCGTCGCGGGCCCGGAGGCGCCGCGACAGGAGATGCTGCAACGAACTCCCGAGCCCGTCGAATGACCGGGCGCGGTTTTTGGATAGCTGCGAAAGATAGACGGTCCAGCGTCCAATACGCTACCCCCGTCACGATTCGACGTAGAGCGACCGTAGCGGGGTTTGGCGCAGGCTGTAACCTATCCGGGTGACCGATTCCGACGCCCCCACCGCCGCCGAGACCGTGGACTACCCGACCACCCGGACCGACCCGCAGACGGACGACTACCACGGCACCGTAGTCGCCGATCCGTATCGCTGGCTCGAGGATGACACCTCGCCGGAAACCACCGCCTGGGTGCAGGCGCAAAATGCCGTGACCCATGCGCTACTGCAGCGCATTCCCTTCCGGAACGCGATCCGGGACAGGCTGACAACGCTGGTGAACTATCCCCGGGTCTCCGCCCCCGTCCGCAAGCGGCAATGGGTCGTCTTCACGAAGAACGACGGACTGCAGAACCAGGCGGTGTACTACCTGCAGGACGGCGAAAACGGGGAGCCGCAGGTGCTGCTCGACCCGAACACCATGTCCGCCGACGGCACCACGCGCATCATGGGGGTAACCCTCGACCACGCCGGTGATCACATCGCGTACCTGGTGAGCGAGGCGGGGTCGGACTGGCAGCAAATCCGCGTCATGGACCCGCGCACCCGCACCGATCGCGAGGACCGGATCGAGTGGGTCAAGGTGTCGGACATCGCCTGGCATGGGAACGGCTTCTTCTACAGCCGGTATCCGGAGCCGGTCGTGACGGCGGCCGCGTTCAGTTCGAGGAACGACGACCATCAGGTCTTCTACCACGCGCTCGGCACCCCACAGTCAGACGACCGGCTGGTCTATCGCGACACCGACCACGCGCAACGCTTCCACAATCTCGCCACCACCGAAGACGAACGGTTCGCCGTGCTCTACGTCTCCGATCGTGGCAACGGAAAAGACGGCAACGCCATCCTCGTCTGTGATCTCGCGGCGGGCGAGACCGAGTTCCGCCCCGTCTGGACGGAGTTCGACGACGAGATGGCGGTGCTCGACAATGTTGGCGGCGCGCTGCTCGTGCTCACCAATCGCCACGCACCCAATCGCCGCGTGGTGCGTATCGATCCGGCCCATCCCGATGAATCGCACTGGGTGACCGTGATTCCCGAACGCACCGAACCGCTTGACGGCGTCACGACCGCCGGCGGGCGCATTTTCACGACGTATCTCAAGGACGTTACCACGCGCGCATATGTGCACGATTTGAGTGGCGCACTCGAGCGCGAGATCGCGCTGCCGGGTCTCGGAACGGCCGTGGGCTTCTCCGGAGAGCGCGACGCGACCGATGTGTACTACACGTTCACGTCGTTCACGGCGCCGCCGACAGTGTATCGCTACGACATCACTTCCGGCGAGAGTACGCTGTTCCGCGAACAGTCGCTGCCCTTCGACCCGAGCCGGTTCGAGACCGTGCAGGTCTTCATACCCAGCGCCGATGGCACGAGCATTCCGGCCTTCATCACAGCGCGCAAGGGATTGTCGCGCGACGGTCGCAACCCGACGCTGGTGTACGGCTACGGTGGTTTCAACATCTCACTCACGCCAGCGTTCAGCGCATTGCGTATGGCGTTCCTGGAGCAGGGTGGCATATACGTGCAAACCAACCTGCGTGGCGGCGGCGAATACGGCGAGACGTGGCATCGCGCCGGTATGAAGGCGCACAAGCAGAACGTGTTCGACGATTTCATTGCGATCGCCGAGTGGCTGATTGCGGAGCGATACACGTCGAGCGACCGAATGGCCATGCAGGGCGGCTCCAATGGCGGACTGCTGGTGGGAGCGGTCATGACGCAGCGACCGGAGCTGTTCAAGGTGGCGCTGCCGGCTGTGGGCGTGCTGGACATGTTACGCTTTCACAAATTCACGATCGGCTGGAACTGGATCGCCGACTACGGGTCCAGCGATGAGCCGGACGGCTTTGCGTACCTTCATCGGTATTCGCCATTGCATCGCCTGACTGACGGCACCGCGTATCCGGCCACAATGATCTGCACGGGCGACCATGACGATCGTGTGGTACCCGCGCACTCGTTCAAGTTCGCCGCACGACTGCAGGCCGCACACCGCGGACCACATCCGGTGCTCATACGCATCGAGACACAGTCGGGGCACGGCGCGTCGTCGCTCAGCAAGAGTATCGAAGAGTCGGCCGACGTTTTCGCGTTCCTCTTTCAGCAGCTTGGTGTCACGCCTGCGTATCCGCCGGCAGGAGATCCGAAATGACCACCATGCCCACGCGGGCGCTCGGCCGGCAGGGACTGCGTGTCTCCGCGCTCGGTCTTGGTTGCATGGGCATGTCCGAGTTCTACGGCGACGCCGCAGATCGAGAGGAACCGAACGGGATCCGCGTGATCCATCGCGCGCTCGAGATGGGCATTACCCTGCTCGATACGGCCGACATTTACGGTCCACACACGAACGAAGAACTCGTGGGTCGCGCCATCGCCGACCGCCGGGATCGCGCGATCATCGCGACCAAATTCGGTATTCTGCGCGACGCCGCTGATCCGAGCAAACGTGGCACGAGCGGACGTCCGGACTATGTGCGCGCCGCGTGTGACGCATCGCTGCGTCGGCTCGGTGTCGACACGATTGATCTGTACTATCAACATCGCATCGATCGCGCGGTGCCCATCGAAGATACCGTGGGCGCGATGGCGGAATTGGTGCACGCCGGGAAGGTACGCTTCCTCGGACTGTCCGAGGCCGGCGCGACCAGCCTGCGACGTGCACATGCGGTGCACCCGATCAGCGCGCTGCAGTCGGAGTGGTCGCTCTGGACGCGCGACTGGGAAGACGACGCGTTTCCCGTCGCACGCGAACTGGGGATTGGGATCGTACCCTACAGCCCGCTCGGCCGCGGCTTTCTCACCGGACGCTTCACGTCACCTGACGACCTGCCGGCGGGCGACTATCGCCTCACGTCACCGCGGTTTCAGGCCGAACATTTTGCGGCCAATCGCAAACTGGCGGACACGGTGGTCGCGATGGCCGAGTCGAAAGAGTGCACCCCGGCGCAACTGGCGCTGGCGTGGGTGCTCTCGCGTGGCGAGGACGTGGTGCCGATTCCCGGCACGACGCGCCTCGCACGACTCGAAGAGAATGCAGCGGCGGTGGACGTCGGACTCAGCGCATCCGAACTGGCGACATTGGCGGAACTGCTGCCGCGCGATGCAGCGTCGGGTGAACGCTATCCCGGCGGCATGTCGGTGCTGGTGGACAAGTGAGCTATCGCGTCGCGCTGCCACGCAGCTCGCGATGCCAGGCCGACATCGCACGCTCGATGTAGGCGGTGGTGGCTGTCCACTCGCCGAGCGATGGCGGAATGCGATAGGTGGCGGCGATGGCGGCTGGAGTTGTGCCGGTGCTGAAGGCTCGACGCGCCACCTGCTCGATCTCGTCGAGCAACGCGATGTAGCGCGCCACGTCGTCGCGACCGGCCACGGCACCGTGACCGGGAATGTAGGTGGTCGCCCCTACGGCACTGAGCGTACGCACCGATCGCGCGAGTGACGACGGGACCGCATCCACGTAGTTGGGAAGCAATCCATTCCACATCAGGTCGCCCATCCAGACCATCCGCGCGTCGTCGTCTACGATACAGAGATCGCTGCTGCTGTGCCCGCTCAGCGGCCGCAGTCGCACCGTACGGTTTCCAAGGTCGATTTTCAGATCACGGTCGATGTTGGGACCTCCCACAAGCACGACGTCGGCCAGCCGTCGGGTGAGTTCTTCGTCGCGCGGTGGCGCAACCGGACCACCGGCGAGCACGGCCTCACGCGTTTGTGCCGTGGTGTACACACGCGGGTCAGCACCCTGCGTATTACGGTAGCCTGCCACTCCGGATGCATGATCGACGTGGTAGTGAGAGAGTACGACATGCGTGGGCCAACGGCCGGTGAGTTCACGCGCGCGTTCAGCCAGCCACGTGGCGCCCGCTGGTCTGTAAAAGCCCTCGACCGCCACCACACCCGCGCGACCGGCAATGATGCCGCCGTTAGCGAAGGTGGTGCGGTCGCCGCCTTGCGGCGTGGAAACGAGAGCCCACGTATCCGGCCCGATCAGATCCAGCCGCGCAAAGGGAGCCGTCGCAGCCGTTGGATGCGCGGGAGCGGTCCACCGTTGACGCGAGACGAGCGGGGCGCAGGCGGACATGAGCGCGAGATGCGCAACACACGAGCTGCCCTGTCGCAGAAATGCGCGGCGGGTTTGGGATGAATCCGGCGAGGGCATCTCAGCGGGGCAACGCAAAGGGAAATCGCGAGACGGCGATCTGGCCGTTGCTGATGACCACGAGGACATCCTGCAGGGCGCGGATATCGTCGAGCGGGTTGCGCTCCAACACGAGCAGATCCGCTTCGAACCCCGGCGCGATGCGACCAACGGATCGCTCGATGCGCAACAGTTCCGCCGCGACGGTGGTCGCCGCCGCCATTGCTTCGAGCGGCGTGAAGCCGAGCGTCACCAGTCGCTCGACTTCATGACTGATACGCGTGACGCTGGTCGGCCCGTACTGCGTGTCGCCCCCCGTGACCACCTTGACGCCAAGTTCGTGCGCGCGCCGTACCCCCGCCTCCGCGCGCGGAATCATGTGCCGGCCGCGCAGATGCAGCAGCGGATCATCGTAGTCGCCGCCCGGTTCTACGAGATCGGTGAGCGTCGACAGCGTGGGCACGAGATACGTACCTTTGGCTTTCATGAGGCGCAGCGTACTGTCGGACACGTACGTTCCGTGCTCGATGCTGCGCACGCCAGCCGAGACGGCGGCGTACGCCCCTTCGTCGCCATGCGCATGGGCTTGCACCGGCACGTCGCGCGTCGCTGCCTCCTGCACAATGACACGCAATTGCGCTTCGGAATACACCTGCTTGCGGGGATCGGTGTTGGGCAAGCCAGCCCGCTCGGTCCCACGGGTTTTGATGACATCGACGCCACGGTCGAGGTTCACTCGCACCAATGCGCGCAACTGCTCATCGGTGCGCACGCCGGTTCGGAACAGCGGGCCAAGGCGCGGATCGGCGAGCATCGTTTCACCGAGATCCGGCGTGACGAATACGCCGGCCGCTTGCATGTCTGGTCCGGGAATGGTGCCCGCCTTCACCGCCTCGCGAATGGCAATGTCCTGATACTGCGGCGTGCTCGCGCTGCGGACCGTAGTCACGCCGCTCTCAAGCGCCCGTCGCGCTGCATCGAGCGTGGCGATATGCGTATGTGCATCGATCAGACCAGGCACAACCCATCGGCCCGCAGCGTCCACCACCCGAACGCCGGCTGGCGCTGGCGTGCCGACGGTGATCCGCGTGATCAGCCGCCCGTCAATCTGAATGGTGGCATCACGCGTCACGGTGCCCGTGGCCACGTCGAGCACGTTCGCATGTACGACGAATAGCGGGGGCGCCGGCTGAGCAGCCGCGATGCGTGGCGTTACCGCGAGCAGCACAGCGGCGGCCAGGCGCAGGTTGACGCGCCGACGCACGCCGTCGCGGGTTCCGACGCCGGTGCTGACACCGACGCGCGTGGTATGACGTGTTACGCGGTCCATTTGAATCTCCGCGGGGATCGAGCACGAGGGATCGCACTGCGGCATCAACTCTGCTGCGGCAGCGCGCGGCAATCTGTTGCAGAAGCTGCCTCGTTGACGAGGCGAACGCGAGTCATGGTACCGCCCGTTTTGCGCACGTCAGCACCCGACCCGCGCGACGCCGCCCTTGCCCGCGCCGTAAACAGTCACGCACCTTGCGATCATGCGTGCGCGCCCCAGTCCGATCAGCCCTTCTATTCCGCCTGCACCGCAGGCGACTCCTCCGGAAACGCGCGGGGGCGCTCCCGCAGCGTCGGCTGCTTCGACGGGCGATCTTCGTGGCAATGTCGTGCTGTCGTTGAGCACACAGCGCGCACGCAACGAGGCCATCCGCGCGTGCGCGCTCTCCAGTGCGGCGGCGGCCGAGATCGGGGCTGTGCCGCTGGGCATCGTGCCTATGCACGATCGTGAGGTCACCACGCTTCCTCCTGGAGCGAAGCAGCGATTTCGCGAGCGACTGCAACAGCGATTGGCCGACGTCTTCGCGAATCCGCGACCGGTACCTGCCGGCGACCGCACCGCCGAACCGGCCGCCGGAGCCATGAAGAATATCGCGGCGACCGCATGTAGCCTATGCGGAGGCGCCTGCTGCACCCGTGGCGGCGACCACGCCTTTCTCGGAGTGGACAGTCTGTCGCGCGTTCGCGAGGAGCACCAAGGCATCACGCAAGCCGCGCTGTTCGCTGCATACCTCGCGCACCTGCCGGCGGAACACTACCGCGACAGCTGCGTCTATCACGGAGCGCGTGGATGCACGCTGCCACGACCACTTCGCTCGACCACGTGCAACCGGTACAACTGCGGCGGCCTCACACAGCTGTTGCGAGCGTTGACGATCGATGCAGACGCCCCGATAGAGCCGCTGCGCGCGGTCATCGGCGTCTCCGACAATCTGACACTACGCCGGCTGGTACTCACCGACGGTACCCAGGTGAACGATCTCTGAGCGATCTCGCGACCGAGCCTACGAACGACTGCCCTGGCCGGGACGCAGCCCGGTAGGCGGACGACGCTGCGCCGCCGACGGATAGCGCCCCTCGCTGTCTTTCGCCGACGTAAAGAGGTCGACCATGGGCGCAGGATACTGCACGCCGAGCGTGACGCCGGCGCGTCGTTGATCATCGCGTGAAAGCAGTTCGGGACGGTGCACGGCGCTACCGGCGACCTGCGCAAGCTCGGGCAGCCAGTGCCGCACGAAATCGCCGTGGGGATCGTAGTCGAGCGCCTGCTTGTGCAGGTTGAAATAGCGAAAGCCGCGCGCATCGTTGCCGACACCAGCGCCGTACGCCCAGTTCCCCCAGTTGCTCGCCACATCATAGTCGACCAGCAACGATTCGAACCACTCGGCACCGATACGCCAATCGATGCGCAGGTTCTTGGTCAGAAAGCTCACGACGTTTTGTCTGCCGCGATTGCTCATAAACCCGGATGCCGCCAGTTCGCGCATAGACGCGTCAACAAGCGGGAATCCCGTCGTGCCTGCCGTCCATCGCGCAACGTGGTCTCGGGCCACACCTTCGTTCAACGTGCGCCACGGGACGTCAAGCTGCTGGAGTCCACGCGCCGAGAAGATCGCGTCGCCATGCCGGGCCAACACCAGGCGGAAGTAGTCGCGCCAGAGCAACTCGAACACCAGCCAGTAGGTGCTGTCATTGGACACACGCTCGCGTTCGTAGCGCTGCACCTCGCTCCACACACGTCGCGGCGAGATGCACCCCATCGAGAGCCACGGAGAGAGCTTCGTAGAGTCGTCCACGCTGAGCATCCCGTTGCGCGTGTCCTTGTAGATGCGGAGCCGGTCCGCGTTCCACACGTAGTGCTGCAACCGTTCCCGTGCGGCGACTTCCCCGCCGCTCGCACGAAACAACACGCGCGAATCGCTCGGCGGCTCGCTTAACCCAAGCGAGGCAAGTGTCGGCAGCGCCCCCGGATCGATGGCTGGGGTGGACAGCTTCACGGGCGCATCAACCGGCGCACGCACCGTCGCGCCACGCTCTACCCGCTGCCGAAACTGCGTGAAGACACCCGGCAGGTCGTGCAAGTCGAACGGCAGATCGTCGGGATGGTACAGCGTGTGCCCCCAATAGCCATCCGCGCGCGCACCGACGGCCGAGAGTGCCGCCTCGACTTCCGCCTCGACCATCGTCTCCTCCGAGGCAACCTCTTCGTGAAAGTAGACGCGCAATGCACCGATTTGCTGCGCGAGCGACGGAAGAATCGTTTCCGGCGTGCCCACCCGCACAATGAGTTCGCCGCCGATCGCGCGATATGCTTCGCGAAGCCTGGTGAGCGATTCGATCAGAAACCGCGCGCGAAAAGCGCCAGTCTTGGGCACGCCTGACGGCAGCTGTCCGAACTGACGCGGATCCACGCAAAAGACGGGGAGCACTGGTGCGCCGGAGGAGGCGGCACGCGAGAGCGGTTCATGGTCGTCGAGACGCAGATCGTTTCGCAACCACACGATGACGGGAGACAGCGCGGACATGGCGTAAGGGAAAAGGTCACGCCTTGAACGCACAGACGCCGCGCGGGTTCCCGCGCGGCGTCTGTGAGAACGTGCGATTGTCCGATTCGTGTCGAGCTACGGCCGACGTCGGCGCGCCACCAGGAGAAGCGCGAACATGCCGCCGGCCACCAGTGCCGCCGATGAGGGCTCCGGGACGACGTTGCTCGTGAAGACCGCCGAGAACTGCGTCTGGTACTCGGCAAACCCGGTGTTGTCCCAATCCACAGTCGTGAGATCGGAGAAGGAGCTCCCGTTCGTCGACACGAATGACCCGCCGCTATACGCATACGCCGGATCAAAGACCGTCTGTATCGCCGCACTCGCCTCTGCCGGCGCGATGCTCCCGTTCTGCGCGATCGAGGTAAAGAACGCGACGTACTGCTGGTTCGGGTTGAGCGCGAGATTGAGACCGGCAAATGTGTACGCCTGCGGTGTGCTCGACGACGGGCCGGTGACGACACTGCTCGTGTACGCGATCGGTCCGGCCTTGCTGCCATCCCATAGCGCGACGTACGCCTGAAACTGCAAGGCAGACGCGTTGATCGTGAGACCCGGATCGTTGGCCAGCCAGAAGCTGAACGACTGGAGGTAGCTGAAGCCGTTCGGTGCGAGGAACGTCTGCCCGACCGCGAGCGATGCCGGATATTGCGCCGAACTCTTTCCGAACGGTCCGGAGAGAAAGTATGCGCTGGGATCGACGACCGACGGATCGGCAATATTGAGCGTAGATGTCTGCGCGGCGGCGACCGCCGGGAGCGCGGCGAGCGCGCCGACCACCACCGCCGTCGCGCCCAGAAATGCGCGTGCGGAACGAAGCAAAGAGCGATTCATGAGTGCACCGGAGGGAGCAGAACGATGCGGCAGGAACTGAGGGGAGAGAGCGATCACGGCTGCACTGAGATTTGAAGCGTCTGCGTACCGATACCGCCGTCGCGATCTGTCACCGTCACCGTGATGGCATAGTTGCCTGCAGTCGTGTACGTGTGCGGACGACTGAACGGTGTCACCGGAATGACTGTGGCGCCAAACTGGGTATTGGGCGTACCGTCGCCCCAGTTGATGCGCACGATGAACGGCGAATCCTTTGTGTTGGGATCGGTAAACGCGACTCGGAGATTGCCGGACACACCGCGTGTCCAGGTGGCCGGAGGTGTAAGCGCCACCGTGGGCGCGACGTTGCTGATCGTGGCAGTCGTTGTGTTGCGAGTCGACGCACCGTACTGATCGGTCACGGTAAGCGTCACCGCATACGTGCCATTGTTTGCATACGTCTTGTTGGGCGCCGCACCCGTGGCGGACGTGCCATCGCCGAAGTTCCACGCATACGATAGTACGGCCCCCGCGTCCGGATCGGTGGAGGCGGCGCCACTGAACGCCACCGCGCTGCCCTCGGCGCCAACATACGGACCACCGGCGCGCGCGACCGGGAAGTTGTTTCCCTGCTCCAGCTGCGATTCGATCACATCCGGCAGCAGCGCGAGCAAGTCGTACCCGCTCAACTGCTCAATGGCATCGACGGTGGTGCGGTACGTATTCCAGTCGGCGTTTACGTTCGGGCTGTTGGGCATGATCACAGCAATCACCGTGGGCTCGGTGCCGTTCACGATGTTAGCCAACCCCTGATCACGCGGCAGAATCACGGCCACCTTCCACACATACTCGGGGATCGTGATGACACCCTCGCCCTTGACGGTGCCGATATTCCCCGACACACCCGTAACGATGTACACCTCTTTGTTGTTCGCCGTGGCTTCGTTGCCCAGGAAGTTTTCGAGCACAGCCCACGGGCCCTGATTCATAGCCGCGGCCTGCGGAATGATGTTCGAGAAGTAGAACGAGCGTGCGTTGTCCAGACTACCGGCGGTGCGATCGAACGAACGCGCCAGGTGTCCACGATCGATGCCAAAGCCCGCGAACGCGCCCGCGCCGGTGTAGTCAGCGGTGGTGTAGCGCGTGAAGTTCTGCGGCAGCGACGGATCGTAGGTAAAGCAGTCGCAGCGATCCTGTCCGGACACGATGTGGGTGGCATCGAGATTGTACGACACCCAGTTCGGCGTGTTGCGCACGTGGCTGAACGACGTGGTAAACTCGTTGCGGCGCAGAATAAAATCGTCGCTGGCGTCGGCATCGGCCGGCTCACCGAACGCCGCATTGCCCATGTATTGCACCGCACTCGGCGTCGCCACCGTCATCGACAGCACGTAGTCTGCGGCAATCACACCGGACGCATCGGTCGCGCGAAAGCGCGCGGAGCCCGCGGCCAGCGATGTCATCACGCCGTCGGCGTCGATGCTGGCAATCGCCGGCGTGAGCGACGACCACTGCACTGTGGTGACGACGGACTGCCCGTTCTCGTCGGCCACGGCGCCGAACAGCTGGTCCTGGAAGCCCACCGGCAGTGCCGGATCGTTGAACGCACTACGGCCCGTGAAGGTGATGCTGGCGTTCGACAGCGCTGTGCCGCCACCGCTGTTGCACGCGCCAAAGTTCGCCACGCCGCCCGCCTGCCACGCCCCGCTCACGTTGCGCTGCAGCGAACGCGCGAGCGGAACTCCCGTCTCGCTCACACCAATATCGACGGAGAGCATGCCACTCGCCGCACCATCAGTGGCGGTGAGCGTTCCTTCGTACGACAGAAACTCAACCACCTGATTGCTGCCATTGATCAGGGCAAAGCCGTCGTTAGCACCGTTTTGAATGCCGTCCTGCGGGAAGCCGGCCACAACCACCCCACGCGCGCTGCACGTGGCCGGCATGGTGCCGGCGAGCGAGACCGAGTCGTACGCCGCACCATTGGACCCGTTGTACAACACCACGCGCCACCCGGTCAAATCGGTGCCGGCCGGGCCTTCCACTTCGATACGCTCATTGACGTCGGTACCGACGTTGTCGTAGTGTATTTCGGTGAAGCGTATTGGAGGCAGCACCACGACCGGTGCCGCCGTGACCGTCAGTAGCGAGGTGGCGCTGACACCGTTGGGTGCCGTGGCCGTGATGACACTGGTGCCCTCCGCCGCGCCCGTGGCGAGCCCGCCAACGTTGATATTCGCTGTGGTCGGCGTGCCGGTTGACCAGACGAACACCACACCAACGATCGGCTGGTTGTTCACGTCGAACGCCGTCGCGGTGAACTGTTGCGTCGCACCCGCCACGATGCTGGGATTGACCGGACTCACGGCGACGCGATCAACGACCGGCGCCACGACCCCGCCACTCTCGTCGTTGCAGATGCCAAACGTCGCCTGCTTGGGCGCGTCCCACGTGTTCGAGGAGGTGCGCTGCAGTGAGAAGCCCACCGCGGTGGTGCCCGTCTCCTCGACGCCAATGTCGGTGGAGAGCACGGCATTGGCTGCCCCTCCGACCCCGGTGAACGTTCCCTCGTAGGAAAGGAACTCCACCAGTGCGCCGTTGTTCACCAGCGCGATGCCGTCTGGCGATCCATTCTGAATGCCGTTCGCGGGATACACGACCTGCACCACGCCGCGGGTGCCACACCCAGCGGTCGCAGGGATGAGGCCGCTTAGCGCCTTTGTGTCGTAAACGGTCCCGTTGGCGCCGTTGTACAGCACCACCGACCATCCGGTGAGATCCGTCCCGGCCGGACCGGATACTTCGACCGCCTCACCAGCGTCCGTCCCTGCATTGTCGTAGTGGAACTCGCTGAGGCGGACGTTGAGCGACGGCGGGTAACTGTTGAGCCGCGGCGCCGCGAAATCGCTGGCCGCGCGAGGGACGACAGGCCCCTGGTCGGAGCAGGCTGCGATCACCGCACTCAGCGCGAGCAGCGGAATCGATCGGAAAGGAAGGCGCATTGGCGTCAATTGGGAGGAGGAAGCTGGCGTCCGCAGAGTCACCGCATCGCTGCGGTTCACGGCGCGTACACTTGGATAGTGTAGCACGCCGCTCCGCGCTTCGCAGTTGAAGCCGCCGTCCCGATCGCGCAACGATGCGGTGACGACCTTCAGACGCCTACTTCAGGTTGGCTTTGAAAAACGTGAGTGACTTGGTCCACGCGTCTTCGGCCGCGACCTTGTCGTACGCCTGCCCGGTCGGATTGGCAAATGCATGGTTCGCGTTTGCGTAGACGTTGATAACCACACTGCGACCGATCCCCTTGAGCTTACTCTCCATCGCGCGCACGCTGTCCAATGGAATGCCCGTGTCCTTCCCGCCGAACAGACCGAGCATCGGCGCGCGCAAGCGCACCAATTGCGTTTGATCCGTAATGGGCGCGCCATAGTACATCACCACGGCCTTGATGTCTGTGCCGCCCACGAGCCCGGTGCGCAGCGACCAGTGGCCACCGAAGCAGTATCCCACCGCGCCGATGGACGTCGCGCCCTGCCCCTTGAGATAGGCGATGGCATCGAACACGTTCTTGTCGCCGACAGGCACATTGGCCATGGCGTTCTGGTACAACTTCATCGCCGCATCTGGCGTGGTGGCCACGCTGCCAAACAGGTCGACCGCAAGCACGGTGTACCCTTCGCCCGCGTACCGATCCGCCACGGCCTTGATGTTGGCGTTAAGCCCCCACCATTCGTGCACCATGATGATGGCTGGCTTACCGCTCGCGGCCTTGGCCGGCTTGGCGAGATACCCCTTGATCGCCTTCCCTTCAATGGTCGTGTACGTGACGGTTTCGCCGACCACCGCAGCGCGTGGCGCGATGAGCGCACCAGGCGAGGCCGTGGCTGTTTCCTTGCCGTGCGCATGCTGCATGGCATTGGCGTAGTCCGGCGGCGTCGTCCCCTGCGCCGCGAGTGGAGACGTACCCAGCAACGACGTCGCGAGTACGACCAGACCGGTCAGCGTGGCGAACACGAACGTACCCAGGGTGCGCGGCGGTCGGGCTGCCGCGGCGGAGCGATTGAAACGGTGCATAATTTTATCCAAGGAAAGGGTGACGCTCGGGTCGCGTCCGCTACAGATCGCGGTCATACAGGAGCACGATCGACGCCTCAGCCGAAAACTGCAGCGAGCGGGAGAAGCGGAGCCCAAGCTTTTCGAGCAGGTGAATGGAGCGGTCGTTTCCGGGACTACAGATCGCCGCCAGTCGCGTGAGTCCGAGATCGTGGTGCGCATGCACGACGACGGCACCGGCCGCCTCTGCTGCGTACCCCTGACCGCGGAATTCGGGGAGGAAAGCAAAGCCGATATCGGCATCGTCCAACCCGACACGTTGGACCAACCCACAAATCCCCAGCGGCGTTCCGTCGGCGTCACGCACCACCAGATAGAGCCCGAAACCGTGTGTCGCGTAACTCGCGAGCGCGCCGTTCCGCAAATATTGAACGGCATCCTCGAGCGATCGGACGCCGCGATCACCGATGAATTCTACAAAGGATGGATCATTCAGCAGCACGAGCATGAACGCTGCATCGGCGACGGTCAGCCGACGCAGCACAAGCCGAGATGTTCGCAGCACAACAGCGCCATCTCCCAGCTCGCTCACGCCGCGCCCGCTCGCCTCAGCGTGTGCACGTCAGACTATTTTCCAAAGCCGTCACGGCGCGCAACTGTGCATCGGTATTCGCAAGCCGACGCGCGGCGCGCAACGGGACGCAGGCACGCGCCGTTTCATTGGCCATGCCGTACGCGTTCACCAAGTAGATGTAGGCCCACGTGCTGTCGATCGCCGTCGGTAGACGTACGAGTAGTCGCTGGAGTTCCGGTATAGCCTGGGCAGCAGTCGCCACTTGATCGGTCTCGTCCGCACCCGCCAATGCCTTCTTCACGATCTCGAGCGAGCGCAGCGCATCCGCACCGGCGGGCGACTGCGCCTCGGCCGGCGCGCGGACGGCGCCGCCCTCGGAACCCGCCCCCGCGCCGGGAGCCGCGGCGTTCGCTGATGGACTCGAAGCATCACGCGATCCGTCGCCACCCTGGGTGAGCGAGGTGGACGACGCACCGTTCGACGATGCGTCCGCGGTCCTTGGCGTGGCAGTGTCAGGCGGTCGCGTGGGCATGATTGCCCGGCCGGCGCTTTCGTCACGCCCGTTGCCGGGAACCGCACTCCTGTTGTCGGACACGAGCGTGCTGTCGGCATTCGTCGCGGCGGTCGGTCCATCCGCTCCGCCGCTCGTCGCGATGTAGACCGCTGCCGCCACAAGCGCGACACCGAGCCCGCCCAGTATCATTCCACGCGCACCGCCGCCCGATGCGCCCGCAGCCGACGTCGCAGCAGGCGTCGACAACGTGACCGTCGGCGCAGCCGACGCCGCTGGCGATGCGACGGCGGGAGTCACGCTCGGCGTCGGCGCAATCGCGCGCATCCCACCACTCGCGTTCAGCGCGGTGTTCGACAATGGTGTACGCGTCCGCAGAACGGGCGCACCAATCCATGCTTCCGTTGCCACGACCACGGCGTCAGCGAAATCGAGCGCCGATGCCGTCCGCGCATCCGGCTCCCGTGCGAGCGCGCGATCGAACGCGGCCTGCAACTCCGCTGGCCAGCTCACCTCCGGCCGTCCCTCCGCCAACGTGCGCGGATCGGAGACGATACGAGCGGTCAGACTGCGCTCCGGCGTGCTCGAATCAAATGGCAACAGTCCCGTCAGCATCTGATACCCGACCAACGCCAGCGCGTATACGTCGCTGCGCGCATCCAGCGGCTCCCCAAACACCTGCTCGGGACTCATGAACTCCGGCGTTCCGACAACCGATCCCGCCACGGTGAGCTGCGTGCGCTGCCCCGGCGTACCATCGACGACTTTGGCGATTCCGAAGTCCACGACCTTCGCGCGATCGATCCCCGACTCTTCCGTGATAACCATGATGTTATCGGGCTTGAGATCGCGGTGCACGATGCTCATCCGGTGCGCTGCGTCGAGCCCTTCGGCCACCTGATAGATCAGATGGGCCGCCCGCGCCGGCGGTAAGCAGGGCTGCTCTTCGAGGATATCGCGCAGCGTGCGCCCGGGCACGAATTCCATTGCCAGATAGACGAGTCCGTTGCTGGTCTCGCCAAAGTCAAAAACGCGCGCCACGCGTTCGTGCTCGATACGCGCAGCGTTCGCGGCCTCCCGATTGAAGCGCGCCACCGCCGCCGAATCCTGCACCATGCTCGGGTGTAGTACCTTGATTGCCGCCTGCTGCGGCAGGCGTACGTGGCCGGCAAGGTACACCCGTCCCATCCCTCCCTCGCCAAGCAGCTTGCTGATCAGATACCGATCGGCAATAACGCTCCCGATGAGGTCGGTACTATTTTCGTCCGCCCGGAGCGTGGTGCCGTCGGTCGGGCAAAATGCACTGGTATCCGGATAGGTCGTGTTGCAGATCGGACAGGTCTTTGGCATACGAGAGTGTGCAGGTCCTATTGACGGCATGCCGCGAGATGCACGACGTTTGTGGAGCAGTTTGACGAATCCACTTGGAGAGGTGCTTGCATGACCATGAAGCAAACGTTCCGGCGCGGGGTGCTCGTTGCGGTGAGCCTCGCAGCAGCGACGCTTCCCTTGTCCGCGCAATCAAGTGCTGCGGATACTCGACCCACGGTGGCGGTGCTGTACTTCACCAACAGCGCGTTGGTCGACTTTGCATCGTATGCGCCGTTGAGCAAGGGCATGGCGGAAATGCTGATCAGCGAAATTGCGCAGAACAGCGGCGTGCGCGTGGTGGAGCGCGACCGGCTGCAGTCGCTGATGGAAGAGCAGAATTTGCAGAACAGCGACCGCGTGGACAAGGAGACGGCCGTGCGGCTCGGCAAAACACTCGGCGCCCGTCACATGCTGATGGGCAGCTTCGTCATCGATCCGAGCAAGACGGTGCGTATCGACGTGCGTGCAGTCAATACGGAAACATCGGCGATCGAGTACACCGAGTCCGTCACCGGCAAAGCCGACAAGCTGCTTGAACTCGTCATTCAGCTTGGAAGCAAGGTGAACGCGGGACTCAAGTTGCCCGCATTGAAAACGGCGAGTCTCACCATCCCGGCGTCCAAAAGCCCCAATCAGTTCAAGGCGCTCATGGCCATGAGTCAGGCGCTCGAGGCCGAGGACAAAAAGAACGTGGCTGAAGCAGCAACACTCTACAAGAGCGCCGTCGCACTCAACCCCGATTTCGATCGGGCGAAGTCGCGTCTCGCGATGTTGCAGCGCGGTGGTTCGACACCCTGAGTCGTTCGGCAGTGACGTAAGTAACGGATGTAAAAACGTCGCGCACCGGAGAGCCGGTGCGCGACGTTTTACGTGGCCGAAGTCCGGATACGTCAGCGTTGCAGGTTAGACGAATTCCGCGCGATTCGCGCACTGACTGTGCGCGCCGACGTCATGCTGATGGTGCACGTCGGCACGCCGGGGGCAGTACCCGCACAATCGCTGCCCAGCGTTTCGAGCGACGATCCGCTGAATGCCACGACGGTAATGTTGACCGTCGATCCGATGTCGACCCAACGGCTGCAGCTCGCACTCCCCTGTCCCTCCGCAAGCGTGCACGCCGCGCTCGAATTGACGGTGAGGACGCCGCCGCCAAGGCCCGTCAGATTCAGCGTGAGCAGCACCTTGCTGCGTACAAACTCCGCCGAAACCGAACGCGCCGACGTGAGCGTAAGCGTGCAGCTGCTTGAGTTTGGACAATCGCCATGCAGACCGTCGGACGTTGACTCGCCCGACGGCGTTGCCGACAAGTTCACGACGGTGCCATACGGGTACGTGGAGGTACAGGACGCTGTGGCCTGACCAGGCGTCAGCGCGCAGGCCACGGCGCCATTTACGTTGACGGCGCCACCACCCGTGCCCGTCAGTGAAATCGATAGTGGTACGGCCTGCACATCGAACCGCGCACCCACCAAAACGGGACCGGTCGGTACGATCGTGCAGGCGGTAGACGGACTGCAGCCGTTGCTGAACCCAACGAACGCCGATCCCACGTTCGATGTCGCCGCCAATGCGATCGGCGTGCCGACGTCCACCAGCTTCGTGCAACTCGCGCTGTTCTGACCCACGGCGAGTGTGCACAGCGCCGTGCCGTTCCCGGACACCGTACCACCGCCGGTTCCGCTCAACTGCACCGTCAACTGCACCTGCTGCCGCATGATGCGAGCGTTCAACGCCGCCGGGCCGCGCACCACGATCGTGCACGGCGCGGTACCCGCACAGTCGCCGGAGAATCCTTCGAAGCTGGAGCCGGCGTTCGCCGCCGCTACTATCGCCAGCGTTGCACCCGCATCGACCGTGAGTGCGCACGAAACGGTGATCTGACCCTGCGTGAGCGCGCAAGCGACCGCGCCGTCAACCGATACGGAACCGGCGCCGGAGCCGCTCAAGGAAACCGTGAGGGGGAACTGCCGACGCTTGAAGCTGACGGACACGGTCGTGGCCGCGGTGACGGTTGGCGTGCAGCTCGCACTGGTTGGACAGTCGCCGCCGAATGCCTGGAACTCCGACTCAGGCGACGGAACCGCGATCAGCGGCAATACCGCGCCGTAGTCAACCAAGCGGATGCAGCTGTTGGAGCCCTGATTGAGCGTGAGCGCGCATACGGGTGCCCCGTTCAGTGTCAGGGCGCCGGCGCCCGTGCCGGTCATGCGCACCAGCAGTTGTACCTGCTTGCGCGAGAACGTCGCGGCAACGGTGCGGGCCCCAGTCACGGTGACAGCGCACGCGCCGCCGCGTACACAGTCGCCGCTGAATCCGTCAAAGTTCGATTCCACCGTCGGCGTTGCACTCAGTCGCACCGTGGTGCCGAAGTCCACCAGTCGGGTGCATGCAACCGACGTCTGATTGAGCGACGACGTGCACACCTCGCCGTCGGAGGCCACCACCGATCCGGCTCCCGTTCCCGTCATCGTGACAGTGAGCGGATACTTGGTGGGGGCGAAGGTCGCTATCACCGTGGCGTCTTCGTTCACCGTGACGGTGCAGGCACCCGTACCGTTGCACGCGCTCCCAAAGCCTACAAAACGCGAGCCTCCTGCGGCAGTCGCGGTCACGACCACACGCGTACCCGCGTCGAAACGACGCGTGCATGTGGTCGCCGGCTGATTGATCGCGAGCGTGCACACGGACGTACCGTCGAGTGCCACGGTACCGCCCCCGGGGCCCTCCATGGCCACGTTCAGGACCACCTGACGTCGCGCGAACGTGGCCTCCACCGCCCGCGCCTGCGTCAGCGTGGTCGTGCAGGTCGCCGACTGTCCGCTGCAGTCCCCTGTCCAGCCAGTGAACGCGGACTGCGCATCGGGAAGGGCTGTGAGCGTCACCGCGGTGCCAAAGGTCGCCGATTCGTTGCACGTTCCACTGGTGCCCGCTGCGTTTCGAGTGCACACGATCGTCGATCCGCCAGTCACTAGTCCGCCACCGGCACCGGCCACCATCACCGTGACCGCGCGTGCATCAAGAAACTTTGCCGACGCCGACAGATTGGCGCTCCCCGGCGTGACGACACACGTGTCCGCCGTCGCATTCTCACAGACGCCTCCCCATCCCGCAAAGAACTGCTGCGTTCCACCTGTCGGCAGGGGCTCACCTGCTGCGCGCAGCTGGTACGGCGTCCCCTCGGGTACTTGGACGCTACAGCTTCCCGCAACGCTCGCTGGTGACAGACGGCAATCGAGCCCGCCTGCCCCCGTCACCCGACCGCGGCCATCGCCGCCCGTGCCGGCCGCCACCGTGACCAGACGCAGCGCGCTGAAGCGCACGCTGGCGACGCGTGCCTCGGACATGAGCACCTGACAGTTGGCCCCGACGCTCGAAGCCAGACAGGCGTCGCCCCACGAAGTGAACACACTCCCCTGCGCCGGCACCGATGCGAGCACGACAGCCGCGTCCCCGGGGAACGAAAAGCTGCACGCGCCGCTGAGCGCGGCACCAACCACCTGGCAATCGATCCCTTGCGGCGTGGACGTAATGCGGCCGGCACCACTGCCCGTGCCAACATTGATCGTAAGCGCTGACGGTGCCTTGAGCACACGCAGCTCCGCCGCGGCCGACAGGGCGCCGATGCGCGCCGTCAAGCGCGCCGCGCCGAGCGCAACCGCCGTGACCACACCGGTGGTGGCGTCAACCGTGGCAACAGCGGGAGCGTCGGAACTCCAGATCACCGACCGATCGGTCACCGCCTGCCCGCGCGTGTCACGCACGCGTGCAGAGACGGTCAATGCACTGCCGAGCGAGGCCTGCATAACTCCGCCGGGCGGCACGATGGCGCCGCCGCCGTCCACCACTTCCACCGAGGCGAGGTCGATCAGCGTGACCGGCTCCTGCACGGTGCTGGTCCCACCCGGCGATAGACGCAGCGGGCCGATTTCCTGCTCGTCAACGACACCGCCGTTTACCATGAGCGCGAGGTTCAGTACCACCGCGCACGATGCGGTGGGCGCGCTGTTGCCACCGTCGCGCAGCGGATCCGCCAGACACGTGGCCACGTCCACCGGAATGGGCACGCTCTGCAGCGCCGCGGTCGTCAGCGACATCACCTGCGCGCCAATCCGCACGCGTGCGGCGTTCTGCCGCAGGTACGACGCCGTAACGCTCAGCGTCACCACATCGGTTGCCGTGGCCACGGAGCGCGGCACAGTGGCCGTGAACGCGATGGTGGCTGGCGCTTGCGTCGCGCGCGTGCCTGGCGTGACCAGGTCGGCCAAACCGCCGCACCCCGATAGCGCCAGCACAATCGGCACGAGCGCCAGGCGTGTCAGCAGCGTAGCGCGGCACCTCACCGACGGTGGCCGAGCGACGCTGGACGTTCGCCCAAATTGAACGCGAGTGGAACGGGGCGTGCACATTTGCGTGCGCCTCAGAAACGAGTGGTAATGACAAGACCGAGCGCGGCGCCTGAAAAACCGTGCCTCGGTGAGCTTCCGCGCACGGCGCGCTGTACCAGCGACCCACCCTGTGCGCGAAGATATGGCTGCACTGCAAACAGACTGCGTCGAATGTTCACGCCGAGGCTCACGGTGCCGCTGGTGACGCCGGCCGTCGGCAGCCCGAGATCGACTCCGAGTCCCGAGTGCCAGCGCGCATCGGCCGACGCCACGAGATCGCGCCCGACTCCAAGCGACCTCACAGCGCGCACACCCGCATCGAGATACTGGCCGCTCGAGCTGCCCACGGTCACGCCATCCCGCGCGAACGGCGCGCGCCACCGATACGCGGCGTACGTCAGCAACTCCCGAACTCCGGGCGCTGCCAGCTGCATCTGTGCGTCTGCGCTGAAAACGGGACCAAGACGAACGGACGCCACACTCGGACCGCCGCCGTGACCCGCCGCATCGGGCGGCACGTCGCTGCGCAGCCGGTCTTCCGTGAAGACATCCGCGGCCATGGCGACGATCAACCGGTGCGGCCCCACGCTCCGATCCGCACTCACCGACGCACGCACAACGCCGCCGGGAGTGAAATCGGCCGAGGGCGCACCTGCGGTCAGCGCGGCAATGGGTTGATAGCGGCCGCGAAACTCGTACGAAGTGCCGTACGCCATGGACCACGCACCAACGACCTGCGGCAACACGACCCCCACCGTTCCGCTTGGACCCGATCCGACCGACGTACTCCCGAGACCAAGTGCCGGCGACGCCAACACCCGCAGCGTGCTGAACTCCTGCGTGCTGAGCCTCGTGCGCCCGGTCGGCGCATTGAGGCCGATGGTCAGCAGGAGTCCGTCGCCGATCACGCGTCCGCTCAAGCGGAGTCGCACGTCGCTCAGACCCGATAGCGTCGCCGTCCGTTCGCCGCGCGGCGCGCTTGGATCGGCGTAGGTCACGGTGCCGCGCGAGAACAGCGATGTTACGTCCAGGCGCCAGCGCGTACCGATCGGCGTGGCCGCCGTGACGGGAAGCGTGAACTGCTGTGCGCTGCGTAACCGGGTCGAATCGAGTCCGGCAAACGCTGTCTGCGGCAGTCCCAACCCGGAAAAGCGGACGGTTTCGAACGCAACCCCGGCGCCCGCGACGCGACTGCCAACCAAGCGCTCCTGCGCGCTTGCCCGTTGCGCGTTCATGAGCAACAGCCCGCACAGCACCGTGATGCCGCGAGCGACCCGCTCCCCGACCCGACCGGATGGCGCGATACGAGGCGGCCCATCGCTCATGGACGACGCACGGTCACGACGACCGTGACGACGGTGCTCGGAAACGACGGGTCGCTGGCGCCGCCAGATGGGCGCGTGAGCGACGTGATGAAGTCGAGCGGGCGGTTGAGTCGATCGATGGTCCCCAGTTCCGGTGCGCTGATCTCGCGCACGCCGGGAAGCAGCGACGGCGCATTCACGGCGGCACGCGCCGCCGCGCGCAAATCGGCCACGCGCTCGGAGGCGGCTTCGAATCCGGGCGCGTACCGCATTGACCGCTCGTACTCTTCGAGCGCGCGACGGCGATCACCGGCGAGTTCCGCCTGTACGCCGCGACCGTACGCCGAGAGCGATTCAAGATTGGTCTGCGGCACCGCTTCGACACGCGCGCGTTCAGCTGGCGTCAACGTCACGCCAAGCGCATCGAACAGCCGAAAGGCCACGGTCTTTTCGGCCGCGAGAATGTTGGCTAACGGTGCGCGACCGTCCAACGCCTGCTCGAGCACACCACTCTCCACGTCGGCGATGCGCGCCGACATGCGCAACTCACCATTGGGTAGCGCATCGATGGAACCCAAGACGAGCCGGCGCGCGCGCACGAGACGACCGACTCGTGGCGCCGACGTGGAATCGACGCGCCCGTTCTTGTTCAACTCGAGTTCACGCAGCACATCGCCGAGCCTCGAACGCTCCACGAGCTGCAGCTGCGAGCTGCGCGAAAGATCCGTCACGAGCAAGTCCGCCAACGCGAAGCCCAGCGCGGCCAGGCGCTCATCGGTGCTGACGACGCTGAACGGCGTGACACCGAGCGCACCGCGATTGGTGCTGTCCGCTCCGCGTTCCTGCGCTGCCGCCCGCATGGCCAGCGAATCGCCCGCGACGGTGGACACCGCCGCTCGCGACGCACCACCGGCGCCGCGACTCGCACAGCCGCTAGCGGCTAAGACGCCGCCGAGCAGCAGGACCATCGTCGGTCGCACGCTGGCCGGTCTCACCCTGCAGTACTGCGATCCGCATGCTTGTGCCGATCGCGACTTCGTCTTCGCACGGACCGTGGGATCCACGTCACTGCACCGAAAGTTGGACTCGACTTCGAAACTGCATACCGAAAAGTGACCCGAATCACCGGGAGCGTCAAGAATAAAACGTGACGCCACCGTCCTAGTTTGCCGGATCGACCAGTCGCCGTTTCAGTGCCGGAAAATTCAGCCGAACCCACTTTCACCGCTGAGTCTGCTTACCGCTTGGCCACGGTGGTGACCCACAGCGAGGGAAACTGCTTCTTGAGCGCGTCGAGTTTGGGCAGGTCGTTGTACACGATGTATGGCTGCGTGAGGTGCCGGGGGAGATAGTCCTGATGGTACGCCTCGGCGTCAAAGAACCGCGAGAGCGGCGCCACCTGCGTCACGATCGCCCGATCGTACGTGCGCGCATTCGTCAGCTCGGCAATCACCGCTTTCGCCGTCTTCGCCTGCTCCGCGTTGGCGGTAAAAATCGCCGACCGATATTGCGTGCCAACGTCCGGCCCTTGCCGATTGAGCTCGGTAGGATCGTGCGCGACAGTGAAGAACACCTTGAGCAGCGTCGCATACGAAACCACGCTCGGATCGAAGGTGACCTTTACCGCCTCCGCATGTCCCGTGGCGCCCCCGCTGACCGATTCGTAGTCTGGATTGACTGTTTTGCCACCGGCATAGCCAGAAACGGACCCGGTGACGCCCTTCACGTGCTCGAACACCGCCTCGACTCCCCAGAAGCAGCCGCCGGCAAAGTACGCCGTGTCCAAGGCGGCAGTCGGGACACGCACGCCGCCGACCGCGTCATGTGCACTTGCCCCGCCCAACACGGCCGCCGCACTCAACGCCATCATCGCTCGAATCATCGTCGCACCCCATCGGCTCAAGAACGTTTCTGTCGCGGGCAGCAGCGCCCATTCGACACTCGACCCCGCACTTTCCGTGTACACCGCGCCTGCCATCACTGGGTGAAATATCCACTGCTGCAGTGGAAGTTCCCGCTGCGCGTTCCCTCAGTTGCACATCGCTCGTCAGCCGTCGCATATTCTGGCGTATGCTTGTCGCCTCGGCAACACCTCCCGACGAACGCGCGTCCTCGCTGCTTCGTGTCGCTTTGCTCGCGTTCTACGTGCATTTCGCCCTCAGCGCCTTCTCCGGCGTTGCATTCGCGACCTTTCTCGTTCCCCCCATCCCGGCGTGGTTTACCACGCCATCGAACGCCAGGATCATGGCGTTCAGCTTTACGTGGGGCGGCCAAATGACCGTCGTCATCGGCGCCGTATCGGGGTTGGCCTTTCTCATATGGGCGGTTGGCCAGCGGCTTGCATGGCTCGCCTTCGCCGTCAGCTTTGTGGTGTCGCTCGGGGCGGAGCTTGCCGGCACGGCTACGGGACTGCCGTTCGGTCCGTATTCGTACACCACGCAGCTCGGGTACCTGATCGGGGGACTCGTACCGTTCAACATTCCCACGTCGTGGTTCTACATGCTCGTGGCCTGTCTCGGGATCTGCGGCCGCTTCTTGCCAGCCAAAGATGACAGCACGAGCCGATGGTGGTGGGCGTTCGTCGGTGGCGTCGTCCTCACGGCGTGGGACGTCTCGATGGACCCGGCCATGGTCAAAACCACACACTGGCTCTGGCACAACCCGGACCTCTCCAACGCACCGTGGTACAGCCGGCTGCTCGGCACGGGCTACTACTTCGAGATGCCGCTCACCAATCTGCTCGGCTGGCTGCTGACCGGGATCCTCGTCGCGCGGCTGATGCTGGCAATCATTCCGCCGACCCTTTGGGCAGCACGCGTATCGCCCCACCGGTTCCCGATGGCACTCTATCTCGCGAACGGCATCCTGCCCATCATGATCTGCTTCCGCTGGAACATGGTGCTTGCGGGCGTGCTTGGTACGGTTGCAATGGGGTTGCCGCTCTATGCCGCATGGCGCGGCGAGGCCCGCATCGCGCACCTCGGTCATTCACCACTCTACTCCGCCGGCGCTGGACGCATCGCCGTTACCGGTGGCTGAGCCGCGTCGCAAGCGGCGCGCGGCCGCGACCACAGGCGACGTGCGCCGGAAACGGGCGCCGGACACGTCGTTGCCGTTCTCCGACGTGCCGCCGCCCCGCTTCGGCCGACAGCAGATGTCGCGTCTCGGAGAGATTCTTGCTTCCGACGGCATGATCGTCTTCATGCTCGCGGTGGTCGTCGTCGAAGCCACGGTACTGATGGTCTGGCATCGTCGCACTGCGCAGGGGCCGGAACCGGTGCAACTCATGTCGTTCCTCGGCGCAGGCGCGGCGCTCATGGCCGCGATGTTCTTTGTCAAGCGGATCAAGCGGTCAGCATTGCCCTTCGCGACCGCACTACTCGCTTCCCTGATCTTTCACATTTGGCACGTGACGCTCCTCTGGGGGCGTTGAACTTGCGGGGCGCGCGTCCGCCCAGCGACTTCCCGTGCGCCTTGGCATCCATTCATGCGTTGCATCGTCATCGGCAGTGGCTTCGGCGGTTTGGCAGCGGCCATTCGCCTACAGGCAACCGGGCATCAGGTCACCATCGTCGAGAAGCTGGAACAGGCCGGGGGCCGAGCCCGCGTCTTCAGGCAAGACGGTTTCACTTTCGATGCGGGCCCCACCATCATCACCGCTCCTTGGGTGATTGACGAACTCTTCGAGATCGCGGGCAAAAAGCGGGCGGACTACGTGCAGCTCGTGCCGCTGGACCCGTTCTACAACATCCGTTTCGAAGACGGCACCGTTTTTCACTACAACGGCGACAAGGCCAAACAGCTCGACCAGATCCGCGCCTTCGGAGGCGAGCGGGACGTCGCCGGGTACGAGCGACTGCTGAAGAGCATCGAGCCGATCTTCGACGTGGGAATGGCATTGCTCGACAAGCCGTTTCTGACGCTGGGCTCACTCTTACGCGTGATTCCCGATCTGGTGCGACTCCGTGCAGACCGATCGGTCGCGGCACACGTCAATCGTTTCATCACGGACGATCGATTGCGGCGCACGTTTTCGTTTCACCCGTTGCTGGTAGGAGGCAACCCCTACAGCACCTCGTCCGTGTACGCGCTCATTCATCGCCTCGAGCAACAGTGGGGCGTGCTGTTCGCGATGGGGGGCACCGGAGCATTGGTGCGAGGTCTCGTGACGCTCTTTGAGGACATCGGCGGCACCGTGCGACTCAACAGCGAAGTGGCGGAGATCGAAGTCGATCGCGCCAGTAAGCGCACGACGGGGGTTCGTCTCGTGAGCGGCGAGGGTCTCGCTGCGGATACGGTCGTCTGCAACGGCGATCTCGCCGAGGGCTATCGCCGGCTGGTGCCCGCGTGGGCTCGCCCCAGCATGAGCGACGCGCGCATCGCGAACTATCGGCACTCGATGTCACTGTTCGTCATCTACTTCGGCACCGACAAACTCTACCCCGACACGGCGCATCACGAAATCATTCTCGGGAAGCGTTACAAGGAATTGCTGGAGGATGTGTTTGAGCGGAAATTCTTGTCTGATGATTTCTCGCTCTACCTGCATCGCCCCACGGCCACCGATCCGTCGCTTGCGCCTCCGGGACACGATTGCTGGTACGTGCTGTCGCCCGTGCCGCATCTTGGCGGCGGTGCCGACTGGGAAGTAGTTGGGCAGCGCTATCGCGACCTGATCATGCAATACCTCGAGGACCGGTACCTCCCGGACTTGCAGTCGCATATCGTCACGGAGCGTCGCATCGACCCTCGCTACTTCCGGGACACGCTCAACAGCTACAACGGCAGTGCCTTCGGCATTGAACCCACCCTCATGCAGTCGGCCTACATGCGACCGCACAACCGCAGTCCGGATATTGCCAATCTGTATTTCTGCGGCGCGGGATCCCATCCTGGCGCGGGGCTGCCTGGCGTGATTTCCTCAGGCAAGATCGTCGCCGATCTCATTGGCCGGGCCAGCGAAACACGACCGCGGTAGCAGGTCCGCATCGAACCAACGCCGTCACCAACGCTGATGGCGCGCGGTGCGCCGTCGCTCAAGTCGTGCGGCGACGCGCGCGGATCTGGATCTCGTGCAACGGGCGTGTGGTCAACCGAGCCACCGGTACGACAGGCTCGTCTCCCGCGACGTTGAAATCATAGCGTCGCACGAGCCGCGCGATGATCAACGAGGCTTCGAGCGTCGCGAACGCGGCCCCGACGCAGATGCGCGGTCCGACACCGAACGGAATGTAGGCGCCGGGGGTGAGTTCATGCGATCGCTCGGCAGACCACCGATCCGGATCGAAGCGATCGGGGTTCGTCCAGAGCTTCTCATGGCGATGCATCAGCCACGGCGCCACCATCAGCATCGCGCCCCGCTTCACCGTATGCGGCCCCACGGTCGTGTCTTGCAGCGCCACGCGGGGAAGGAACGTAATGGGCGCGTACAGCCGGAGTGTCTCACGGAACACGTCGCGCACCACCGCAAAGCGCTTGGCGTGCTCGATCTCCACGGGGCCGTCGCCGCACATCTCGTCCACTTCCGCGCGGATGCGGGCGACCACGTGCGGTTGCATCGCCAACAGGTAGAACACCCAGGTCAGCACACTCGCGCTCGTCTCATGGCCGGCGAGAAAGAAGACGCCCAGTTCGTCCACCAGCTCGTCGCGCGAAAAGCGCTCGCCGGTCTCGGGGTCGCGCGCGGCGATCGTCGAGGCGACCATGTCGTCGTGCACCGGCGCTCCCGGTGCGAGTCGCGGATCGAGCATGTCGCCAATGTGCTGGCGAATGCGTCGGCAGGCATCCACCACGACCGCGGGTTGCCTGGTGCGCGACCACGCCTTATCGAGCAGCAGCGCCTTGATGTTCACGCTCGCCACGGTCCGTTCGAACACCGTGAACGCGGCGAATACGTCGTGTGCGGCCCCGGTGCTCAGCGGCGTGGAGAAGATCGTGCGGGTGATGACATCGGCCGTCAGGTGTCCCATCGCCTGATCGAGTGAATACGACTCCCCCTGCTCGCAAAGTCCGTCCAGCCAGGCCTCGTGGGTGTCCACCGCGTCCTTCATCTGCCCGAACGCGCGATTGATGCGCATATGCGAGAACGACGGCTCGATCATGCGCCGTTGTTTGCGCCACAACGCGCCGCTGGACACGAACATCGCGTCCCCCACCAGATCCTCGAGCGCGTCCACCATGAGGTCGCTCTTCGGAAAGATTCCCTCGGGATCACTCAGCACATGGGCGGCGAGCGTCGGCTCATTGATCAGGAAGATGCCGCGCCGCGTCTTCCCCACTTCCATGGTCAATTCCCGATACGCGTCGATCGGCACAAGACTCAGCAGACTGCGTTCACGACGCCACATCATGCGCAGCAGACTGCGAACGGGCGAGATGGGGGAGGGCGCGGGCGGACGGTACAGGGTGGACTGGCTCATGACCGGGTGGAGACGGGAAACACTACGTGCCGCTGCGGGCGTCTGCGCGCAGTGCCCACCACGTCCAACCAAGTCCAACGGCTTCGTTGCCGGCGATGCCAAGCAGGAGCACCGGGGCGATGCCGACCATCACGAGCGTGACAAAACTGACGATCATGATGCCGTGCCCCCACAGGCTTGCACGGGCCATGGCCGCAAGATCGTGGCGACCGGCAACGATGTAATACGTGCCGAGCACTATCGCTGACGTACCGAGCAAACGAATCCAATGCTCAGTGGTGGGCTTGGTGAGCAACAGGAGGAGCAGCGTGTTGGGCGCGACGAGCAAGAAGCCGCCCATGAACAGCGCGTAGGCGCCGAAGCCGACCAGGCTGCGGCCGGCGCGAGTCACGCGCGCACACCCGTCACCGCCGCCTTGGGTGCGTGCTGTTTCCGGATCTGGAATTGATGATAGATGATCAACGCGAGTCCAACAGTGAGCGGAATCGCCCAGGTTGCCGGATTGAGCGCATGTTCGGGCATCAACCGGACGAGCCCGAAGGTCATGAACGCGGTGTACACCGAGATGCCCGCGCCCACGAGCGCCTTCACGTGTTCCAGCAGGAACCCGTGCTTCGGCGGCGTTGTGCGGAAGCTGAAGACGAGATTCGTGACCCCGGACGCGACACCGACCACCGCGATGCCCATCATCAACGGTTGCGAGATCAAGAAGCCCTGAACGGCGCAGTTGACGGCCGCCGCAATTACGAGCAGCTGCAGGAACACGTCGAACACGCCGCGATTCGCGAGGTGGTTGCGCTTGTTCTCCACCACACCCCGCCCGTGCCAGGCGAGGCTGATCGTCAGGATGGCGAGATACACCATCATCCAGCCGAAGATGCCAGTGACCATGACGGTGTCCGGCAAATCGGGATGCGTTCCGACCGGGTCGAGAATCGTGGCAGTCCCCATGCCGATCGCGAAGCAGCCCGTGATGAGCATGCTGTAGACGAAGATGCGCCCCCACTGCTTATGCGCGGAACCTCCCTTACGGGACAACACCGCGACCCAGAAGAGGACGAGCCCGACCGCGCCGGTGGCGATATGCGCCTTCACCAAGTACGGGAATGGCGACATGGAAAGTCTCGGGTGGAACGGAGAGAGGGCAGATCACGACGAACCTCCCAAATGTGAAGGGGACGTTCAGAATCAGCAATGCCCGCATCGTCCGCCGTTGCACTCGCTAGCTTTCAATGCTTCGCGTGTTGCCATCGCCGTTGAATGGCGCCCGCACTTCTGTGCCCGGCCACTGTGCCGTACCACTTCACCGGCGCTCATCATGCGTATTGTCGGAGGCAAGTTCGCCGGCCGTCAGCTCACGTCCCCCAACGACTTCCGCGTGCGTCCCACCGGCGAGCAGGTACGCGCTGCCCTTGTGGGCATGCTCGGCGCCGATCTGCAGGATGCGCGCATCCTCGATCTGTTCGCGGGAACGGGCGCGCTCGGTCTCGAAGCGGTGTCGCGCGGCGCCAAGTACGTGGACTTCGTCGAGTTCCGGCCGTCCAGTCTCCACGCGCTCAAGGCCAACATCGCTGCCCTCGGCGTGCAGAAAAAGTCGCGCATTTTCAAGAAGGACGCACTGCCCTTCGCCGCCGCACTCGAGGCCGATCGCTACGACATTGTGTTCGTCGACCCGCCGTACCACTCGAAGATGCTCGACCGCCTGCTCGACTCGTGGCGCGCGGTGCCGTTCGCGCGAATTTTTGCGGTGGAGCACGCCGTCGACCACCCCCTGCCCACGGGCGGGACACGCCGGCTATTCGACGACACGGCGATCACGGTGTATCACCGCGATCAGATTCCGGCTATGCGTGAGGCTCCGCCGGCGGCGCCGTCCGCGCCCGCGCCTGCGCGCCCTTCCGCCTCGCCTTCTTCGCGGCCTTCTCAGCGGCCTTCTCAGCGAAAGCGCGCTCCTCGGAAGCGATAGCCTCCTCGCGCGCGGCGATCACACGCTCGCGCTCCAACCATTCGGCGCGGTCTCTCGCCTCTGCTTCGCGTGTGCGACGCAAGCTCTCGGCGTCCTTCCACGCCGCCACCTTCGCATGGTCGCCACCCACCAGCACCTCCGGCACGCGAAGCCCGCGATACTCCGCCGGCCGCGAGTAGCTGGGCGCACTGATGCCGCGATCGTAGAACGAGTCGGTGCGTGCGCTTTCGAGATCACTCATGGCACCGGGCAGCAGACGCACGGTGGCGTCGATGATCGCCAGCGCCGCCGGTTCGCCGCCGCTGAGTACGAAATCGCCGAGTGAGAGTTCTTCGGTGGCGAGGTGGTGGGCGACGCGTTCGTCCACGTCTTTGTAGTGCCCACAGAGCAGCGTGAGCTCCGTGCCGGCGGCAAAGCGTACTGCGTCGGCGTGCACGAACTTGCGACCGCGCGGCGAAAGCAACACGATGGGCGCGACGGCACCAATCGTTTCGACCGCTTCAAAGAATGGCGCGGGTTTCATGACCATGCCTGGCCCACCGCCGAACGGGTAGTCATCGACCGTGCGGTGGCGGTCGTGTGTGAACAAGCGCAAGTCCACGACGTTGTACGACACCCCGCCGACACCCGCCGCGCGCGCCGGAATGCTGAGCGAGAGCGGACCGGCAAAGAAGTCCGGGAAGATCGTCACGACGTTGATGCGCAGCATGATCGCAAAGTCCCGTCGAACGGGACGCTATTCCAGCAGCCCGTCGAGCGGCTTGAGGATGATCGTGCGCGTCGGTTCATCCACGCGCGAAACGATTTCGGGGCGCCACGGCACCAGCGGCTTGCCAGTGTCCGTCTGCACCTCGATGAGCAGTCCCTGCGGCGCGTCGTACACATCGCGCACATGCCCCACGAGCCCCTGCCCTTCGACTTCGACGCGCATACCGATGAGGGCTTGAATATAGACCTCGTCCTCGGCCGGTTGGGGGAGCTGCGATTGCGGCACGAGCAGATAGCGGCCACGCCAGACGTCGGCGGCGTCGCGATCGCCGATCTCTCGCACCTTGACCAACCAGTCGCGATTCATGGGACGGCCGTCTTCGATGTGCAGCTCGCCTTCGGGCGCCGGCTTGCCGTGGCGGTCACCGGCAATAATCACAGCGCCGGACGCGAAAATCGCATCCGGCGCATCGACCATCGGTTCGACGGCCAGAGCGCCGCGCACGCCATGCGCGCGACGCACCTGCCCGACGACGATCAATTCGTCCAGCTCAGGACTCCGCGCGATCGGCGTCGTCCGTCAGCATGACCACCGGACCCGGCGGCGGCGTGAGCTCTTCGACCTTGGCCGGAGTTCCACCGGTGGCGGCGTTGGAGGCCGCGTTCGCAGCGGCGACCTTCTTGAACGACACACCCTTGGCTTCCAGACGCGCCTCATGGCGCTCCTTGAGCACGCCGGCACGACGAAGCAGCGAGCGCACCGTGTCCGTGGGCTGCGCGCCGACGTTCAGCCAATAGCTGACGCGATCGAGCTGCAGGTTGATGGCGTTCTCGCCGCCAAAGCGCGGCTGATACTGGCCAATGATCTCAATGAAACGCCCGTCACGGGGGCTCTGCGAGTCGGCGACAACAATACGGTACATCGGGGTCTTTTTCCGGCCTTCGCGGCGGAGACGGATCTTGACGGCCATCGGTGCATCCCATGACGGGGTTGGACTACCTTCCCAAGCTCCTCGCGGGGCCGGCGATTCCGGTCCGCACTCGGGGCGGTGGCTCGGAGCGACTCGTGCAAACGAGTAACCCATGCCGCCGCGATACAGCCTTAAAAAGTAATCCATCCCTGTGCATGCGCGCTACTGGCTTGGCAACGCTGAGTGCGTATCTCTTGCGGTCCGGCCGGCGTCGGTGAGAATTGCCCACATGAACACCCCGCGTGTGGTGCTCGCCGTGTTTCTGTTCCTCGCGCTTCCGACTCTGGCGCAGGCCGCGTTGGCGTTCCCGGAAGCACCACCGTCCAGCCCGGGCGCCCGGGCCCTCTTCGGCACCGTGGAAGACAGCAGCGGCGCCCCGGTGCCCGATGTGGTGGTGGTTGCGCTGGGCACCGGAATGCAGACCGTCACGGACATTCAGGGGCGCTTTCATTTTGAGGAGTTCCGCTCCGGTTCGTATCTGTTACGGCTGAGACGCCTGGGTTTCGAGCCGTTGATGGTGCCGGTGGAACTGCCCATTGCCCACGACTCTCCGTTGGCGATCGAAATGCGCGGCAGTCTGGTGGCGCTCGCTCCCGTTGTCGTTCGGGCCGATGGCATCTCCCCGCGTCTGGCCGCCACGGGCTTCGGCAATCGCAAACTCCACTCCGGCGCTCCGAAGGGGCAGTTCATCACGCGGGCCGATCTCGAAAACGCGCACGTCATTGACCTGGGGCAGATGCTGCGACGCATGAGCTCGCGCGCCAGCCGGTGCCACGACGGCGTCATTTTTCTCGACGGTGTGCTGATGGCTCGGCAGGCCACAGAGGATCCGCCCACACCAGAGCGCACCACGGTGGCGCAGTTGCAAAGCAAGTCGCCGGGCGTGGCCGCTGCAGCTGCAGCACGAGCGCCGCAGGAGGCGGCGCAAAACGGCTCGGCGATGCCGCTCCCGTCGCCGCTGGACCAGATCCCGCAGCACTGGATCGAGGGGATGGAGGTCTACGCCAGTCCGGCGCAAATCCCCAACGAGTATCGCGCGGCATTTCGGCAGGCGCGGTGCGTGATTCTTTTGTGGACGAGATAGTCAGTTCGACTGCGTGACGCGCCGCGACATAACCACTGCGTCACCGGCGTGGGCTAGCGCATCCCGAACATGCCGCCACCACCACCAAACGGAAGCCGCGGCATACCGCCGCCGCCTTTTCCGCCCGCGCCGCCACTCATCTTTTTCATCATCTTCTGCATCTCGCGGAACTGCTCCAGCAGCTTGTTCACTTCGCTGACCGGGCGGCCGCACCCCTTGGCAATGCGCGCCCGACGTGAGCCGTTGAGGATCTCGGGCTTCTTGCGTTCCTGCGGCGTCATGGACAGCACGATGGCTTCGATGTGCTTGAGACGCTTGGGGTCCATCTTCACGTCCTTCAGCATCTTGCTGTTTACGCCCGGCAAGAGCTTGAGGAGATTCTCAAATGGACCGAGCTTCTGCATCTGACGCATCGCCGACAAGAAGTCCTCGAGGTCCATGCCTTCCTTGCGGACCTTTTTCTCGAGCTTCTTCGCTTCAACGGCGTCGAACGATTCCTGCGCCTTCTCAACAAGCGACACAATGTCGCCCATCTGGAGAATGCGGCCGGCCATACGCTCGGGATGGAACTCCTCAAGCGCATCGACCTTCTCACCCACACCGATGTACTTGATCGGCTTCTTGAGGACGCCATAGATCGAGAGCGCCGCGCCACCGCGCGCATCGCCGTCGAGCTTGGTGAGAATCACGCCAGTGATGTTCAGCGCTTCGTCGAAGCCCTGCGCGATTTTGACCGCTTCCTGACCGGTCATGCCGTCGGCCACGAACAGGATCTCGTCGGGCTTGATCGCCGCCTTGAGCCGCTTCAGCTCGTCCATCATGTCGGCGTCGATTTGCAAACGACCTGCCGTATCGACAATTACGACCCGATCGCGTGCCCGCATGCCCTGATCGATGCCCGCTTTGGCAATCTTGACCACGTCCTGCGTGGTGCGATCGGCGTAGACGGGGACATTGAGCTGTTCGCCGAGCGTCTCCAGCTGATCGATGGCGGCGGGACGATACACGTCGGCCGCGACCAGTCGCGTGCTCTTGGACTCCGCGACCAGTCGTCGCGCCAACTTGGCGGCCGTGGTCGTCTTACCCGAGCCTTGCAACCCGACCATCATCACGATGGTGGGCGGTACGGTGCTGACCTTGAGCCCCTCACGACGCTCGCCGAGCATCGCCGTGAGTTCGTCGTGAACGATCTTGACCAGCTGCTGCGCCGGCTGGATCGTCTTGATCTGCAACACGCCGACGGCCTTCTTTTCGACGCGCTCGAGGAACTCACGCGTGAGCGAAAAGTTGACGTCTGCTTCAAGCAGGACGCGCCGAACTTCGCGCAGTCCTTCCTTGATGTCAGCGTCGGTGAGCACGCCACGCCCGCGAAGCTTCGCGAAGACGTTGCCGAGTTTGTCTGAGAGCTCGTCGAACATAGACGTAAAACGCTAACGGCAGGCGACGACGGTCACAACCTCGCCCCGCGGCGAAAGTTGCCGAGGGGTCCGCCGTCACTAGATTGGCACCGACGGTTAGCTGACGCGTTCATCTACCGAGACTTGGTGTGGCCGGGGGCCCGACGTCATGAGCCCTCGCCTTCCCGTGCCGTGTTCCTCTCGCCCGCCTCCCGTGTCGAAGTCGCCCGCCCGCTTCCCGACTATTTCGATGCCCCGTGGCCAGCGCAAGGAGGAAATCCTTCGCGCTGAGCTGCCGCCGACCCTGCCCCTCATGGCGCTGCGGTCCACGATCGTGTTTCCGCTGGGTACCATCGCGGTGCAAATGGGGGCACCGGAGAACCTGGCGCTTTTGCGGGCGCACGAGGAATCAGGGCTCATTGTGGCGCTGGTGGTGGCAGCCGCCGAAAACGACGACGCGATCGATCCGCATGCCTTTGTGGGACGGGTGGGTGTCGCGGCGCGTGTGCACGAGCGCATCAACCTGCCGGGCGAGACGGTGCAGATCACGCTGCAGGGGCTGCGGCGCATCACCATCGATGCGGTGGATCAGGTCATGCCCTTTGCCGTGGCGCAGATTCAAGGTGCCAAGGAAACGCCGGCGGACCCGAACGAACTTGACGAGTTGGTGGCGCGGACCGTGGCCGCAGCGGAGACGCTCGCCGATCTGGTCGATCGCATTCCGAGCGAAGTGCCACAGATCCTGAAAATGAACGTCTCCGATCCGGGTCGCTTTGCCGATCTGGCCGCGACGAATATGAATCTGCGGATCTCGGACAAGGAAGAAGTGCTGCAGCGGCTCGACATCGGGCAACGCATCCGCTTTATCCTCTCGCGACTCGAACGTGAAGTCGCGCGCGCACGGGTGATGGACGATGTGAAGAAGCAGACCGAGATCAAGATCGAGCAGCACCAGCGCGAGTTCTATTTGCGTCAGCAGTTGCGC
>JBBQSM010000005.1:0-63613 GCA_038234895.1 Gemmatimonadales bacterium
GTAGCGCAGCGTCATCTCGCCGCGAACCGTTCGTGCCGTGGTGTCGAGCGTGGCGGCGAGTGTGTAGTCCGCGCGGTTTTGCCAGTAGCGCGAGCCGGGCGCGCCGCTGCCGGCACGCTGCTCGTTGGCGGTGGGCAACACAAGTGGCGCAAAGATCGAGGTGTCGGCCACGGGGCGCGGCGGCGGCGCAACCTGAATGGGCGGGCGCACCTGCTGCGCCAACAGCGGCGTACCAAGCGCGAGCGTCGCACCCAGAGCCGCACCCACGGCCAGCACGTCACGGAGATGAGAGCTGCGGTGGAGCCGAGACTTCGGAGAACGAGACATGGAGAGGAATGTACTCCAACTGGCGCGCCGAGTCGCGCTTCCTCAACTTTCACGGATGCCCGACACCACCCTGCCCGCCTTTCACGCCACGCCGGTCTTTCCGCGTGGTTTCCGCTGCGCCAGTCGCAACGTTGGCCTTAAGCCGACCGCGCGCGACCTGACGCTCTTTGCCAGCGAGATCGATGCGGCCGCGGCCGCCGTCTTCACACGCAATCACTTTCCAGGCGCACCGGTCATCCTCGGCCGCGAAACGATGCGTGGCGGTCGACTGCGCGCGATCATCGCGAACAGCAAGGTGAGTAACGTGGCCACCGGAACGGCCGGCGTGGAGAACGCGCGTCGCATGGCGACCGCGGCGGCACAGGAGCTGGGCACCACGGCCGATCTGGTGCTCGTGAGTTCGACCGGCGTCATCGGCGTGCCGCTGCCCATCGAAAAGATCGAGCGCGGCGTCGTGGGAATGACAAGCGAACTGCAGGACAATCCGATCGTGGGCGCGGAAGGAATCATGACCACCGATACGCACCCGAAGGCGATGTCGGCCTCAGTGGGTGCGGCCACCATCACCTGGGTGGCGAAAGGGTCGGGTATGATCGAACCGAACATGGCAACCATGCTGTCGTACATCTTCACCGATGCCGCGTTCGACGCCCCCGCACTCGACGCCATGCTGCGGCGTGCGGTGCGCGACTCGTTCAACGTATTGAGCGTGGACACCGATACGAGCACCTCGGACACGTGCGTGCTGATGGCCAACGGCATGGCGGGCGTGGTCGACGCCGACGCGTTCTACGACACCCTCCGCGCAGGGTGTGTGCGCATGACCGAAGTACTGGCGCGTGATGGTGAAGGCGCGACGCGTCTCATTCGGGTGTCGGTTGACGGTGCGCTCAATGACACCGAAGCGCATGTCGTAGCCAAGTCGATCGTCAATTCGCCGCTGGTGAAGACGATGGTACACGGCGCGGACCCGAATGTGGGCCGCTTGCTCATGGCCGTCGGCAAGTGCTTCGACTGCACCATCGTGCCCGCGCGCACGGACGCACATATCAACGGGTTTCAGGTGGTGCGCGCCGGCGAGCGCTTGCCGTTCGACGATGCCGTGGTACGGGACACCTTGGCGCGCGATGTCGTTGATCTGCACGTCACACTCGGTGTGGGTGACGGCGCGGCACGCGTGTACGGCTGCGACCTGACCAACGGCTACGTCGAAGAAAACGCGGCCTACTATTCCAGCTGACGGCGGATCATCTCGACAAACGCCTTCGCCAGCGGCGAGCGCGTGCGATCCCGACGCCATGCCACCACGATCTCCCGCTCCAATGGCATGCCGTCGATGGGGACGAAGACGTGGCGCGCATCGGTGTAGGCACGCGCGGCCATGGCGGGAACGATCGACACGCCAATCCCGGCCGCGACCATGGCGAACACTGTCGAAAGCTGCGCGGTGCGACAGGTGACATTCGGTGCGACCGAACGGCTGCTGCAGAAGCCCGCGATCTGCTCGCCGAGACAGTGCGCACGATCCAGTGTGACCGTGTCGTCCACGCGCAGTGCCTCAAGCGTGATGCGACCCGTCCGCGCCGCGGGGTGTCCGCTTGGTACCGCAACGAGCAGCGCGTCCGTGCCAAGCGGTTCGAGTTCGACGGTGTCGTACGTATACGGGGAGGCAACGATCGCGAAGTCGAGGAGATTGTCTCCCAAGGCATCCGCAAGTTGCGCTGAATAGTCCTCGCGCAACTCGACTTTGGCCTCCGGGTAAACGCTCCGGAGCTCCTCGAGCGCAGCGGGAAGCAGATACGACGCAATCGTCGGGATCGCGCCCACGAGAATCGTCCCCTGCCCCGCCGTGGCTTCACGACGGAGCGACTCTTCGGTGACTCGGATCTCGTCGAGAATGCGCCGCGCACGCGGGAGCAACATTCGACCGGCGTCAGTGAGCGCAATGCCCCGTCCGTGTCGGTCGAACAGCCTCACGGTGAGGTAGTCCTCGAGTCGCTTCAGTTGCACACTCAGCGACGGCTGCGAGATCTCCAGCCGCCGAGCTGCCCGACTGACCGACCCGGCATCCGCCGTTTCAACGAACGAGCGCAGCAGTCCGGTATCCATACGTTAACTTTATAGATATTCCGGGTGTTCGCCAGTCAGCGACTATATGCTCGCTTCTGGAACGAGCCTACGGCCCTCGCTTCGCCAGCACCGAGACGTCCTTCGCGCCCTCGCCGGCGGCGAGCATCGTGTCCATCCGGCCGGCCAGTGCGTGCAGCATGGGAACCGGCTCGGTGCCCGCCGTGGCGAGCATCAGGCGAAGGTCCTTGCGGGCCACCTCGAGTGTGAAAGACGGCGGCGCATACGTGTCGGTGGTCATCATCTGGCCCCGAATGCCACCGTGCGCACTGATGGTGAGTTTGGAGAGCATCTGCAGCGCACCGTCGCGCGTTACGCCGGTCGCATCGGCCAGGTGCATGACGTCGGCCTGCACGCCCACCAGCGACAGGATGGTCGCGTTGCCGAAGAGCTTGTACACAGCGGCCAAGTCCGGGCGCTCGCCTACGTGCCAGAGTTCGCCGGTCATCACGGCCAGATCAGCGCGCACGCGCGCGAATCGCGTTGACGGTCCCGCGACGAGCATGATCCCCTTTGCATCGCGCGCCGCAGCGGGGCCCATCATCACCGGCGCGTGCAAATAGTGTCGCCCGGCCGCATCCAGCGAGGCGGCGCGCTCGGCCGTGCGAAGCGGCAGCGTGGTGGTGTGATCGACGATGACCGTATCCGGACCGATCGTCTGGAGGCACTCGGCGAGCGTGGCATCCACGACATCGTCGTCGAGCAGAACCAGATGCACGCGGTCCGCGCCCTGCACTGCCTCCGCCGCCGTCTCCGCGACGATGGCGCCAAGCGGAGCCAGCGCATCGGCCTTGGCGCGGGTACGGTTCCACACGACCACCTGCGCGCCGCCGCGCGACAGCAGCCCTTCGGCGAATCCGGTTCCCAGCAGCCCCATTCCCAGCACGGCAATACGCGGCATCGTCTGCTCTCTCGTCATGTGCGGTTGCGACTCGTCAACGTGTCGTGTGCAATATCACCGCCGGGCGAGCGTCGGCGTAGTCGCCGGGGCACGGCGGTGCTTCGTGGCCTGCTCGTAGCCGAATGCCAACCTGAACAGCGTTGACTCGCTCCACGCACGTCCGAAAAATGTGATGCCGGCCGGCAGTGTGTTGTCGCGTGTGTATCCCATCGGCACCGTCACGGCGGGAAATCCCGTGCTCGGCGAGAAGAGCTGGCTGTTGTCGCCGTGCGGCGTATTCAGGTCGCCGATACGTCGCGGGGGGTTGCTCCACGTGGGGTGCACCAACGCGTCGAGTTGCAGCGAGTCCATCATCTGCGTCACGGCAATGCGCAGTGCGGCGCGCACCGATTCACGACTCACGCAGCCGACGCTTGATTCGGGTGGCTCGGTGGACTGCGCGGCGTCACGCAGCCGTTGCTCAACCGTCGGGTGAAAGCGACGGGAGCGTACGATTTCGTCGATCGTTTTGACGGGTGCATTTGCCCCGCGCGCCGCGAAGTAGCGTTCGAGATCGGCCTTGAAGCGATTACAGCCGCCACGCTGCCCGCGCTGAATCGCGTCAAGCGAATCGACGCGCGCGGGATCGACGATGATCGCGCCCTGCTTGCGCAGGTCGTCGAGCGCTCGCAGAAAAATGGTGTTCACTTCGGCGTCGAGTGTCGGCCGCTCGTACGCTTGCCGCAGAACGCCGATGCGCGCGCCCTTGAGGCCGCCCGGCACCAACGACGCACGGTAGTCGCGGTCGCGCTTGGCGTCAGCTTGCGTAGTGACTGTGTCGGCCGGATCGCTTGCCGCAATGACATCGAACACCGCCACCGCGTCGGCGACGGTGCGCCCCATCGGTCCGGCGATATCCGCTACCGCATTCAGCGGCACCACGCCGGCACGCGACGTCAGTCCCATGGTGGAGCGTATGCCAACCAGTGCCTGATGCGCCGATGGCCCGCGGATCGAGTTGCCGGTATCGGTGCCCAGGCCAATCTCGCCAAAGTTTGCCGCCACCGCGGCTGCGGTGCCACCACTCGACCCGGCCGTGACCCGGTCGAGCGCGTACGGATTGCGCGTATAGCCGGGAAGAATCGAGCTCACGGTTTCGTACGGCGTGAACGCCCATTCGGCGAGATTCGACTTCGCCAAGACGATTGCGCCAGCGGCGCGCACGCGCGCGACCATGGTCGCGTCTTGCGCCGGCATCCACCCCTCCAGCGACAGCGACCCCGCGGTCGTTTGCAGATCGCGCGTTTCGAAATTGTCCTTCACGATCATGGGAATGCAGTGCAGCGAGCCCACTGGGCCCGAGCGCGCGTATTGTCGGTCGAGTGAGTCGGCCACGGTGAGCGCCGCAGGGTTGACGGTCACGAGTGCATTGATTGCCGGACCTCGTTGGTCGTATGCCGCGATACGATCGAGATACCGTTGCACCAGCGCGTGACAGGTGAGCGTACGCGCGCGGAACGCTGCATGCACGGCGGCGATCGTCGTTTCCTCGACGCGAAAGGCGGCCACGCGCGCTGCGGTCGGTGACGCCGGGCGCGCCGCTCCTTGGGCCAGCCCGTCGTGCGCGAACGCAAGGCCGAACGTGGCGGCCGCACAGGAGGTCAGGATGAGACGGCGAGCGGGTGAGCGAATCGGCATGAGACGTGGACGGTTGGCCAGAGGGACGCACGCACGCGCGAACCGGTCGTCGCGCATCGTTGTTAGGCTACATCTTATCTCAAGCGACGCCAACCGTGCTCACCGCATGGTCGCTTCATTCTCCCCGAACCTCGCCTATGTCGCTGCTCGATCGTTCCCGTTCAGTCGCGCCCGCTCACTACGACAGGTGGCGCGTCCCGCCGAGTGCACTGGCGATTCATCTGGCGATCGGTCAGGCGTATGCCTTCAGCGTGTTCAACCTACCGCTTTCGCGATTGCTCGGCGGCACGACCGCGGCGCCCGACGACTGGAGCGTCAGTCAGATCGGCTGGGTCTTCAGCACCGCGATCGTGGCGCTCGGCTTGTCGGCGGCGCTGTTCGGCGGTTGGCTGGAGCGCGTAGGGCCACGCAGGGCGATGGTCACCGCCGCCGTGTGCTTTGCCAGTGGATTTTTCGTGGGCGCCGCGGGCATAGCCACACACCAGTTCTGGCTGTTGCTTCTGGGTTACGGCGCGCTCGGCGGCGTCGGGTTGGGCATCGGCTACATCTCGCCGGTGTCCACGCTGATCAAGTGGTTCCCCGATCGACCGGGGATGGCCACGGGTTTGGCCATTATGGGGTTCGGTGGCGGCGCCATGATCGCCTCACCGCTTTCGGTGGCGCTGATGGCACGGTTCCGCACCGACAGTTCGGCGGGCGTGGCGGAGACGTTCATGGCGCTCGGTGTGCTCTATTTCGCACTGATGCTCTTTGGTGCGTTCAGCGTGCGCATTCCGCCGGCGGGATGGTCGCCGCCTGGCGCAACGGACCGGGTAACGGCGCGCCGCGCACCACCGGTCGTGTCGATGACGGCGCGCGAGGCCGTGCGCACGCCGCAGTTCTGGCTGCTCTGGGTGATGCTTTGTACCAATGTGACCGCGGGGATTGGTGTGCTTGGACAGGCGTCGGCGATGATTCAGGAGACGTTTCCGGGGCGCGTTGGCGTCGAGGCGGCAGCCGGATTCGTCGGGTTGCTAAGTCTGGCCAACCTGTGCGGTCGCTTCATCTGGTCGTCGCTGTCCGATCACATCGGTCGTCGCGCGACGTACCTCATCTTCTTTGCCGTTGGCAGCGTGCTGTATGCGACAATTCCGACGATCGGGCGCACCGGTAGTGTGGCACTGTTTGTCGGTGCATTCGTGCTCGTTCTGACGATGTACGGCGGCGGATTCGCGACCATCCCCGCCTACCTGCGCGACCTGTTTGGCACGCAAGAAGTGGGGGCCATTCACGGTCGGCTGCTCACCGCCTGGTCCACCGCGGGGATCATTGGGCCGGTGCTCGTGAACTACGTGCGCGAGTACCGCATCGCCGCCGGCGTACCGCGAAACGATGCCTACGGCGTGACCATGTATGTGATGGCCGCCCTGCTGTTGGCAGGCCTTGCCGCCGCGTGGCGGTTACGACCGATCGTCACCACGCCGGAGACGGCACGCACCACGCAGCCGCGGGAGCGTGTCGCATGACCGCCGATCTCCGCGAGAGCCGCCTCACGCCGGCAAACCCGCGACAGTGGGTACGGCTGATCCTTGCCTGGCTGGTGGTGCTCGTACCGTCGGCGTGGGGTGTCGGGCAGGTCGTCATCAAGTCGCTTGCGTTGTTCCGGTGACGCCGGCGCGCTCCGGGTCCGGCAGCGCCGTGACAGCAACGGCAACCGCTGCACGATGACCGAATCGGACTGGCGCGGCGCTGGAACGCGGACTTGGAACGCGGCACGAGGGTTCCTTCTTTACTGCGAAGGTAATTCATCCCTCCTCCTTCCAGCGCCCTTCCCAATGACGATGCATCGCTCGCTGTTTCGCCTGGCCCGTTCCACGCGCGCCGTTGTTGGTGTGCTCGTTGTTGGTAGCGTGCTCGCCGCCTGCGGCGACGATGATGCGGCGGCCCCGACGCCGACCCCGTTGGTGAAGTTCCGCGCCACGCTCATTGGCACCGAGGAAGTCCCGCCGGTGACCTCGACAGCCACGGGCACGAGTGAGTTCACACTCAGCCGGACGAACGACACGCTGTTCGTGAATGTCGCGGTTAACGGGCTGTCGAACATTCGCTTCGGGCACTTCCACACCGGCGCGCGTGGCGCCAATGGTGCCGTGGTCGCCTTCCTGGTGGATGCGCCGACGCTTGCAGGACCGCAGAACGGCCGCATCGGGAAGCAGTTTATTACGGCGGCGAATCTGGTCGGTACCCTTGCCAACCAGCCGCTGTCCGCCCTTGTTGACCAGATGCGGGCGGGTGGCATTTATGTGAATCTGCACACGGACGCGAACCCGGGCGGTGAAGTGCGCGGTCAGGTCGCCCTCGTCCCGTAAGCACAGCACCCCACGCGCATCGGAACGCAGACTCGTGCTCTGCGTTCCGATGTCGTGCCTGGTGCCGCCGCGCGAACGTTAGGCGGCGACCGCGCGCCGCGCGACCAACGGCATCACCTGTTCGGCGAAGCGTTCCATCTCTTCGAGTTGCGGACTGCACTGCAGCAGCAACAGGCCGACACCCGCCGCTTCGAGTTCGCGCACCCGATCCGCCACCTGCTCCGGCGTGCCTACGAGATTCGCGCGCAACCCCCGGTTTGAGACAGAGTAGTCGTGCAACGACACCTGCTGATCCAGCTGCGTGTTGCCGATCCAGTCGCGGTAGTTGGCGTACCCCGCAGATCCGGGTTGCACGTTGGTAATGCGCTCGAGTTCGCGCTGCGCTTCGGCCTCGGTGTCGCGCACAATGGCGTACGCCGCCACGCCAAATTGCATCGGGCGCAGTCCCGCGCGTTCGCGTCGCTCGCGCATGCCGGCAATCTTGGGTGCCACACGCTCGGCCGGGTCGCCGTGCATGACGTACGCGTCACACTGCGTGGCGATAAGCGACTTGGCCGCGTCCGACTCACCGCCAGCATAGAGCACCGGATGTGGGCGTGACCAACTTGCGACCGGCTTGGGCTCGACGATCAGTTCGTCGACTTGATAATACTTGCCCTGATAGGTGAGCGACGGATCGCGCCACGCCCCGTGCAACACGTCGAGCCATTCCGCAGTGCGCGCATAGCGATCGTCATGCTCATCAAACGTGGTGCCGTAACGTCGCGCTTCGTCCTTCCACCACGATGAGACCACGTTGAGCGACAGTCGTCCGTTGCTGATGTGATCGATGTTGGCCGCCTGCTTGGCCAATGCGGCGGGATGATGAAACGTAGGGCGAACGGCCACCATCAACTCGAGGCGTGTAGTGACTGCGGCAAGTGCCGCCGCGGTGCTCCACGCATCCAGTGCAGGCGCGTGCACGCCTTTGATATCATTGAGGAACAGTTCGGCGATGAGCGTGAGATCGTAGCCGATCTCCTCGCTGCGACGCGCAAGCCGCTGTACATACGGCCACGAGGCATCCATGCCCTCATCGGGTACGTTGCGCAGCCAACCGCCGAACACCGGGAGCCAGTAACCGAAACGCATCATCCCACCAGCGCCGTTTCGCGAACTTCCGCGAGCACATCCGGGCGGACGGTCGCCTGCGATTCGGCCGTGTCGATGCGCGTCTCGAGATAGTCGACCAGCTTCACGAACGGATCGAAGCCGATAACGTTCGGCGCATCAGCCACGAAGTTCGACAGCGCGTTGATGTCGTAGAAATAGTGCCGGCCGTCGCGGTCGTCCACGAGGAACTCGATCCCACCCACATCGATGTTGGCTGCACGCGAGATGCGCTCGACCTGCGCGATGATCTCGTCCGAGGGCGTGGTGCCTTCCACGCGCATACCCGTCTTCGGTGCATCGATCGCGCAGGCACCGCGAACGAGCTCCACGCCGTTGGTGGTCTGGCAAGCGTCGGCAGGGCACAGGTCAAATGAATCCTGCGGCGGATAGACGTTGATGGCGTACAGATATTTGCCACCAAGCGTTTCTACACGCGTAATGTGCCCGTTACGAAGCGGCGCGGCCTCCTGTACGAGGGCCGTGCCGTCTACGCCGAGATCCACCGAGCCCTCGGCGACCGCCGCAGCGAGCAACTCCGGTGTGTCGTAGCGCACAATTCCCGCCCCGCTGCCGCCGACGTTCGCCTTCACGAGCACGGGATAGCGAAACCCCGTGGCGGCGTCGATGGCGCGTGACGCGTGGTTGATGACGCGCGCCGTGGGATAAGGCAGCCCCAGCTGGCGCAGCAGATCGAGCTGCGTGGCCTTGGATAGTTCCAATGCGTAGGCGTCGGCGCCGTTGACCACGGGCACACCCAGCTGCGCGAGGTGACGCAGCCAATGAAGCGTATGGAACGTGCTGTGTGCGTGGCCGCGCAGGTAGGCTGACGGACTGGCCCGGTTGAACACCAGCGACCACGGAACAGTGGTCTCGGAGGGATCGAAGCAGTGCGCGGCCGCGTCGAGCCGCTCGAACGGAATGCCGCGCTTGTCGAGCTCAGCAAAGAGCGGGCGGAACCAATCGGGGTGCTCGTGATAGATCGCAATTGGACGTCGAGACATGACATTGCTCCGGCTGCGGTAACGCCGTCCGTACACGAAAAAAACCCGGCAACGAAAGCCGCCGGGCATTCGCGTTTTAGCTCGTTGTTTTACGTGGCGGCAATAGGCGGCAAAAGACCACGGGCTGAGTTGTCAGATCATCGTACTGCACGCGAACGGATTGGTCAAGCGGTGAGATTCTTTGAGATTCGCCAACGGGTACTCAAGCCGTCCGCGTTGCGCTGGATCACCGGCAGCGGCGCGATGGTGACGCGTCTGCCCACCCGTTTGCTATCCTCGGCGGATGTTCGCCCCTCGCGCACTCCCCTCGCCGAACTGACCGTATGGCCATGCCGGATACGCGATTACTATCACTCGCCGAGCCTCGATCGCACCGTGTAGATCGTAGCCGATCTCTGCGGTCTCACGGTGCTGTGGCGTCACGCACACACCGGCTGGACCGTGCTCGCGCCAGGCGGGGTGCACGTCAGTGAAACGACGTGGCTCGCCATCGCAAGCGACCGACGTATCTCTCACATGAGGTGGGCGAGCTCTGGCTTTTCGATCAGGACACGCGAAGCGTCGAACGTTGGACGCCGGCCTCGGAATTCCCCGAGACGTTTCGCGACGGCATCACGTGGACGCCCGCTGAACCATTGCCAAATACGTCAGCGCCGCCGCTGCTGGTGAGCGACGAGGCGTTGTGTGGGGCACGCGAATAAGCGGGTACCTTCGCGCCTCCGCCCGGCCGAGCGCATGGTCAGCGCGGTTGCCCGCCCGCCCCGCTCGTCCACACGTTGTCGGCAGGACTCCGGTCGGGAAACCGCCGCTGTGCGTCCAACGTGATCGATTCGATTTTTCGCCCGCCGAACATCAGATCCGCCGTGTACGCCCGCCGTCCCGTGAACCACACGTCCACCGGATAGGTCACGCGCGCGGTCACGCTGTCCAACATCACCGCGTTCTTCATCGGACGCAGCGCGGGGCCTGTCGCGGCGAACTTCACATCGAGCACGATCGGCGCGGGCATCTGCCCATCCTGCGCCACCACCACCGAGGTGCGGATACCGGCGCTCTTTACCGACACGATTCGCGCATCCACACTCTCCGTGGTGAACAGCCAGTAGTTCCAGAACCATCCCAAGTCCCGGCCGAGCGCGTTGTTCATGAAGAACATGTAGTCCCACGGCGACGGATGCTTGAACATCCACGCCTTCGCCCACTCGCGCGTGGCGCGTTGCACCGCACTGTCACCCACCACGCCGCCCAGTGCGCTGAGCATCAGTGGCGTCTTGCTGTAGGTCTGGAAGCCGTAGAAGCCGGGGCCCGCATAGTTCGCGTTCCACATCATCGGCGGCTCTGCTTCGTTGCCGCTGGTCGCGCCGTACGACTGGCCACGTCCGTCGAGCACGGGTGCCCGCTTCGCCGCATCGGCGTCGGACAGAATGTTCATGTACTGATTGAATCCTTCGTCCATCCACCCGTACCACGTCTCGTTGTTGCTCACGACCATCGGCCACCACTGATGCCCGGTTTCGTGATCCGCCGCGCCCTGGTTGGAGTTGATGACCATCGGGTATTCCATGCCCGCGCTGGGCCCGTCCTGCAGGGTGAGCTGCGGGAACTGGTACGGGAACCAGAGTTTCGAGTAGAACTCGAGCGCATGCCGCGTAAGTTCGCCCGCGCGTGCGAACATGGCCGCCCGTCCGGGGAGATAGAGCATGTGAATCGGCACCGGTCCCTTGGTGGGGATCGTGGCACGGGTCGCTGTCCAGACGAACTTCTTGGCCGTGGCCCAGGCGAAGTCGTTGACCGTGTCGGCATGGAAGCGCCAAACGAGGCGGCCGTTGGCATCGCCGTTCGCCGTGGCCTGTCCTGGTCCGATCTCGTCGGGCCCGACAATGGTTGTGTTGGCATCCGACGAGAGCACCGTCGCCAACCGTTGGCGTGCCGTCGCCGTGAGGACCTGCTCTGGGTTCTGCAACACGCCCGTGCCGCTCACCAGCCAGCCGGCGGGCACGTCGATACGCACATCGAATGTGCCGAAATTGTTGTAGAACTCCGACGGGCCCACGTAGAGCTCCGTGTCCCACCCACGGAGATCGTCGTACATCGCGATACGCGGGAACCATTGCGTGGGCTGGTATAGGGTGTCTGCCCACCGCTGTACCATGCGATGCCCCGTACCCGGCCCGCCAGGCAGCTTGTGTGACCAGTCGATTTCAATCAGCGCGGTGCCACCGGCAGCGATAGGCGTGGCCAACCGTACCGTCGCTGCGGTCGAGCGACCGTTCCGGAGCACCGACTCGCCCGCTGGCGCATTCGCCGCGGCCTGTTGGGCGGCAGCAATGGCACGTGCGCCGGATCCGCCGTCGCCGGCAGGCGCCGCGTTGGAGGCCAGATTGACGGGCTTCCCGCCGACGGTCATGCGCGAAATGGTCATGCCATCGGTTACTTCGGCGGGGGTCCAGGGCGCGGCGTGCGGCGCGTTCCCAAGGAAGTGGTTGGGATCGAGCCGCAGCGCGATGGTGGTCAGCGAATCTGGGCTGGCGTTGTGTAGCGTGATGCGCGCCTTCCCGGTGAGCCGCGAGGTCGCCGGATCGAGCGACACGTCGATGCTGTAATCGGTGCGCAACTGCCAGTAGTTGCGGCCTGGGCGCCCCGTGGAATCCCTGCTGCCGGCCGCGTAGGCGCGCCGGATGGCGTTGGTGATCGGAATATCGCGACGGACAGCGCGTTCCGGCGGTCGCGCGTCGGCGTTGCGCGCGACACCCTGCGCTGCGCCCTGTGCGACGCCCTGTGCGGGCAGCAGAGCGATGGCTGCGAGCGGAAGCAGCGCGGTCAGGACGCGGGCGACGACCGGAAACGGACGACGGGACATGGCGGAAAGGGTCGGGTTGGCGAAGGAACCGAAAAGCGGACCGGGCAGCTATTGCCGGATCCGACAGCGGGGAAGTTCGTGCTGTAGCGCGCCTCGCGCGAGGCCCGTGTATGCCGGCAGCAGGTACCACACCTGCGTGTGTGCCGTTCCATTCTCAATCCGGATACCGTTGGGCATGACGACCGGCGCAGTCCGTCGTCCTGTTATGGGGGCTGGCCGCCTCGCCCGCCCTGATCGAGACCGAATCCCAGGTTCACCCAGTTTTCCGCTCCCGCTGTCGTCCACATGTCCCAGAGCGATCAACTCTCCGCCGAACTCGCCATCGCCGTCGCGCAGCTCGTCAGCGAGTTGGGGCGCAGCGCGGCCACTGACGCGTTGCGCACCTGTCTGCTGACCGTGTGTGATCGCGCGGCATGCGGAGATGTGGTCTTCACCGAGATCGACGGCACGCTGTGCGCGAACGACCAAGCCGTAGACGCACCGGAGACGGCGCTCAAGCCGTTGATCGCCGCGCTCCAGCAACACGGTGTTGCTGTTCTGTCGATCGAAGCACTGGCGTCACCCAAGGAATTGCTATTAATGGCGAACATGCTCTCCGAGCCCTCAAGCGGTCCGACGGCGAGGCTGGACGTGCGCGCACACCAATTGGGTTGCTGGCATGTCGGATTCACGATGCACAGCGAACGCGAAGCGGCAATGGCCAGCGAAGAGGCATCCGCCTCGGGACAGCCGCGGGCCACGGTCAGCTCCGCCCTCGCCTGCGCGACCCCGGCTGACGCGATCACGTTCGCCCAAGGACTGACGGAGCAGCTCCAGTCGCATGCCTTGGAAAAAGATGTCGTGCAATGCACGCACCTGCTGCTCGATCTGTTGCGCATGGAACACCACACGGCTGCACTGGGCGAAAGCGCGGAGGAGATTGGCGCCGTCTGGTCTGCCACGTTCGACCAGCTTGCGAGCGCGAGCATACTGCAACTGGTGGCGCAACTGCTGCCGAGCAGCGACATGCCACGGGCGGACGTTCTGGCGGTGCTGCAGCGCGCGGGAGATTCAGGCGCGGGCGCACTCATCGCTCGGCTCATCGGCGAATCCGGTCGGGTCGAGCGGCGCGCACTGTTCGATGCGATCGTGGAAATGGGCGCGGGCTTGCCGTTGCTACTGCGCAGTCTCGGTCATCCTACGTGGTACGTGGTGCGCAATGCCGCATCGCTGCTGGGAGCCATGAAGGCGACCGGCGCCGAGGCGGGACTGGTGCAGACCCTTGGGCACGCAGACGAACGCGTGCGCTTGGCGACGACCACGGCACTGGCGCGCATCGCCACGCCTGCCGCCTGTGCGGGACTGAACGCCGCGCTGCGCGACCGTGCGGCCACGGTGCGGCATCGTGCCTTCCGTGCCCTCCTGACGCTTGGTGGTTCGGCGATCAACGCGGCGGCGTTGGGCGATGCGCTCGAACTGGAGCGGAATGCAGGAATGCAACGTGAATTGCTTGCGGCGCTCGTGGCCACGCGAAGCACCGACGCGGTACAGCGCATGGTCAAACTGTGCTCACCGTCATCGCGCGGTGCCTTTCCCGCCGAACTGCGGGTGTCCATGCTCGAGGCACTGTTACAACTGCGGCCCACGACAGCCATGCCGTTGCTTCGCATGGCGGCCGAGGACCGCGATCCCGCCGTGCGCAGGCGCGCCCGCGAGTTGGTGGCCAAGCCCGTCGCGGCGGCAGCGCGCGAAACGGCTGGCGCTACCGCGTGACCGGGGTGCGTGTTACGGCGTGATGGGCTTGGGCGCCGTGTTGACCTGATCCCTGCCCTTGTCCTTGGCGAGAATGCCCTTGACCATCCAGTCGGGCGCCGCTGCCCCACGCAGTTTGTTGTCGAAGAACTGCTGCATGCGCATGGCAATATCCTTCTGGTTGGCACGGCTTGCCGGATTATGTACATCGTTGTTGTAGTCGATCATGTACACCTCCTTACCCAGGCGGCGCATGCCGACAAACAGCTCGATCCCCTGATACCAGGGTACCGCATCGTCCATGTCGTTGTGCATCACGAAGAGCGGCGTAGTGACACGCGGCAGCCAAAAGAGCGGCGAGTTCTCCATGTACAGACTCGGCGCATCCCAGATCGACTTGCCGATGCGGCTCTGGCCGTTCTCATATTGCCCTGACCGCGCAATACCCGACCCCCAGCGGATGCCACCGTACGCGCTCGTCATGTTCGCGACGGGTGCACCCGCCATGGCCGCACTGAATAGTGACGACTGCGTGATGATGTACGTGGCCTGATATCCTCCCCAGCTCTGTCCCTGCAGACCGAGTCCCTTGGGGTCGACGTAGCCGCGCGCGAGCAGCGCCTGCACACCCGGCACAATGGACTTCACCGCACTCGGTCCCGGGTAGCCGATCTCGTAGTAGATGTCCGGCTCGAAGACGAGATACCCGTTGGAGACGTAGTGCGTCGGATTGATGACGTTACGTCCGGTGGGGGCGATGTAGTTGTGCAGTCCGTCGGAGAGATCCTCGTAGAAGTACGAGATCATGGGATACTTCTTGGCCGGATCGAAGTTCTCGGGCTTGTACAAAATACCTTGCAGCGGCTTGCCATCAGCCGAGAGCCACGACACGAGTTCGGCGGTGCCCCAGTTGTACTCGCCCTGCCACGGGTTCGCATCGCTGACCTTGGTGAGCGCCGTCAGACTCGGCCCGACCCACAGATTGGGGAAGTCGATGAACGTGCTCTTGGTGAGCAGATACGTCTCGGCGTTGCGCGCCTTCTGCGGCGCACCGTAGTTGATGTCGCCAAAGACGATTTGCTCCGGAGTCTGCGTGGCCCCGAGCTTGTCGCGATAGAAGCCGCTGCCCTTGGTGGTCTCGCTGAACGCGCGCAGGAAGAGCGGCTGCGCTGGGTCGATCGCGCGCTCATCATCGCGTTCGAGTTCAACGATGCGGAACGTCATGTTCGCTTTGCGTCCGGCAGAATCAGTGACGGCTACGGCGGGCTTGATGCCGGCCGGGTCCAGCTCCCAAATATCGAAGCGATCGTAGATGAGCACGGACTTATCGCCTCGTGTCCAGCCGGCGATGCCCCATGGTCCCGGATCGTTGGGCGTGCTCCACGTCTCCTGCTCAAAGTTCACACCAGCGACCGCGGCACTGAGATCCACGGACTTGCCGGTGACGACGCTGTATGAATACCAGCGCTTGTCGTCGAAGTAGACGATGTACTTGCCGTCGACCGAGAGCTGCGCCTGCCCGCTGATCTTCTCCTTGATCAGTTTGCGCGTACCAGCCACGGCGTCGATGAGATAGACGTCGCTGCCGCCATCGCCCCACATCCGCTCGATGTTGTACGGCACGCTCGTGGAAGCGACACCGATCTTGCCGTCGTCCGAAAGCGAGACCGATGGCATGGAGTCGGTCGTGAGCTGCACGACCTTCTTGGTGGCCAGATGATAGATCGCGTCGTAGGTCCGATTGCGATCGCGGCCGAGCTGAAGCTTTTGGGTCGGCTGCAGTGTTGGATCCTTGTAGTGCCACAGGTCGAACGTCGCCTTTCCGACCAGCGAGTCGGCGGGAATCGTGTCTTCCGGCGGCGGTGCGAGATTGAACTGCACCGAGGTGCCCGAGCGGGAGAAGGCGGCACCGCTGCTGCTGGCGATGCGCATACCGGCCGGGAGCTGCGCGGAGGTGACCGCCGCCGTCGCGGTCCCCGTTTTGACCGACCCGACGTACAGGACACTCCGCGCGTCCGGCTTGCCGAACTCGTCGCGATCAGTGGTGAAGAGGAGCTGCTGCTGTGTGCGATCGAAGGCGAGATCCCGATAGTTGCCGCGCCCCGTCGCCACGGTCTTAATGGCGCCGGTGCCCATGGTGCGCAGAAAGACGCCGTCTTTGGTGCTGTCGCGTGAGGCTACCGTGTACGCCAGTACTTTCGCGCTGTCGTCAAACGCAAACGCCAGCACATCCGGCACGCGTTCCTCCGCGCCCGTATCAAGGTTACGCAACACGATCGTGGTGCCAAAGGCGCGTCGGGGTGCTGCACCGCCGGGCGCTGCGCCACCAGGGCGACCAGCTCGCCCCGCGGCGGCTCCCGGCGCTCGGGTGCTGTCGTTGTTTCGTGCGGCAGTATCGGGCGCCGCGGTGTACGCCATCCACGAGCCGTTGTCGCGCGGAAGGCGGAACGAGCGCACGTCGGGCAGCGTGGTCTTGCTGCCGTCGGCGAGATTGAGAATCACCAGCGACGCGCGAGTGGTCGCGTCCGCACCGTTGCCGGCGGGTGCGGCCGAAGCAGCGCCTGCGCCGCGTGCCGGCCGTTCCCGCTGCGCCCGCTCCACTTCGTCTTTGGTCGCCTGCACGGTCGTAAAGGCGAACTTACCGTTGGAGTTGAACGGTCCGGAGGTGCCGGTGGCTCCTCCGCCCCGACCTCCACGACCGCCGCCCCCCGGGGGACCACCGGCGGTCGCAGGGCGCAACCCGCCCGGGGTGTTGTTGGGACGTCCGATGAAGCCCACCGCGACGCGATGCTCCGTCGCGCCTTCCGTGCTGCGCACGACGAATTCGCCGTCACCCACCTGCGGGCTGAGCGTGTACGCGACCCACTTTCCATCGTTCGAGAGCGTGGCGCCCTGAATAGAGCGCCATCGATCCCAGTCGGCCTGGGTCAAGGCCTTCTTCTGAGCGCTGGCGGTCGACGGAGTGCACCATGGCGCGGCCAGTGCGCACAGCAGGGCAAGGGTTCGAGCGGCGGAGTGCATGGGGCAGAACGGCTAAAGGGCGGGAAACTCGGACACGGAATGTTACGCAGCGCGCACACCGTTGGTTGGGAGCGCCGGCCGTCTGCCTCCCCCCATCTGGTGCACCGGCCACTAGAATACCGGCACCGTTTTTTCGCCCCAGCACGGAGTCGGAATGAAGTTGGTGCTGGATCGCATCGCCCATCGCGTCGGGGCCGAGCCCTATTTGCACCCGCTGGATCTCGCGTTGCACCCCGGCGCGCTGACCGTGCTGCTGGGCGCCACCCGTGCCGGCAAGACCACGCTGTTGCGCATCATGGCCGGACTCGATGCGCCGACACGTGGGCGGGTACTCGTCGACGACGTTGACGTAACAGGTCGACCGGTGCGCGAGCGTGACATTGCCATGGTGTACCAGCAGTTCATCAACTATCCGTCACTGACCGTCGCCGACAACATCGCCGCTCCGCTCAGACGGCGTAGCGTACGCCTGCCCGACCGCGAGATCGAGGTTCGCGTGCGCGAGATCGCGACGCGGCTGCGCATCGACGGGCTGCTCGATCGATTGCCGGCGCAGCTGTCGGGTGGTCAGCAGCAGCGGGTCGCACTCGCGCGCGCACTGGCCAAGGACGCTCCGCTCGTGCTACTCGATGAACCGCTGGTCAATCTCGACTACAAGTTGCGCGAAGAGTTGCGCGACGCGCTCACGCGCCTCTTCGCGACCGGGTCGTCGACGGTGGTCTACGCCACCACCGACCCCACGGAGGCACTGCTGCTCGGTGGCTATACGGCGGTCATGGATGAAGGTGCGTTGCTGCAGTATGGACCGACCGCCGAGGTCTTTCACCGTCCCGCCTCGGTGCGCGTGGCACGTGCCTTCAGCGACCCGCCCATGAATCTGCTCCCCGCGCGCATGGCGTCCGGCACGCTCCAATTGCCGGGTGACGTGCGCTGGCCGGTGCCCATGGCCGGTGCCGACATGCATGTGGCAAGCACGTCAGGCGACCTGAGCTCGTGCACGCTGGGCATTCGCGCCAGTGCGCTCCGGCTCACGTCGCGCGTCGGCGACGTGACCGTGCGCGGCACGGTCGCGCTGGCAGACATTGCAGGGTCTGACACGTTCGTGCATGTGCACACCGCGATGGGACCGTTGATCGCGCAGCTCCCCGGCGTGCACGACTTCGCGCTGGGCGCCCCGATTGCGCTGCATGTCGATCCGACACGCGCACTCCTGTTCGACAGCGCCGGCCTATTGCACTACGCACCTGCAACGCGAGCGCAGTGACGTGGCCCGTATAGAGCTGGATCTCGCACATGCATACGGTCCCAATCCGCAGCATGACCGCGACTACGCACTGCGTCCGCTCCGCGCCACCTTTGACGATGGCGGCGCCTACGCACTCCTCGGCCCGTCGGGATGCGGCAAGACGACGATGCTCAATCTCATGTCGGGACTGCTCGCACCGTCGCAGGGCACTGTCCGGTTCGACGGCGTCGATGTCACCGCGCGCACCCCGCAACAGCGCAACATCGCACAGGTGTTCCAGTTTCCCGTCGTGTATGACACGATGACCGTGGCGGGCAATCTTGCGTTTCCGTCGCGCAACCGTGGGGTTGACGCGCGCGTGATCCGCGAACGCGTGGGACGCATCGCGGAGCTGTTGGAGTTGAACGGGCTACTCGATACACGCGCGTCCGGATTGTCGGCCGACGCGAAGCAGCGAATCTCACTCGGGCGCGGCCTGGTGCGCGACGACGTGTCGGCGGTGCTGTTCGATGAGCCGCTGACGGTGATCGACCCGCATCTCAAGTGGCAGCTGCGTCGCACGCTCAAGGAGATTCACGCGGAACTCAAACTCACCCTCATCTATGTGACGCATGATCAGGTCGAGGCGCTCACCTTCGCCGACCAGGTCGTGGTGATGATGCAGGGCGGGATCGTGCAGGTGGGCAGCGCGTCGGCGCTCTATGAACGGCCGGCGCATCCGTTCGTGGGCTACTTCATCGGCTCGCCCGGGATGAACTTTCTCTCGGCTGCCAACGTCAACGGGACGCTGACGGTGGAGGGCGTTTACGTCGCGGCGGCGCCGCCGCAGTCTGGCGCGTTTGTCATCGGCGTGCGACCGGAGTACGTGACGCTCTGTGCGTCCGATGCGCCAGGCGCACTGCCGGCCCGCGTTACCCGTGTACAGGATCTCGGCGCGTACGTGTTGCTGACGGCGACCATCGGGCACTCGGATCAGGGCAGCGCGATCATCCGCGCGCGCATACCGGGCGACCTTCCGGCGCCAAGTCAGGGCGAGGCCGTGTGGATCTGCGTACTGGGTCCACACAGCTGCGTGTACACCACGGCACAATTGGGTGAGTTGGAGGGCTACGTATGAAGCCGGTGAATCAGAAGGCGTGGTGGCTGGTACTGCCAGTGGTACTGTGCGTCGCCTTCTCCGCGGTGCTGCCGCTCATGACTGTCGTGAACTACTCGGTGCAGGACATCATCTCGCCCGAACGGCGCGTCTTCGTGGGCACCGAATGGTTTGCAGCCGTGCTGCGCGACGCGGACTTGCACGCCGCACTGGCGCGGCAAGCAATCTTCTCCCTCTGCGTGCTGCTCGTCGAAGTGCCACTCGGCATCGCACTCGCGCTGGCCATGCCCGCCGCCGGGTGGCGGTCGTCGGCGGTGCTGGTGCTGGTGGCCATGTCGCTGCTCATTCCGTGGAATGTGGTGGGGACAATCTGGCAGATCTTCGGACGCACCGATATCGGCCTGCTGGGCTCCACGCTCGTTCGATTCGGGGTGGACTACAACTACGCCGGCAACGCGACTGACGCGTGGTTCACCGTCTTGCTCATGGATGTGTGGCACTGGACGCCACTCGTGGCCCTGCTCTGTTTTGCCGGACTTCGCGCCATTCCCGATGCGTACTATCAGGCGGCTCGTATCGACGGCGCGAGCAAGTTCGCCGTATTCCGCTTCATTCAGCTTCCCAAACTTCGTGACGTACTCATGCTGGCCGTGCTGCTTCGGTTCATGGACAGCTTCATGATCTACACCGAGCCGTTCGTGCTCACCGGCGGCGGTCCCGGTAACGCCACCACTTTCCTCAGTCAATACCTGACGCAAAAGGCCGTCGGACAGTTCGACCTCGGTCCCGCCGCCGCGTTCTCACTCATGTACTTCCTGCTCATTCTGCTGCTCTGCTTCGTGCTGTACCAGTGGATGCAGCGCGTCGGACACGATCACCCGGCGGAGCCACTCGCACATGACTGAGTCGTCGCGTCAAGCGCCGCGTGTTCGGAAACGGACGCTGTTCCTCGTGGCATACCTGCTCTTCGCGATCATCCCGGTGTACTGGATGATCAACATGTCGCTCCGCACGAATCAGGAGATCGTCTCCGCGTTCAGCCTGTTTCCCCGCGCGATCACCTTCGAGCACTACCGCACTATTGTCACAGACCCGTCGTGGTATTCGGGGTACATCAACTCGCTCATATATGTCGCGCTGAATACGGTCATCTCTGTCACGGTGGCGCTGCCCGCCGCATACGCATTTTCGCGGTACCGCTTTTTAGGCGACAAGCACGTCTTTTTCTGGCTGTTGACCAACCGCATGACGCCGCCGGCCGTGTTCCTGCTACCCTTCTTCCAGCTCTACTCCACGCTGGGGCTCATGGACACGCACATCGCCGTGGCCATGGCGCACCTGGTCTTCAACGTGCCGTTGGCGGTGTGGATTCTCGAAGGGTTCATGAGCGGCATTCCGCGTGAGATCGACGAGACCGCGTACATCGACGGCTACTCGTTTCCGCGATTCTTTCTCACGCTCTTCCTGCCGCTCATCAAGGCCGGCGTCGGTGTCTCGGCGTTCTTCTGCTTCATGTTCAGTTGGGTCGAACTGCTCATGGCGCGCACGCTCACGAGCGTAAACGCCAAACCCATCGTGGCCGTCATGACACGCACGGTGTCGGCCTCCGGCATGGATTGGGGTGTGCTGGCCGCCGCGGGTGTGCTCACCTTAGTGCCCGGCGCGATCGTCATCTGGTTCGTACGCCACTACCTCGCCAAGGGCTTTGCCATGGGTCGGGTGTAGCCGTATGCCATCCTTTCTTAGCTGGATGGCGTGGACGACACCGGTCGCCATCTTCTTCGGCGGCATCGGACTGATGCTCATCGGCATGACGATCTGGGAGATTCGCTCCCCCACGGTCGCGCGACGAGGCTTCCTGCCCATCGCCACCACACGCGGCGATCGACTCTTCATCAGCCTGCTCGCCGTCGCGTTCTGCAATCTCGCGTTTGTCGCCGCCAGACCGGCGCTGGCGTCGGCCCTGGGGCTCGCCGCCACTCCCAGTATGTGGATCGGTTTCGCGGCCTCGCTCTTGTTACTTGTCCTGATCATGCGAAAGGGCTGACGAACGGCTACGTTCGCGTCACCTTCATCATCGCCGAGGAACTGTGCGCCGTACATCCGGAACCACGTCCGTTGTGTTTGCCCTGCTCGCCGTCGCCGTGCTGGCGGTCGCCTGCGGCGAAGCGCCCGCTCCCGTTGACGGAAAGGCCGCTGCCGCGCGCTGGATCGACAGCGAGTTTCAGCCGTCGTCGCTAAGCAAGGAGCAGCAGACGGCTGAGATGCAGTGGTTCATCGATGCCGCCGCGAAGCTCAAAGCCAAGGGTGTGACCAAGATCTCCGTCGTCTCAGAGACCATCACCACGCACGAATACGAGAGCAAGACCCTGGCGAAGGCATTCGGAGAGATTACCGGCATCACCGTCGCGCACGATCTGCTGCAGGAGGGTGACGTCGTCGAGAAGTTGCAGACCTCCATGCAGTCCGGGCAGTCCATCTACGACGGGTGGATCTCCGACTCCGATCTCATCGGCACGCATTATCGCTACGGCAAGATTCTCTCGCTCACCGACTACATCGCAGGGGCCGGCGGCGAATTCACCAATCCGGGGTTGGAGCCACAGGATTTCATCGGCACGAGTTTCACCACCGCGCCCGATGGCGAGATGTATCAACTCCCCGACCAGCAGTTTGCCAATCTCTACTGGTTCCGCGCCGACCTGTTCGCGCGCCCCGAACTGCAGGCTGCCTTCAAAGCGAAATACGGCTACGAACTCGGCGTGCCGCTCAACTGGAGCGCGTACGAGGACATCGCGGCGTTCTTCACCAACGAGGTGAAGACGATCGACGGCGCGCCGATTTACGGCCACATGGACTACGGCAAGAAAGATCCGTCGCTGGGTTGGCGCTTCACCGACGCCTGGTTGTCGATGGCGGGCGCGGCGGATATCGGTACACCGAACGGACTTCCCGTCGACGAGTGGGGCATTCGGGTGGCCGCCGACAAGTGCACTCCGGTGGGCGCGAGCGTCTCACGTGGCGGCGCGACCAATTCGCCGGCGGCTGTGTACGCGCTCACCAAGTATGTGGAGTGGCTCAAGGCGTATGCGCCCAAGGAAGCGGCCGGCATGACGTTTGGTGAATCGGGGCCAGTGCCGGCGCAGGGGCAGATCGCGCAGCAGATCTTCTGGTATACGGCGTTTACTGCGGACATGACCAAGCCGGGTTTGCCGGTCATGAATGCGGACGGATCGCCCAAGTGGCGTATGGCGCCGGGACCAAACGGTCCGTACTGGAAGCCGGGCATGCAGAACGGCTATCAGGACGTGGGATCGTGGACGTTCTTCAAGGATCACGATCCGAATCAACTTGCTGCAGCATGGTTGTATGCGCAGTTCGTGACCAGCAAGACCGTCTCGCTCAAGAAGTCCATCACCGGGCTCACGTTCATCCGGGACAGCGATATCCAGCACGAGTATTTCACCACGAACGCCAACAAGTACGGCGGGCTGATCGAGTTTTACCGCAGCCCCGCACGCGTGGCGTGGACACCGACCGGCACTAACGTGCCCGACTACCCCAAACTCGCGCAGCTGTGGTGGAAGAACGTCGCGGTGGCCGTCACCGGTGAGAAGACACCACAGCAGGCGATGGACGCGCTCGCGGACGAAATGGATCAGGTGATGAGCCGCCTCGAGCGCGCAGGCATGGCCGCCTGCGCGCCGAAGCTCAATCCGGTGGGCGATCCGAACAGCTACCTGAGTGACACCGGCGCGCCGTGGAAAAAACTCGCGAATGAGAAGCCGCGCGGGGTCACGATCGCATACGACTCGTTGCTCAACGCCTGGAAGCAGGGGCGCGTTCGCTAGGCCGTGTCGAGGCCGTGTCGAGGCCGTGTCGAGGCCGTCAGCTACCGTCCCCGGCGACCACCTCCGCGCACAATCACAATAGGCGCACCACGAAAGCCCCCACCAAAGTACGGACTGAACGCGAGCGATCCGTAGAACCCACCAAACCATGGGTCAAAAAATGGATAGGCGCCGTATCCCGCACCGAAGCCGTAGCCGTAGGGGGAACGACGGTTCTGATCCGTCGATGCGACGTCCAGCGGCTGCACGGTAACCTGCGCGTTCCCCTGCACGTTTTTGCACGACCGCTTCTGCTTCTCCGCTTTCGCCACCAGCTTGCCATCCTTCCATAACTCAAGCGGCTGCTTCGAAGCAGACGCCAACTCGACGGTCTCACGCGCACCGAGCATGAGCGTGATATGCTCGGTCCCCTTCGAGACGGCGTACTCCAACGCCACGGCTTGTGTGCCATCGTTGCGGATGATGAACTTGTCGTCACACAGATATCCGAAGGTGAGCTGTGCGGCATCGGCAATCGGTGTGCGCGAGATTTCCGTCACCTGCGCACGCACCGGTTCACTGACTACAACGGTTCCCGCGACCAGCGCACAGATGGTGGTCGCACACATCGGCAAGGCTTTCATCGCACTGCGCTCCTTGAGGTAGTCGCCGGAGCAAGCAGGGCCCTCGCCATGCATCGCGCCGGTCTTCAATGCAGTTGACACGTCGCCAGTAGGCCACCCTACATGTCCGCGCGTGGTGACGGAGCATTGTCCACGAAGGAGAGCGATCACCGCCCGACGCGACAAAGCGACGAAAAGCGCGCATGTTTGTCGTCGACGATGCCTGTGCCGCCGGCCCACCACACCTTCCCATTGGTTCATGATGACGTCGCACCCGCCGCTTGACCTGCTCTGGTTTTGCCAGCTCGCCGCGGACGGCGAATTTCTTGGCATTCCCGCGCAACGCCGGCCGACACTGGCCTATCTCGCGAGTCTGGTGGAGACGGCGCACGAGATGGGGTTTTCCAGCCTGCTCACGGCGACGAACTTTCACGCCGAGCATGATGCGTGGACCGCTTCGGTCGCGACGCTCGCGCGCTCACAGGGTGCCGGCCTCCTGGTTGCGGTGCGTCCCGGCATGTTCCATCCGGCCATCTTCGCCAAGATGGCGGCAACAGCGGCGGCGATGTTTCCCGGACGGCTGCAGCTCAACGTGGTCACCGGGTCGAATCCGTCCGAGTTGGCGATGTACGGCGACGGCGACACGCACGATGAGCGCTACGCCCGCACCGCCGAGTTCATCGCGATCATGCGACGGTTGTGGTCGGAGCCGTCGGTTGATCACGACGGCGCGTTTTATCGCCTGCGCGGCGCAGTGCTCGAACCCAAGCCGTTACCGTCCATTCCGGTGTACGTGGGCGGTCATAGCGCACCGGCACAACAACTCGCCGCTGAGCACGCCGACGTCTATCTGGTTTGGGCGGACACGATCCCCGGGGTCGCGGCGCGTTTGGCCTCCATGCGCGAAGCGGAGCGGGTGGCCGGACGCAGCGTACGCTATGGCTTGCGTTGCCATGTGATCGTGCGTGAGACCGAGGCGGAGGCTTGGGCAGCGGCGGATCGACTGATCAGTCGTATTCCGCCGGACGTCCGCGCCGCCTTTCTGGCAGCTACTTCCGTGACCGATTCTGAGGGACAGCGGCGGCAGCACGAACTGGCCGCCAGTGCGTCGTTGATTGTGGAACAGAATCTGTGGGCTGGCGTGGGTCTGGCACGCACTGGCGTCGGACTCGCCATCGTGGGCAATCCGCACCAGGTCGCCGCCAAGCTGCGCGCCTATCAGGAGCTCGGCATCTCCACGTTCATCCTGTCCGGCTACCCTCACCTCGAAGAGTGCCGGCGCTTTGGTGAACTCGTGATGCCGCTGCTGCGCGCCCCAGAGCAGGCCAGAGAGTTCGCCCCGCCGGATGCGCGCTCGTCGCAAACGGCCGGCGTGGCACCTGTCACGTGAGCGTTGCTACGGATGGCAAGCTCCAACGCGCGCTGGGACGATGGGACCTCGTTGCGCTGGTCATCAACGGGATCGTGGGGGCGGGCATTTTCGGGCTGCCGTCCAAGGTGCACGCACTGCTCGGCAGTTGGGGGATCGTGGCCATCGTAGCCTGCGCGCTGCTCATTGGCCTCGTCATTCTCTGCTTTGCCGAAGTCGGCAGCCGCTTCACCGAAACCGGAGGCCCGTATGTCTACACCAGTCGAGCGTTCGGCGCGCGTCCCGCTTTCATCGTGGGCTGGCTGCTTTGGCTCGCGCGCGTCACGGGCATCGGAGCAATCACCAGTCTTTTAGTGCAGTACCTGTCGTTAATCATTCCCTCCATCGGCAGCGGTTTACCGCGCGCACTGTTTCTCACCGTCGTCATCGCCTCGCTCACCGCACTGAATATCACGGGCGTGCTGCGCGCCGCGCGTGTCGGTGACGCCATCACCATCGCCAAACTGCTGCCGCTCCTGCTCTTCGTGGGCGTCGGCCTGTTCGCGATGCAGCCCGCCGCATTCGATTTCAGCGTACAGCCAAGCAACGCCGACTTCTCCGCGGCTGTGCTGCTGCTGGGCTTCGCCTTCGTCGGGTGGGAATCGGCGGTGGTGACCGCGGGCGAACTCCGCGACCCACGGCGCGACCTGCCCTTTGCGCTCATCACCGGCATGCTGGTGGTGATCGTGCTCTACGTTGCGATTCAGGCTGTGAGCGTCGGCACGTTGCCCACGCTTGCCACGTCGGAACGGCCACTCGCGGATGCCGCCAACGTCTTTCTCGGACCGTACGGCAGCACGATCATCGTCGTCGGCGCAGTGATTTCCATGCTGGGCACGATCAACGGCGGACTGCTGACGATTTCGCGCATACCGTTCGCGATGGCCGAGGCGGGACATCTGCCCGCGTCCATCAGTGCGGTGCATCCGCGCTATCGTACGCCCGTGCTGTCGATCGTGGTGTCGTCTTCGGTAGTGTTGGTGCTCACGCTGACGAGCACGTTTACGTATGTGCTGACGATCAGCACGATCGCGCGGCTACTCGTATTTGCGGTTACATGTGCCGCACTGCCCGTGCTCCGGAAACACGAGGCAGAGATGCCAGCCCTCTTTCGCCTCCGCGGCGGTCCGGTCATTGCGCTCGCTGCCCTCGTGCTCATCGCCTGGCTGCTCGCCAGCACGTCGTGGAGCGAAACACGCGACGTACTCATTGCGGCCGTGGTCGGTGTCGTCCTCTTTCGTGCGTGGCGGATTCCGACCCCGCGCTGAGCCGCCAGGCGATGTGGCCTCCGAATTGCTCTACCTCATGGTTGATCACCACGGTCGATCACGATCGCTGCAAACCATGGGTAGTCGCCTTCGCGGCGCAGCCACGATTGTGCGGTGGAGCACACTTCGGGCGGCTCGTTTCTCCAGCACAGGGTACATCATGCGCATTACACTCATCGCTGGTCTGCTGCTCATTGGAGCCGGCGCGTACGTCTTTATTAACGGCGGCAGCTTCTCCACCAGACGCGACGTCGTCAAAGTCGGTGACCTCAAGATCACCGCAAGCGAAGAGCGTCCCGTGGCACCGTGGCTCGCTGGCGCCGCGGTCGTCGCTGGCATCGTGCTCGTGGGCGCCGCCGTCCGACAAAAGTCCTGAGAAGAGACGTTGTTGTCCGCACCGGGTGCAACGCCACCGCTGGCGTCGCTTGATATCCAACCACTTTTATACCGCCCATGATCACTACCATCGTCATTCCGCGTTTCCGCGTACGCACGCTCCTTCTCACCTCGTCCTTGCTCGTCGGAACGGTCATTGCCTCCGGCTGTGCATCGCTCAGCAACAAGCAGAAGGGTGGTGCCATCGGCGCGGCCACCGGTGCGGCGGCTGGTGGTGCGATCGGACGCGCGAACGGATCGACTGCAAAGGGTGCCATTCTCGGCGCGATCGTAGGTGGTGCGACCGGTGCCATCATCGGCCACCAGATGGATCAGCAGGCCAAGGAACTCAAACTCGAGATTCCCGGTGCCACGATCGAGCGGGTTGGCGAAGGCATCAACGTGACGTTCGCGTCGGGCCTGCTGTTTGACTTTGATTCCGACGTCGTGCGCCCTGGTGCCGCCACCAACCTGGCCAACCTCGCCGCCAGCCTGGTCAAGTATCCGAACACCGAGTTGCTCATCGTCGGCCACACCGATGCGCAGGGCACGACGGAATACAACCAGGCCTTGTCGCAACGTCGTGCGGATGCAGCCTCGCGTTTCCTCGCCACACAGCAGGTCAACGCCAGCCGCCTGCACGCCTCGGGTCGTGGCGAGCTCGAGCCTGTGAGTTCGAACGATGCGGAATCCGGACGTCAAGCCAACCGACGCATTGAAGTCGCCATTTTTGCGGCACCCAAGGCGCGCGCCGGCAATCCGTAAGACTCCGTCCCACCCGCGCTGGCCCAACGAACGCGTGACCGCTATTCTGCATTGGTGATGCACTTCGCGTGTCACGCGTTCACAGGTCAGGCGTTCGCGCGTTTCCCGATTTCAAGACATGTCCAGCAACTCGCCTTCCGCGGCCTCCGACTCCGCCCGTCTGCGCTACGACGCCTTTCGTGCGCGGGAGATTGAGTACTACAAGCAGGTCGTGCCGCATCGCACGCTGCTGAGGCTGGCCGATCACGCGCGCAGCCGGATGCACGCCCGCGGTGAGTTTTCCCTCGGTGACATCACGCTCGCGTATGAAGTGGATGACATCATTGCGGAGCGTATGCGGCTTCCCACGTTTCGCGTCTGGGAGCGCAGCGCTGCAGCGGCGTTGCACACACCGTCGCTCCGCGGTGTCGTGTCGGCACGTGCGGCGCAGCTGCTGCTACAAACGCCGCAAGCGTTCGCACCGCAGTCTGTCGTGGTCATGGTGCAGCCGCGCACGTCCGACGCATGGAGCGCATTTGCCGGACAGGGGCGACAGGTGGTGATCGTGGAGCCGGATCGGATCGAACGCGACGCGATTGCCGCACGCGCAAACGAAAACGGCCACACCGCTCTCGTGCATACGGTGCCCTGGCACGACGTGATCCAGTCAAGCGAGCCGTTTGCGTCGGTGATTCTCTCCCCGGCGGCCTGCACCGATCTCGCCGACTGGGAAGCGGACGAGCTGCTGGACACGCTCAAATCGCGCACGGCGCATGGTGGCGCGCATATCATCGAAGGACTGTTCGCGGAGCGACTGGCGCTGCCGCGCACGATGCTTCGTCGGCACTACGGTGCATGGCGACCGAGCGTGCAACGCAACCGGCAGGAGTGGACGCTGGTGGCGCAGCGGCCCTTGTGAGCCGCCGCGACGTCCGCTGCCGTTAGTTCCGCTGCGGCTTGCGCCGCTCCTGTCGAACGACCGACGCCGGTGACTTGCCATAGCGCGGGTGCTTTTGCGATTCCCACCGCTGCTGCTCGGCCAGACAGGCCGCGCGCACCGCCTCCGCACTGGTCATCCCGGCCGCGATCGCCGCCTCGCGCCACACGAGGTTGAGGGAAACCAGCTCCTCGAACAGCGCCAACTCCTTGGGCCCGGCGTATCCGTCGTGGTCCAAGCTATCGTCATCCGCCACCAACGGATCGGGTAGCATCGCACGACGCTGCAGATCGTCGCTGAGCTGATCCGACCACCACATCGGCCCCACGCCATCCGCCATACCGGCCGGCACGGTCGCGATACGCTGGTCCAGCGACGCGCGGTCGTCCAGAATTGCGGCAGCCCACGGACACACGATCCCAATGGTCTCCATCCAGGCGAACAGTTTCCGCAACGTTGCGACAATGCCCGGCATCTCGCGCTCCGCTTTCGGAATGCGGGACGGAACCCAATCGTACAAGAAGATGCGCAAATGATATTCGTGGATGGCCTCGAGCTTTGCGCCGTGCCCGAACGCGAGGTGCTCGACGAACAGGTGTGCGTTTTCCATGTGCGTGTCGATGGACACACCACCGCGCGCCCGCAGCCGCTCGCCTCTCGACGACTCCAGCCAGACGGCGAACGCGTCCAGCTTGGCACTCTCCCCGGCCAACGCGGCATCGAGCGCGTCTTCCGACTCGAGATCGCGTGCAAAGAATGCCCGCAGATCGGCGGCCGGCCCCGTGGCCGCACCGGCAACGAGGCTGGACGGCTCCTCCCACAGACGCACGGCCGACGGTGAGCGTGACCCGCGGTATGCGAGCGAGAGTCCGGTATCGGCGTCATGCCAGACGACGGGTTCCGTGAGTGGATGCTTCTCGCTCGGCAGCGCGTGGGGCTCGCCGACGAGGTGCGCGATGGCCGAGAGCGCCTTGGTAAGCAACGCCACTTGCGCGCGCGAGATACCGCCCGCCGGTGTATTCGCGCAGCTGAGGAGTGGATATGCATTGGGCCCCGCCACCGGCCAGCCCTGCTGCTTGAACTCGCTCTGCATAGCGCGTGGCAGTGCACTGCGCGGATCGAAGTACATGGTCACCACGGCACCTTCGATGCCGCGCAACATCTCGTTGGGATACCCGTCCATCAGCAAACGCACGAAATCGTGGTCTCGCTCATACAGCACCAGACCAAACTCTTCGCCACCAGCGCCCATCACGCAGGCGGTCCACGGCGCGTTGGGATCGTCCGCCGAGGAGATGCTCAAAGTCTCCTCGTTTTCTAGACGTTTCCATGGCGCCGCTGCGTAGTACTGCGCCGCAGCAGTCATGAGCGCACGCATGGCGCTCTCCTCGATGTTCCACGCGCGCCAGATCTGCGGAAACGAGATGAGCTCAATGCCGGGAGACACAACCGCGTCACTGAAATCCACCTCGGGCGCGCGCTCGTCATGCACCTCGCCACCTGCACTGTCGAGCCGTTGGCGAAGCGATGTCGCAGCGCGATCGACCTCGGGGAGGATATGCGCCTGTCGCACGCGTGTCTCCGGCAGCAGCAGCGGCGCCATCGCTCGCGCAACCGACTCGTGGCGCACCAGCAGGTAGTCCGGCATGGGAATGCTCGCGCCGCTCTTCATACGATGGCGTTCGACGGTGGTCCGCATCCACTCCACCAGCATAACCGCCACATCTTCCGGCTCCGACGGTGGCGCCGCGTCGAGAAACGCGTCGAGCACATACCCGTTGGCCAGCAGCAGGCGGACACAGCTCCTCCCGGGCACCTCCCCGTCGATGAGCATTGGCACCGGCACCGCATCAAGCTCCCAACTATCGGACCGATCCAGCGCGCGCAGCACCTCGACCGGCACCGACAGCTCCGGCGTACCACTATCGTTGCGCGACGGCTCGCTCTGTACCAAGCGAAGCGACCGCGTGCGCGACGTATCGGCGTCGAGGCAGCAGTGCTTGTACTTTTTCCCCGAGCCGCAGTGGCAGGGGTCGTTACGTGAAGGAGGCATGTGCTACGACGGCAAAGGATTCAGGAAACGACCGACCGGAACTCCGGACGCTACGGAAATCTGATGTAACCACGCACCGTGCTACAACTCGGAGCCGCACTCCGCGCAGAACTTCGCGCCCACACTGTGCGAATCGGCGCCGCAATGACGACAGGACTGCGTACTCAGGTGCGTGAGACGGGATTGCTGCGTCAGTTCCGCCGTCACGATACCGGTGGGCACCGCGATGATGCCATAGCCGAGAATCATTACCAGCGACGCGAGCGCCTGACCGAGTGGTGTTTTGGGTGAAATGTCACCGTAGCCCACCGTGGTGAGTGTGACGACCGCCCAGTACATGCTCGTCGGAATGCTCGTAAAGCCCGACGTCGGCCCCTCCACCACATACATCACCGATCCGACAACCACCACGATGGTGGCGACGGTCAACAGAAACACGACGATCTTGCGCATGCTCGCGCGCAACGCCGTCCCGATCAGTGCCGCCTCGCTTAGATAACGCGTGAGCTTGAGCACCCGGAAGATGCGCAACAGTCGCAGCACACGGACCACGAGCAAAACTTGCGCCCCGGGTACGAACAGACTGATCCAGGTGGGAAGAATGGCCAGAAGGTCCACCACACCAAAGAAGCTCGCCGCGTAGGCCACCGGACGCTGTACCGCGATGAGTCGCAGCACGTACTCCACCGTGAAGATCGCGGTCAGCGCCCATTCGGCGTTGCGCAGCATCGCGGAGACGCGCGGCGAGAGTCCCTGCACGGTTTCCACACTCACCACAACAACACTCAGCAGAATCAGTCCAATCAGTGCGAGATCGAACGCGCGACCCGCCGGCGTGTCCGCCTCGAACACGATGGTATGCAAACGCTTTCGCCACGCGGAGTCATGCGGCGGCAACTCGGGTGGTGTACTGCTGCTCGGCGTCGATGGCGGCAAGAAAATCCTCGGAGTAGTGGAGCACGTTCAACCTACGCCCTCGACCGCCATCGGGCACCTGCGTCGCACCGCTCGCAGAGGTGACGTGTGCTGCCTCGGTCCGGCTTTCGAGTTTGTCCGGTATGTCTCGGTGTTCAGCGCAGGGCGCACGCTGCCGCAACAACCGAGCGGCTGCGGGCCCCTGCGCATTGGGGCGCGACAGCGTATGGCTGCTCGTGCCGGTCCGAGCCAACGCGCCATCAACCAGCGCATCGTCGCGGAAGAACAGGCGTTGGAGTACGGACCGGCCGATCCAGTGCGCGATCATATGCAGTCCCTCGTGTCGCGCGTCTTACCGGCTGGCGTACGACTGCTCGGCGTGGGCCCATACAACGACGGATGGCACGTGAGCATTGACGCCGACTCGGATGGTCCGGCTGACGCGCTCCTGCAGGCGCGACGCGCAATGCCCGGGTTGCAGGACGTACGTGAAGCGCCACTGTACCCCGCACGCAACCCCGACGGCTCACGGCATCTCGTCGTCTGCCTGCGACTCGCAACCAAACGTTGACGCTCGCACCATGCGGTGCATCAGCACACGATGGCGCCGACACGTCCGCTGCGAGGTCAGCCCGGAAACAATCCCGTGCTCAGGTAACGATCACCGCGATCGCATACAATGAACACGATCGTCGCATCGTGTAGTGTCTCCGCGATGCGCAGCGCAATCACACACGCGCCCGCCGCTGACGGTCCGCAAAAAATCCCCTCCTCCACCGCAAGCCGTCGCGCCATCGACTCGGCGTCGGTCTGCGATACCAGTTCGAGTCGATCGACGCCCGACGGCTGGTAGATGCGCGGCTGATACTCGGTGCGCCATTTCCGGATACCGGCGATCTGCGAGCCCTCCGCAGGCTGCGCCCCTACGATCTGCACACCAGTCTGCTGTTCGCGCAGATATCGGCCGACGCCCATGATCGTCCCCGTGGTACCCATCGCACTCACGAAATGCGTGATGCGCCCGCCCGTATCGCGCCAGATTTCCGGCCCGGTCGTCTCGTAATGCGCGCGCGGATTGTCCGGATTCGCGAACTGATCGAGCACGCGTCCCTCACCGCGTGCCGCCATCTCCGCCGCCAGGTCACGCGCGTACTCCATACCACCCTTATCGGCCGGCGTGAGAATCAACTCGGCACCGTAGGCCCGCATCGACGCGCGACGTTCGGCGCTCAGGTTATCCGGCATGATCAACGTCATACGATAGCCCGTCATCGCAGCGATCATCGCCATGGCAATGCCCGTGTTCCCGCTCGTCGCCTCGATGAGACGATCGCCCGGAGAAATCTGCCCACGCGCTTCCGCACCACGAATCATCGACAGCACGGGCCGATCTTTCACTGAGCCACCCGGGTTGTTTCCCTCGAGCTTGCCCAGCAACACGTTGCCGCGCGACGCGAACGTCTCGCCAATCACGCGTTGCAACCGGACCAGCGGTGTATTGCCGATGGTGTGATCAATGGTGCGGTACGGCGTACCAATCACAACGCCCCCTGCCGACGAACGATGGGCGTGACCACGTATGAGTACACGAGACAGCCCACGCAGCTGTTACCGAGCGCTTCGAGTAGCACAAAGAGCTCCGGCAATGCGGCCAGCAACGCCGTTTGCCGCACGACGTCTTGCCGCACGCGCACGGCCGAAATCGGGCACACCAGACTGGCCAGCCAACCGTCGTTCACCGGCGGTGGCGATACGGACGTCGCGGTACGACCGGGTGGGTTACTCACAAATCAGCACCGGGCAAAGAGTCGGCGGCGGCGCAGTCTGCGACACCGCTTGCAATGGCTGAGCATCGTCAGCGTGGACTATGAATAGACATAACCTCCACAAAGGTTCATTGATCGGCAAAACTAGCCCGTCCCCGAATCGACTCGTACCTTTGCCTCGCTCGCACCCTTCCCCGCCCGATTGCGCCGCGAAGCCCACTTTCACCGAGTCCCGCCTTGACGACACGCCGAGACTTCGTACGCCGAATCGGTCTTTCACTCGCCGCGTCGTCGGCCGCGTCCGCGGAGCTTGCGGCCATGACGCGCCCCGCCGAGGGGTCTGAGCGGCTGCTCGTCCCCAATCCGCATCACCCGACGCCTGCGCCCGTGGGCGTGGACCGGCTGCCACTGTCATGGTACAAGGCGACAGCCAACCGCTTGCGCGCCAGCGCCAAGGCGCGCGGTGTGGACGCGGTACTTCTGCAGGCCGATCCGAATCTTGTCTACTTTTCCGGATGCTTTCGCGGCAGCGGTGAGCGGACCACCTGGGCACTCTTCATGGTGGACGAGCCGGAGTCGATCTACTGGTTCTCGCCAGCCATCGATCGCGACCTCATCACCTCGTGGTGGTGCACGGAGAACGAGTACTACTTCTGCTATCCGCACGCCGAAGGTGGCTTTCCGAATCGCGGCGAAAACATACGCGGCGGCCGCGTGGACTTGTGGAACTGGGCGCTGTCGCAGCTGGCCAAGCGCGGACTGAACGGCAAAACCATCGGTCTCGATCGCGAGTTGACGCCAAGCGCGCAGGCGACGTTCGACAAAACGCTGCCGGCAAGCAAGAACGTGGACATCAGCGACATCTGCATGGGCATGCGCATGATCCGCACCCCCGAAGAGATCGCGATCCTACAGCGCGCCTATCGCTACTTCGACAAGATTCACGCGTTTGCACGCGACTACATCCTCGAGCATGGCACCGACACGACCGACTATGAAGTCGGACAGGCACTCTCGAGCTACGGCATCAACCTCATGATGCGCGATGTCAAACGCGACGGGAAGCCGCATAGCGCGGTCGGTATGGAAGTGACCGGCAACTACGTGCGCGCCGGCGTCGCCACGGCGTATCCGCATCCCAATCAGTTTTTTCACACCAAGCTGCAGCGTGGTCAGCCGGTCTACGTGAACTGCGACATTCTGCTCGGCGGCTTCGGCGGCGAAGGGTATCGCAACTACATCATTACGCCGAGCACCACGCACCACGACCGCATGTGGCAAGTAGTCGCGGACACCGTGCAGATCATGGTCGAGGAGACACGCCCCGGCGCCATCTGCGGCGAGATCGCGCAGAAGGTGCACGCATACCAGATCAAAGCGGGCATGCAGGACTTCATTTACCACCGCCCCGGTCACGGCCAAGGCACGAACTTCGAAGGCCATCAGGCACCGTTTCTGGCACTCGGCGACGACACCGTCGTGCAAGAGGGGATGACCTTCTCCGTAGAGCCGGGCTTGTACGACGCCGCTCGAGGCATTGGCATCAATCCGAGCGATCGACTGCTGGTCAAAAAGGACCGCAGTGTACTGCTCAGCAGCATTCCCTTCTCGAAAGAGTGGAGCTTTCTCACGCTATGAATGCCCGGTCGATCTGCTCGTCGTCTCTGCTGCTGACGCTCTCGCTCCCGCTCGCGCTGTCGCTCACAGCGACGCTTCCACTCGCGGCACAGTCGCCGCCCACCGTGCGCCAGATCGACGGCGCACCCTTCGCTGCGACCATCGTGGCCGCGCCAGCGGCGCATGCCGTGGCGTTCGTGCTGAACGCGCGAGGCGTACGCAACATCTGGGTCACCGATTCCACCCGCCCCGCAGCGCGCAAGGTCACCAACTTCACGGAGGACGACGGACAGGACATCACCTCGCTTGCCTTCAGCGCTGATGGTCGCACCCTGTACTTCGTGCGCGGTGGCGGCGCCAACCGTGCCGGCGAAGTTCCAAACCCGACCAGCGATCCGGCCGGGGCCGAGCAGGCAATCTGGCGTGTGCGGCTCAATGGCACCGCTGCCGTGCGCATCACGGAAGGGGCATCGCCAACACCTGCACCCACGGGAAGTGATCTGCTGTTCACACGACGTGGTGCGCTGTGGATGGCGAACGCGACCAGCGATTCACTGCGTACGTCGCAACTGTTCAAGATGCGTGGCAGCGCGGGCGCAGTCAGCTGGTCGCCCAACGCTCGACAGATCGCGTTCGTCTCCAATCGCGGGACGCACAGTTTCGTGGGCGTGTATGATCTCGCTACCAAGTCGCTGCGCTGGATGTCGCCGAGTACGGATACCGACAACGCGCCGGTGTGGTCTCCCGACGGAAGCAAACTGGCCTTCCTGCGCATGCCGTACGAGGGGCGCCGGCTTGGCTTCCGCGCCACGCGTACGGCGCAGCCGTGGGGCATCATGGTGGCCGATGTGGCCACAGGTCAGTCGCGTGAGCTCTTTCGTGCGACCGCAGGGCGTGGCAGCGCGTACTGGGCGATCGTCGCGGACAACCAGCTGTTCTGGACGTCGAACGATCGTATCGTGTTTCCGTGGGAACGCACCGGTTGGGTACACCTGTACAGCATCCCGGCAGGCGGCGGTGCTCCAGTGGAATTGACACCTGGCAACGGCGAGGTGGAGTTCGTGTCGCAGAGTGCCGATGGCCGACACCTGGTGTACGGCACCAACATCGGTGATATCGACCGGCGTATGGTCATGCGCGTGGCTGCGGACGGCAGTGCACCGCCCGTGCGCGCCGTGAGCGGTGCACATATAGCCTGGAACCCCGTCGAGTCGAGCAATGGCGTTGTGCACGCGCTCGTGAGTGACGCACGCATGCCGGCACACGCGGCGGTGCAGAGCGGATCCGGCACGACGGCAACGTGGACGCAGCTCGCACCGGAGAGTATGCCTGCCGACTTCCCTGCCTCGTCGCTGGTCGCACCCACCGCGGTGACGTTGCGTGCGGCGGACGGCATCACGTCATACGGCCAGCTCTTCCTGCCACCCGGCGCGACCGCCGGCACCAAGCATCCCGCCATGATCTTCGTGCACGGCGGGTCGCGCCGACAGATGCTACTCGGCTGGAACTATGGCTCGTACTATCATCACGCGTACGCCATGAACCAGGCGCTGGCATTACGCGGCTATGTCGTGCTGTCACTCAACTACCGCAGTGGCATCGGCTATGGCCTCGATTTCCGCGAAGCACTGCGCCAAGGCGCGACTGGCGGCAGCGAGTACGGCGACGTGGTTGCGGCGGCGCGCTGGCTTGGTGCCCGCGCCGATGTCGATCGCGCGCGCATCGGCCTGTGGGGTGGCTCGTACGGTGGCTATCTCACCGCCATGGGTCTCACACGCAATCCGGAACTGTTCAAGGCCGGCGTGGATATTCACGGTGTGCATGACTGGAACGTGGGTATGCAGACGTTCGTGCCGGACATCGATTTCTACGCCGATCCGGCGGCGACGCGCACGGCGTATCTGGCGTCACCCATGGCGCAGGTAGCCAACTGGCGTGCGCCGGTATTGCTCGTGCATGGCGACGACGACCGCAACGTGCGCTTCGTCGAGACGCAGACCCTCATCAAGGCCCTGCGGCAACAAAACGTGCCGGTGGAGCAGCTGGTCTTCCCCGACGAGATTCACGGGTTCCTACGCCACGATTCCTGGATGCGGGCGTTCGAAACGGCGTTGGATTTTCTGGGGCGCAGGATGTAGCCTGCGTCGGCGGGGACGATTCGCGCCGCCCCGGAATTGTACCCGTGGCGGCGTCGGCGTCTCGCGCACATTATATACAATATCCAGAGAATGCCCGCCGTCCGCGCCTCGTCCCTCCTCCCGGACCGAGACGCCCGGATCCGTCCACGCTGCCCCTGAACTGCCGCCCCTATGTCTTCGAACCGGCGCGACTTCCTCAAGACCGCCAGCGCTGCCGCGACCGGCGCGCTGCTGCTCCCCCACCTCGATGCGCTGGCCAGCACGCCGGCCCTCACGTCCGACGGCGTCGCGCGCTCGAGCCTGGTGCGCGGTGTCCGCCGGGTGGAGCCGTTTGCCCTCTCACAGGTGAAGCTCACCGAGAGCGTGTTCACGCAGAAGCGCGACCGCATGCTTGCATATGCTCGCGGCTATGGCGGTACGGCCAACGTCTTCGCCGGCCCGGATCGCGTGCTCTCGATTTTCCGCGAGAACGCCGGGCTCGACACGAAGGGCGCTGAGCCGGTTGGCAGCTGGGAGAACGGCACGGGCTACCTGCGTGGCCACTACGCCGGCCACTTCATGAGCATGCTCGCGCAGGCGTACGCCGGCACGGGCGACGAGATCTACAAGCAGAAGCTCGATTATATGGTCGGCGCGCTGGCCGAGTGTCAGGCCGCGCTGGCTGAATCGGCGAAAGGCGCCACGGCCCGCGTCAGCGGCCGCTTCGGCAAAGCGTTGCGGCTATCCGGGTCGCCGATCGGATTGGCGGAGCACGTGGCGCTGCCGTCTGGGGTGGTCAACGGGTTACGCGACTTCACGATTTCGCTCTGGATCAACCCGTCGCAGTACGATCGCGCGAAACTGTCCGATGCCCGCGCTGCCGTCGATCTGGCCACGTTGACCAACGGCACGGCCATCTTCGACTTCGGCCGCCCCAACGACAAATTTGCCGAGCCCGCGCAAACACGTATGTACCTGACCGTGCGCGCGAGCAACGATACGCCGGTGCCGCGCTTCGCCATCACCACCAGCGGCGCCGATGGCGAACAGCGTCTCGATGCGCCCAAGCCGTTCGCGATCGATCGGTGGACGCACGTGGCCATCACGCGCGCCGGCACGACGGCGACGATGTATGTGGATGGCCAGCCGGTTGCCGGCAATCCCAACATGACGCTGTCGCCGGCCGACCTGGGCGACACCACCACCAATTGGCTCGGCCGCTGTCAGTTTCCACAGCGCAACATCTCGTATCTCAACGCGCAGCTCGACGCATTCCAGATCTTCGATCGCGCGCTGGCGGCGTCCGACGTGCAGACGCTTATGTCGTCGGTCGCCGGCTCATCCGGCGGCGGCAATGTGCTCGCGTATCACTTTGACGAGACTGACGGCGCTCGCGTGGAGGACACGTCGGGCAAGGGTCGCCACGGCACCGTTATCGCGCCCACCGATGGCCGCCGGCATCCGGGGTTCCTCTCCGCGTATCCCGAAACGCAGTTCATGCGGCTCGAAGAATTCGCCACGTACGGCGGCAATCAGGGGATCTGGGCGCCCTACTACACGCTGCACAAGATCATCGCCGGCCTGCTCGATTCGCACACACTCACCGGCAATGCGCAGGCGCTCGAGGTCGCATCCAAGATCGGCGACTGGACGTACAGCCGTCTCTCCAAGCTGCGACCCGAGCAGTTCGATCACATGTGGAATATGTACATCGCCGGCGAATACGGCGGCGCCAACGATGCCTTCGCCAGCCTGCACGCGCTGCGGCCCGACAAGCCCGAGTATCTCACCGTCGCGCGCTACTTCGATAATCGCAACGTCAAAGATCCAACGGTCGCCGGCAAGGATATTCTCGACGGGCGCCACGCGAACCAGCACATTCCGCAGTTCATCGGCTATCTGCGTGTCTTCGAACAGAACGACATGCCCGAGTACCGCACCGCCGCGACAAACTTCTGGGACATGGTCGTCCCGCATCGCATCTACAGTAACGGCGGACTCGGCGTGGGCGAAATTCTGCGCAAGCGCGACGTCATTGCCGGATCGCTCTGGTCGGAACCCAACAATCGCGATCACGCCGAAACGTGTTGCGTGTACAACATGCTCAAGCTGTCGCGGGATCTGTTCTTCCACGATCCCGACCCCAAGTACATGAACTACTATGAACTGGGACTCTTCAATCAGATCCTCGGCTCGCGGCGTGACAACGACAGCACCAGCAGCCCCGAGGTCACGTACTTCCAGCCCGTACGCCCGGGCGAGCAGCGTCGTTACGGCAACACCGGCACCTGCTGCGGCGGCACCGGGATGGAGAATCACACCAAGTATCAGGACTCCATCTACTTCAAGTCGGCCGACGACGCGACGCTGTACGTGAATCTCTACATCCCGTCGGTGCTCGAGTGGCGAGAGAAGGGGCTCACCATTGAGCAGAGCACGAGCTATCCGAACGAAGGCGTGGCTACGTTCACCGTGCGTGGGGCAGGTCGTCTCGCGGTGTCACTGCGCGTGCCGACATGGGTACGTCGCGGCTACACCATCTCTGTGAACGGCGTGGCGCAAAAGATTACCGCCACTCCCGGTCAGTACGCGACCGTTACGCGGCAGTGGAAGTCGGGTGACAAGATTGACGTCAGCATGCCCATGAGCTTCCGCGCGGAAGGCACGATCGATGATCCGACCGTGCAGGCGCTCTACTACGGTCCCACGTTGCTGACTGTGCAGGCACCACCGGTCGTCTCAACGGTCGGTCAGGCGGCGGCTGGTGCGTCGGCCGCCGTCGCCGTTCCCACCGAGACACGCGGAGGCCGGCCACCGGCCACCACGGCCACGCTGGAGACGGGGCTCATCAAGCTCTCGCTGTACAAGCACTTCACGCTCGGCGGTGACTTTGGCGCCATGTTGACGCCCGTCACCGGCAAGCCGCTGCATTTCACCGCCAACGGCCTCATGCTCGCGCCGGTGTCTGCTGCCGATCCACAGCCCGGCCCTACGCAGCCGTACCACATGTACGTGCGTCGCCATGAGCCTACTGTGGTATTTGGAAGTGTCGATACCGGCGTGGCCAATGCCAAGCGCGACGATGGCACGACGTTCCTAGATGCGGTGTGGAGCAGCGCGCCGTTTACGACGCCTGCCCAGTTCACCGCACGGGTCGAGCGAACAGCGGCCGAGTGGCGTACAGCGGGACGCATAACTGCTGCGGAACAGACCTCCGTTGCGCAGGGTGCGCGCCGTGCGGCGCGGGAGTTGGCGCGAGGATAGTCGGGAGGTAACGTCCGGGTCTGATGTCGCCGCGAGCGGTGAACGCGGCGCATCACCACCCGCCATCTCCCATCACCTGCCGAGATACCCATGCTGGCCCTCGCGCTGTCCCTGCTGCTTCAATCGTCCACGCCGTACGTCGCGGTCAACGATCCGGTCATCGCGTTAACGAACGCGAGGGTCATCGACGGCACGGGCGCGGCGGCGCGCGAAGGCCAGACGATTGTCATTCGTGACGGCAAGATCACAGCGTACGGTCCGACCGCGTCGACCGCAGTGCCGGCAGGCGCGGCGGTGCGCGATCTGACGGGCAAGACGGTCATCCCGGGCCTCGTGATGTTGCACGAGCACCTCTTCTACGTCGCCGGCGGTGGTGCCTACCCCACGCACGCCGAGAGCTTTCCTCGCCTCTATCTCGGCGGCGGCGTGACCACCATGCGCACCGCCGGCAACATGGGCGGCTACACAGATTTCAACGTCGCGCGCAACGTGGCGAGCGGACGGATTCCGGGGCCGGACATTTTTGTCACCGCGCCTTACTTCAACGGGCCGGGCTTGCCGATTCCGGGCGTGAAGGCGCTGCGTGATTCGACAGACGCCGCGCGCATGGCGGCGTACTGGTCCGACGAAGGTGCGACGAGCTTCAAGGCGTACATGCAGATCTCGCGCGCGGAGCTGCAAGCGATCGTGACCGTTGCACACGCGCGCGGGATCTCGGTGACCGGGCACCTCTGCTCGGTGACCTATCGTGAGGCGGCAGATATCGGAATCGACAATCTGGAGCACGGATTCTTTGCGTCGACCGATTTTGCGGCACGCAAAATCGCCGACCAGTGTCCGACGGGCGCCGCGGGAAAGCAAGCCCTGGCGGCACGCGACGTGCGCGACCCCGAGGTGCAAGCGCTGTTGCGGCATCTGGTGGCAAAGAACGTGACCATTACGTCAACGCCAACCGTGATGGAGATCAGCGTGCCCGGCCAGCCCAAGGCGCCGAACGGCGCACTCGACGCGATGCTGCCGCAGGTGCGCGCGCAGTATGAGGCGACGTGGCAACGGATTGCGCGGGACACGGGCGGCACGGCAAAGCGTGAGTACACACGCATGCTTGCGTTGGAACGGGAGTTCGTGCGGCTTGGCGGACGACTGGTGCTGGGCACCGATCCGACAGGCTATGGCGGCGTGGTGCCCGGCTACGCGAATCAGCGCGCGATCCAGCTGCTGGTGGAAGCAGGCTTTTCGGCGACCGAAGCCATACAGATCGCCACGCTCAACGGCGCCACGTTACTTGGTATCGGGCAGCGCACCGGCTCCATTGCCATCGGCAAGGATGCCGACCTGATCGTGGTCGATGGCAACCCGACAACAGACGCTTCCGCCATCACGCGTATGCAGCTCGTCTTCAAACGAGGCGTGGGCTACGACAGCGCGAAACTCCTGTCGTCGGCAAAGGGGCTGGTCGGTTGGAAGTAGTGCGCGCCGAGGCGCAAGCGCAGCTGGGGTTGACTTCGTAAGCTATTGATGTTACTATACTTACATGCATTATGTGCATGGTTGCAGGGCGTGACTGAACATGGTCGCCGCCCTCGCTCCCTTCGCCGGGCATCCGCTGAGTGACCCCGAGAGTTTTCCGGGCCGCGGTGCTCATGGCTGTCGCACGACGTCTGCCGTATCATGGTGGCCGTGCGAGGTTGCGCGACGCGTAGCCACAGCCTCCGTCTGATTCCCAAAAACGGAGAAGTAACTATGACCAAGATCACAACGACCCCTCGTGCCGGCACCAATTCCACCGGGGCGGCGCAGGCGAATGCGCCAAAGAGTGCGCCATCGAACACTCCTGCAAGCGCCACACGCCAGGATGATGACACGCTGCGTCTCGCAGCGCTGCGCTCCATGAAGGTGGTAGCCCCCGTTCCATTCACGGACGTACGCGGCTGGCGCGTCCACTCGAACGACGGCAAAGTGGTTGGATCGGTGACGCGTATGCTCGTGGAGCAAAAGCCGGCGCTGGCGCCGCGCTACCTCGACGTTCTGGTTGACCCCAAGTCGGTGGGGATCAACAACAGCTCGCCGTTTGACCTACTGATTCCAATCGGCAGCGCCGCGATCATGAAGGGCGGCACCGGCATCTCATTGCCCAACCTCGCGAGCGGCGACATGGCAACGTTGCCCCGTTTGGGGGAAGGCGCCGTGACGTGGGAGCGCGAGTTGGAGGTCGCCAAGGCGTTTGGCGTGAAGGACCAACCCGATTCACCGACGGCGCTGTATACGCATCCGCAGTTCAGCATCGCCACGTTTCAGCGCGAGCACGCTCCAACGAAGTAATGGCGTGATCCGATACTACCGGTTCCGGACAATGTGGTGAGCAACAGTGGTGAGTAGTCGTCGGCGAAAGCCGGCGCCCAGCGGTCGGCGCACAAGTGTGTGCCGACCGTTGGTTCTGCTCTTTTTTCGCCGAGGCTTCAATGGAGCGAGTTCGCGTTGCCGTACTGCAGTACTTCATTCGGCCAGTCGCCGATTTTGACGCATTCGCCGCGCAGGTGCGCGGGTTGGTGCAGACAGCCGCAGACTATCGCTGCCAACTGATCGTCTTCCCCGAATACTTCACGCTGCAGTTGCTGACACTGGGCGATGTAACTCGCCCGATCCGGGAACAGGTGCGGGCACTGGCCGATCAGGGGCCGCGTGTGCACGCACTGTTTCAGGAGCTCTCGGCACAACTCAAGTTGTACATCGTGGGCGGAACCATTCCTGTTTGGAACGAGTCGCACGACGGCATCACCAACACCTGCTACGTGTACGGTCCCGACGGTCGATTCGGCACGCAAGGCAAGTTGTGCATGACGCGCTTCGAGAGTGAGGAGTGGATGGTTGGCGCGTCGCGCGGGCTCACCATTTTCGAGACCGCCTTCGGGCGCATGGCTGTGGCGATTTGTTACGACGTTGAATTTCCGGAGATTGTGCGCGCGGCCGCATTGGCCGGTGTGAAGATTCTCGCGGTACCGAGCTGCACCGACGACCGACAGGGCTTCCTTCGCGTGCGCTACTGTGCACAGGCGCGGGCCATCGAGAATCAGATGTACGTGCTGCACGCGGGCACGGTGGGCAGTCTTCCCATGGTTCCGGCCGTCTCCATGAACTACGGGCAGGCGTCGATCCTGACACCCAGTGACTTCGCGTTCGCGCGCGATGGGATCTTGGCCGAGGGCATTGCGAATCAGGAAACCATGGTCATTGGCGAGTTGAATCTGCGAAGCATCGAAGAGCACCGGCACGACGGGACCGTGTTGCCCCTGCGCGACTCGATCGACGTTGAACAGCGCGCGCGTTCTACCGAAGTTGTAGTGTTGTGAGGACCATCCTTCACGAGCCCCCTTTGGCTGCGTCTTGTCCAAGTCCTCGAATTTTATGACAACACCCTCCAAGAGACGCGTGCGGGTCCGCCCCACGCAGTCCTCTGATTTTTCGCAGATTGAGGCGCTGTGCAGAGCGGTGTATCCATCATCGCCGCCCTGGACGGCGAAGCAGCTCTCATCGCACCTCGATCTGTTCCCCGAGGGGCAACTCGTGGCGATCGACGCCGACAGTCGCGTTGTGGGTATGGCGGCCAGTCTCGTCGTCCTGTGGGATGACTACGATGCGATGGGCAGTTGGCGCGACTTCACCGCAGGCGGCATGTTTTCCAATCATGACATTACACGCGGCCGCACGCTGTACGGCGCCGAGATCATGGTCGACCCCACAGCGCAAGGCGGCGGGATTGGCTCGGCGTTGTACCGAGCGCGTCGTGCGCTGGCACAACGCCTTGGACTGCTGCGCATCCGGGCGGGCGCGCGCCTGCGCGGATATGGCGCGGTCGCTGACGTGATGTCGCCGTTCGAGTATGTCGTGGCGGTCGCGTCCGGCAAGCGCCGGGACCCGACGCTGAGCTTTCAGCTTGGCCGCGGCTTCCACGTCTTCGACGTTGTTCATGGATATCTCCAGCATGACCCCGAAAGTCGCGGGTGGGCCGCCCTGATCCAGTGGATCAACACAGCGGTCGCGTCGCCCGACGACTTCGGTGTGTCCGACCCTCGACTGGTACCGTACGAGCCTCGACATGGCGCTGCGGAGGTGAGGGACAATGGATTTTGAGCATGCGTATGCGCTGATCACGGACAAGGTTGCCAGCTGGATCAACGTGCTGGTCACAATGCTGCCCAATCTGTTGCTGGCAGCACTTATCGTGATGATCGCGGTCGTGGCGGCACGGGTTGTGAGTCGCCTGATGCACCGCATGCTCCGCTCGGTGAGCCAGAATTCCACGATCAATGGACTGCTGGGCACCATGGTGCACTTTGCCGTGCTGGCCATCGGGTTTTTCATTGCCCTTGGTGTGCTCAACCTCGACAAAACCGTCACGTCATTGCTGGCCGGCGCCGGCATCGTGGGCCTTGCGCTCGGCTTCGCGTTTCAGGATATCGCGGCGAACTTCATCTCCGGCGTCATTATGGCGCTGCGCAAGCCGATCGCCGTGGGCGACGTGGTCTCGTCCAACGGTCATTTCGGAACGGTGCACGCCATCAACCTGCGCTCCACCGAAGTGCGCGCCCCACAAGGCCAGCTGATCATTGTGCCAAACAAGGATGTGTTTCAGCAGGTGCTGGTGAACTACTCCGAGTCTGGTCGTCGGCGCATCGATCTCTCCGTAGGTGTGTCGTACGGCGATGACTTGGAGAAGGTCAAGCGAGTGAGCATTGACGCCATCCGATCGGTACCCGGCGTGTTGTCGGAGCCGGAGGTGCTGTTGTTCTACACCTCGTTCGGGGACAGCGCCATCAACTTTGATGTGTGTTACTGGGTCGCGTTCATCAATCAGCCCGAATACCGGGCAGCGGTGAGCGACGGCATCATGGCCATCAAGCAGGCGTTCAACGACAACCAGATCACCATTCCCTTCCCGATCCGCACGCTCGACTTCGGCATCAAAGGTGGTGAGACGCTGGTGGAGGTACTCAAGACGCGGGGCATCGGCGGCGTATCAGGTACGCCTGAGGCGCCGGGCGCATAAGCCGATTGGGCGAGTGTGTGCGCGCTGCCGCGCTCGCCGACGCTACGCGCCGAACTGTCGCAGGTGATGATCGAGATGCTTGACGAACAGCATGTTCCACTCATCTGCCGTAAGTGATCCGAATGACAATGACTCTCGCCCCTCGAACGCCGCGCGTCCATCGGTGGCCACGCGACGGAGATACCCGACTAAACGCTCGCGTTCTGCGGCAAAATCCCGCGAGCCGGTAATTCGAAACGCTGGCGCGGTTGGAGAACTGTGCGGATAGGGCGCCGGTCCCACCACCCGTTCCTTGACCAAACGCCTGAGCACCCAGCGCATGATCGGATTCGGCCGAGGGTGCTTGGTGGTGTACACCATCTCGTACGCGACGCAGCAGTGCGCGAGCATCTGGTCCACCGTCATTGCCCCCCACACCGGCACGATGTCCGGTGTGAGGGTGTTGATGCGTGCGACGACGTGCTCGAGTTGCGATGCGTCGAAGAGATCCGCATACCCGGTGCCTGCGCCCGCCACGCCAGACACGCTCAGACCTTGGCGGGCGCGTCCATGCCACGCCACAGGTTCGAAGTGGTGAGTTCTGTGCGTCCGCACAGTTTGAGATATCCGAACAGCTGCGTGCGATACGCGGCGTAGTTGGCCAGCACCATACTCACCAGCTGAAATCCGCGCGTTGTCGGCGGTCCAAACAGCTGGATCACACCGCGCATGTCCTCGTCGCTCATGCTACCCAGCTCGTCGGCGAACCAAGCCGGCTGCGCCGCCAGCATTGCATCGAGCGACGTCAGATCGGCCGCCTCGGCCTCGGCCTGCGCCGCCCCCCACACTGCCCGGTCGAATGTACCCGCCTTGATCGCCGTCACGAGCGCCGGCCCCTGCACCACCATATAGCGCACCAATTCGACCGTGCTGCGCTGCTGCTCGGTGGGGCGAAAGTTCACCGACGTCGTGTCGATTTTCGTGATCAAGTGACGCAACACGTGCACTTCGTGCGCGAACAGACCGATAAGCTCGTCTTTGGAGAGGACCATAAGTCGAAAAGTTTTGAGGGGGAAAAGAGTACGACGCGCCAAAGCTGGCCGGTTACGGATTGCAGCGCCAGTACATCGGCCACCCCAAAGCGTGGCCTTCACCGCCGTACTGCCGTTCCAGATGTTCAGGGCGCTGCTAATCGTGATGCTCTACGACCTGGCGTACGACACGACGGCAGAGTGACGGAGCATCAACAGTGCCATGGCAAGCAGCACCACGTTGCCGCTCCACATGGCAAGTGCCGGTGAGATGATCAGCTGATCGGCCAAGGATTCTCCCCCCGTGAGCACTACGTAGTAGGTGGTGAATACCGAAATGCTGGCAAACAGTTGTGCACCAACGCCGACATACGTCAGCCAACGTCCGATTCCCATGGCCAGCAACGCGAACACCAGACAGGCGGCTGCGATTGCCGACTTTTTGTGCATCTCCACGCCGTAAGAGGCCACGGCCTCACGCTGTGCGGTGGTGCTGTTCGTGCCGTTCGTCTGCTGCGCACGGTGCGACGCTGCGCGCAATTCGCTCAAGGTCATCGTGCGGTCGGACGGCGCAGGCGCCTCTATTCTTTCCTTCATGGCCAACAGCCGTGCATTGGACCTGGGCACGACTTCCGCGTTCCATGTGAACGCAAAGAGGACAAGCAGCGACGCGAGGCCCACGATCGGCGCCATCCGCAACGGTGTCGTAACGCGTGTATTCTGCCATCGCGTTCTACGACCTGCCGCGGGATCGGATCGATCTTGGCCACGGCGGTACGTTGCGAGAACCGCGATGAACACCGCCATCGGCATGGTCAGTGCGGCGGTGAACGGAATGGCGAGCACCATCGCTTGCACCAGCGTACCGGACGTCGCCGAGTGATTGGGCCAGTCGGCGACAGTGCGGGCGAAGTTCGCCACCAGCAGTCCCGTTAACAGCACGAATGAGACCGCGAAGTTCTGTCCGAGTTTACCCAGGACACGCACTGCGGGCTCCGTGAGCGCCGCGCGCTCTTCACGCACGCGTTCGTACAGTCCACGCCGGAGCAGGTCGCCGAGTGCGGAGGCGGCCGTCCATGTCACGGCGGCAATACCAGCGGCGGCGTGGCGATCGAGTTCCCGACTAAACAGCTCGACCATGGCGACGCCGTGCTTCTCGCGCAGCGCTCTTGGGAGCACTCCCAATGACGCGCGATACACGCCGCGCCACATGCCCGTGCGGCTATCCCGCGACTCGTGCCCGCTCATGCGCCAACCCTCTGCGGCACGAGGCGGGCGCGAGCCAGACGAGCCAACGCGTCGAGGCGGGCGCTTTCTACCTCGAGCGCGGCTCTTCCGGAGGCGCTCATCCGGTAGAAGCGCTCGCGTCCCGAGCCGCCGTCCGGGCGGTCTGCCGCGGCGACTTCGTCGAGCCACCCGAGCTTTACGAGTTCCTCGAGCGAGCCATACAACGTGGCAGGCCAAAGCCGCACACGGCCGTCACTGAGGGTGCGGACATCGTCCTGAATCGCGGTGCCATATCGGGGCTCGGCGGCGACCGAGAGCAGGATGAAGAACCAGTGCGTTTTCACGGGACCTCGCGGGATGGGATAGAACTCTCACATTATACTATTGTTTCATACTATGAAATGATAGTAGAGTTCCGTCCCGCTGAAATCCCTATTTCTTGCGCACCCAGCGCATGCCAGCGCCGAGGGTGCTCAGTCCAACGGCTTCGCCGCGCTGACTGCCGAGGAACGTACGCGTGAAAAAGAGCGTAGGCGTGGCGCCGCGCAGTCGCGGGGCGGCGTAGTCGACGCGGAGGGTCGTGCCGAGTCGCGCCCCCTCCTTCTCGACGCTATAGAGCGCTGGCCCGATCGTTGTGCGCAGGACCGTGGAGCGGATGTCGAAGGCGCCGCCCAACAGAAACGCGCCGCGCTCCTGAAAGCGCAGGTTCTGGCAGCCCGTGGTGCCCGGGGTGACATAGCAGCCGTCGTTGTTGCCGAACCCAATGACATTGGCGCGCAGTCCGACAATCCATGCGCGCTTTGGCAGACGCTGGAGCGGCGCGGTGACCAGCACGGACATGGCGACGGTGGGCGCTTCGGCCATAGCCGACGAAGAAGTGATCGAGCCCACCTCGACGTCGGCGGTCACGAGTCCGGTGGTGGTGTAGAAGCCGGTGCCGAGCCCGGGCAGCCGCTGCCCCAGCAGAATGTTTGGCAGAACAACGGCCACGACCGCGCAGACGGCGACCGTGTGGATCAGCATTCCCGGAAAGCGGGCGCGCATTGGTGGTCCTTGAGTGGGTGCACAGACAAGTTAGTGCGAAGCACGGCGCGGCCGAGGTTTGTCGCCAGCTGCTTGCCTACTCCGGTTCCAGCTCCGCCATCACGAGCCGGTGCGCTTTGCGGCCGCCGCGCGATGGCGCATACGACGCGGCGGTGTGATCGAGGAGCAGCTGTGCGTGATCGATCGCGCGCGCGGCCAGGCCTCTGGCGGCCTCGTGCAGCTCCTCGCTGCGCTGGACCTCTTCGATGTTCCGCTCCATGTCTTCGGCACTCCACCCGCGAGAATGCGCGATGTATGGAAACTGCGGAAACTGGCACCCGATCTCGGCGAAGAAACCCAACAACTGTCCTGCCACCGCCTGCACGTTGTCTTGCCCGCCGGTGATGATGAATCCGGCGACCTTGTTTCGCATGAGCACCCGGTTGGCGATGGTGACCTGGTTCTGCACGCAATTGAGCCGTTCCACCATGCGGTAGTAGAGCGAACCCGAGTTGCCCCACCGGATGGGAGTGGCGAGGAGGATCACGTCGGCCCAATGCACGAGGGCCTCGTAGACCCGATCCATCTGGTCTTCGGGATCCATCTGCGTGATCGAACAGGGCCACGTGCAGGCGCGTGCACTCTTCGAGTAATAGCCCTCGCAGGGGCGGAACTTGAGCTCCGCCAGCCGGAGCGTCTGCGTTTCCGCACCCAGCCCGGCGGCCGCCTCGATCGCCTCGGCCAGCAGCGCGTCACTTGTCGAGAAGCGTGGGTTCGCGAGGTCCATGTTCGTCGTGGAGATACCGACCACCCGCACGGGACCCGGCGCACGCTCCACTTTCCGCGCGAGCGCATGCGGCGGATGATCCCCGCGCGACCGCTTCGTCAGCGGTTCCGCGCTCGCGAACAGGTGGCCCGCTTCGACCTTCACGTCGTAGCGTGGCACCGCGTCCTCCTCGTAGCCGGGTTCCCCCAGCCCCGTGCGGCAATGGTACTTCCAGTTGTGCCAGGGACAGACGACGTACTCGCCGTCCAGCCGCCCGTCGGCCAGCGGCCCACCGGCGTGGTTGCATACGCCGGACAGCACGCCAAAGGCACCGTCCTGATACGTGACCACGACCTTCAGTGTGCCGATCGTCGCCGAGGTGAGCGGCTTGCGCGTGAAGTGTTCGATCGGACCGAGGTCATGCCACATGGCGCTACCGGTTGGGGTGGGGCGACTACACCGCAGGATGCACGGGTTCGGGTGCAGCAACGCGATGAGCGGACGCTACAGGAATTTGCAGGACGACGCCAGCGCGCTCGGTGATGTGCGTGGGTGATGCTTGGGTGGGAGGGATGAGGACAACGACGCTCAACCTAGGGCGACACACGTGCGCTTCAATTGTCGCCGTCAATCGCGACATCATTTGGTGGCGGCTATGCAAGCTTTCGAACTGATGGTGCACCACTGCCATCTTGATCACCGGGTCAGCGTCGAACGCCGCACCATCGCTGATGAACGTATCCAAGTTGATCACGAGCGAGATGACTTCGTTGTGCTTCTGCGGCGGTGCCAGCACTACACCTCCTGTGCCATCCGTAAGCGTCCGGGCTAGGCGACGAGTTCCGATTCGGTGACGCGCCGAAGAAGATCGCCGCGCGTGGTGCAGACGCGCGCTCTTGCAACCCGGACGCGGTTTCGATGATCGGCGAGTTCGATCCTGTCAGAGGTCGAAGCGCGGTCCTTGAGCTGTAGGTGAGGTGAGCGTCTCCCGCGGGATCGTTCGTATCGAAAGTATCGCTTGGCTATACATGCTTCGCCGGTTGTGTATCGCCGTGCCTCTTTCTCAATGTATGTCCGTTGGTCAATTCACATTTTCGCGCTCAATGCGGTCGCTGCCCTCGCAACCACCCGAATCGTGATCGACTGGGTCGTGCGCTCTGAGCGCGCCGTGATCACGGACTGGCCTACGGCGAGCGCTTGCACCAGTCCGTCGCTCGAGACGCTTATGATCTGCGGTGCCGATGAAGAAAACGCGACGTTGGGCGTACCAAGACAGGACACGGGACGGTTCTGTGAGTCACGCAGACTCACGCGCAGCCGGACCGTATCACCGACCGCCACCGGTGCCGTCGGCGCCCCGCGTACACTCAGTGCGTCGCATTCGCCCGTACCGGCCAGCTGGCGGTACACATCGCACCCGGTGAGCGACAGGCCGGCCGCGCATATCGCGACGACAACGCGCGCGCCGCGGATAGGCACGCCCTGGCGAAGCCGATTCCGCTTCGACTGAAGAAAATTTGACGACATTCCGTGCTAATACCCTCGATGCGCCGGTTTGGACACGGTCGCTGCGTTCGACCACGGCAAACCAGGTTTCGCGTGCTGCATCCGCGACGTCCCACCGCGACGCCGTCGTGTCGTCGATACGCGTGACTGCCAGTATTATTGTGACAAAGTCAGACACGTTGCCGCCGAGCCCGTTCCGAACCAGTATCGTACATGCGTTGGTGACGCGCATGAGCTTCTGCGGCCTGCGCGTGGACGTGTCCCAACTGGGCGACGACCGAACCGAGTCGATGTGCGAGGAGTGTCCCGGTGGCTATTGAGCAACAGAAACGCGGCCGGTGAGGTCACCGGCCGCGTTGCCATTCAGCGTGGAGAGTCTGTGCCACCGCTCATGAAACCGCGGCGGCCGGCTCGCGTGTGAGACGACACTCTGCCCCCCTACTTCACCGCATTCACCATGTCGAAGATCGGCAGGTACATGGCCACGATCATGCCGCCAACCACCACGCCGAGGAACACGATCATGATCGGCTCGAGCAGCGACAGCAGCGCGCTCACGGCAGCGTCCACCTCGTCATCGTAAAAGTCGGCGATCTTGGTCAGCATCTCGTCCAGACCACCGGTCTGTTCGCCGACGGCGATCATGCTGATCACCATGGGCGGGAATACCTGGCTCTTTTGCAGCGGGCCGGCGATGGTTTCACCACCGGCGATGCTGGCGCGGCTGCCCATGATGGCGTCCTGCACGACACGGTTGCCGGAGGTCTTGGCGGTGATTTCGAGACCATCCAGGATGCTCACGCCAGACGAAATCAGGGTACCCAACGTGCGCGTGAAGCGTGACACGGCGGACTTACGCAACACGTCGCCCAGCACGGGCACATGCAACAGAAAGCGGTCGATGACCAACTGGCCGCTTGGCGTGGCGTAGTACTGCTTGATGAAGAAGCCCAACCCTGCCCCGCCCAGCAGCAGCGCCCACCAATAGGCATTGAGTGCGCCCGACAGCCCGATGACAATCTTGGTCGGCAACGGCAGTTCCATACCCACGCTGCCGAACATGCTGGCGAACACGGGAATCACCTTCCAGAGCAGGATAACCACGCACAAGCCGGCCACGCACATGATCACCGTGGGGTAGATCATGGCGCCCTTCACTTTGCGCACGAGGGCGTCGTTCTTTTCCATGAACACGGCGAGCCGGTTCAGGATGGTGTCGAGAATACCGCCCGCTTCACCGGCCGACACCATGTTGGTGTACAGCTCGGAGAAGGCCTTGGGATGTTTGCGCATCGCGTCGGCCACGGTGTTGCCCGACTCCACGTCGAACACCACGTCGCGTACCACGGCTTGCAACGCCTTGTTCTCGCTTTGGCGCGCCAGGATGTCGAGCGCCTGTACCAGCGGCAGACCGGCGTTGATCATGGTGGAGAACTGGCGCGTGAAGATCACGATGTCGCGCATGCTGATGCCGCCACCGCTCTTTTTGGCGCGCACCTTCTCTTCGTCGACCTTGATAATGGTCAGACGCTGACGCCGAAGCTGCGCCACCACCTCATCGCGCGACGGCGCGTCGATGGTGGCCGACTTGAGCTCACCGCTGCCGTTGCGCGCGGTATATGTGAACGTTGGCATGCGTTATTCCTCAGAAACGTGGCGAAGCACTCGAACAGATCAGGAGATGCGGGAGCTGCAGGATTGGAACACGGCTATTTGCGCAATCCGCCGGTAAGCGGACGATCGTTGGCGCGCGAGCCATTGCCGGTACCGTGCGGCGTACCGTCGTCGTTGGGGCCCTTGCCGATCATGCGCAGAAATTCGTTCGGATCGCCCGAGGCGCGCACGCACTCGTCGGCGCTCACGATCCGGGTGACATAGAGCTGATACAGCGCATCATTGAGCGTCTGCATGCCCCACTTCTTGCCCGACTGCATCAGCGAGTAGATCTGGTGCACCTTGTCATCGCGCACGAGCGACCGGATGGCCGGCGTGACGACGAGAATTTCACACGCCATGGCGCGACCCTTGCCCGACACTTTGGGCAGCAGCACCTGCGTGATGATTCCCTCGAGCACGAAGGCCAACTGCGCACGCACCTGGCTTTGCTGATGACTCGGAAAGACGTCGATGATGCGGTTGATCGCCTCGGCGGCGCTGTTGGTGTGCAACGTAGCAAACACCAAGTGGCCGGTTTCGGCGATAGTCAGCGCGGCCTGAATCGTTTCAAGATCGCGCATTTCGCCGATCAGGATCACATCGGGATCTTCGCGCAACGCGTACTTGAGCGCGGAGGCAAAGCTCTTGGTATCGGCACCAACTTCGCGCTGGTTGATGATGCAGTTGCGGTGCCGATGAATGAATTCGATCGGATCTTCGACGGTGATGATGTGGCCGCGCCGCTCGGTGTTGATCTTGTCGATCATGGCGGCCAGCGTAGTGCTCTTGCCCGAACCCGTAGGCCCGGTGACGAGCACCAGTCCGCGCGGCCGTTCGGCAAAACCAGCAATGACGGGCGCCAGATTCAGATCGGCGAAGGTCTTGATGTGGAACGGAATCTGGCGGATGACCATGCTCACGCAGCCGCGCTGCTTGAACACGTTGCCGCGAAAGCGCGAGAGGTTGGCAATGCCGAACGAGAAGTCGAGCTCGTCCTCCATTTCAAATCGCTTCTTCTGATTCTCCGTGAGCACGGAGTACGCGAGCTGCAGCGTGTCGCGCGGCGTGAGCACATGCTCCACGCTGGAGTTCACGATATCGCCGTCCACGCGCAGCTTGGGCCGGTCCCCCGCAGAGATGTGGAGGTCCGACGCGTCCTTACCGATCATCTCGTCGAGAAGCGTCCGGAGGGATACGGGCGTCTGGCTGGGAGCAGTCATGAGTGCGAATGGAGAGCAGGAGCAGTAGCAGGAGCGCCGGCAGGCGCTTCGGGGAGAGACGAACGGCACAACGACTGGAAACCCACTGTCACAGCAATCGACAGCTGTATCACCAAACAACCCGCGTAGCGCTGATCATGCCGACGTTTCGCGAATGACCTGATCGAGCGTCGTCAGCCCCTTCAATACCTTCAGCCAGCCGTCCATGCGCAGCGAGAGCATCCCTTCGTCGATGGCCGTATCGCGCAGCACCTGCACGTCCACATTCTGCATGACACACTTTTTGATTGTTTGCGTCATGAACATCACTTCGTAGAGACCCTGCCGCCCCTTGAGCCCCGTACCGGCGCACGCATCGCAGCCGGTGCCCTTGAAGAACGGCAGCTCCCCAAACGTCGTATCGAGCGAAAGATTGACCAGGAACGGCGCGGCTTCTGCACTGGCCTGGCGCTTGGCGTCCTGCAGCGCCTCCTCGGTGAACCGCAGCTCGCGGAGCGTCGTACTCGCCTTCACCTTTGCCCCCGCCAATTCGGCGACATCGGGCGTGTACTTGCGCTTGCAGCGCGAGCAGATGCGTCGCACCAGTCGCTGCGCGAGAATGAGATTGAGTGCCGATGCCACGTTGAACGGCTCGAGCCCCATGTCCAGCAACCGCGTGATCGTTTCCGGCGCGGAGTTGGTGTGCAACGTGCTCATGACCATGTGACCCGTGAGGGCCGCCTTGATGGCGATGCCGCCCGTCTCGAGGTCTCGGATTTCGCCGACCATGATGACGTTCGGGTCCTGCCGCAGAAACGCCTTGAGCGCTGCGGCGAAGCTCATCCCGATTTCGGTGCGCACCTGCACCTGATTGATCCCGTACAAGTTGTATTCGACGGGATCTTCGGCCGTCATGATGTTGGTGTCGCCGGTATTGATCTTTGACAACGCCGAGTAGAGCGTGGTCGTTTTTCCGGAGCCGGTGGGGCCGGTGACGAGCACCATGCCGTATGGATTGGAAATCGCCTCCATCAGCTCGCGTTCGGCGCGCGGCTCGATGCCGAATTTTTCCAGATCGAGGGTGAGGTTGCCCTTGTCGAGAATTCGCAGCACGACCTTTTCACCGAACAGCGTGGGCAGCACCGACACACGAAAATCGATGACCTTTTTGCCGACCTTGAGCTTGATGCGCCCGTCTTGTGGCACGCGCCGTTCGGCGATGTTGAGCGATGCCATGATCTTGAAGCGCGAGATGAGGGCTGCCCGCATCTTGAGGGGCGGCTTCATCACCTCCTGCAGCGCGCCGTCCACGCGGTAGCGCACGCGCAGGTCGTGCTCGAAGCACTCGAAGTGAATGTCCGATGCACCCTTGTGCACTGCGTCCACCAGAATCGCGTTGATGAGCTTGACGACAGGAGCTTCATCCACCTGCGCCGCCAGCACACTCGCATCGACGGCGGCGTCCTCCTGCGACTCGATGACTTCCACATCTTCGTCTCCCCCGACGATGTCCTGGAGAAGCGACTGCATGTGGATTTCATTTGCTTCGTAGTGCTTCTCAATCGCCGCGCGCATCGAGTACTCACCGGCCAGCACCGGGATGATGTCGTAGCGCGTGATGAACTTGAGATCGTCGATGACGCCCATTACGGTCGGATCGGCGATGGCCACGGTGAGCTGACGTCCCTCCCGCTTGAGCGGCAGCACGGTGTGCTTGGAGGCCAGTTCCGCCGGGATGAGCTTGAGCAGCCGAGTGTCCACCTCGAAGCGCGCGAGGTCAACGGCGGGCATACGGTATTGGCGCGCAAGCATGCGCACGACCTCCGTCTCGGGGACGAGGCCCATCTTCACGACCGTGAGCCCAAGACGCTGCCCCGGCGTAGACGCCTGCTCCTGCAGGGCCTTCGCCAGATTCTCCTTGGTCAGCAATCCTTCCCGGACGAGGAGATCGCCAAGCCGTTCGACTGCGCGGGTGGTGCTGGTTGCTGCGGGGGCGGCCATAGAGCTCAGGTATCGTCAGGACGCGGTGAAATCGAGGTGAGGGCGCACCGGCGGCCCCTCACTTTGGAATGGACGGTACCCGTCTCAAAACGTCACCAGAGGCGCAAGTCGCGCCGACGTAGTGATACCGATGCCGGGAACGTGACGGAGCGCCTCAAGCGATTCGAACGGGCCGTGCGCTTCACGCCAGGCGATGATCCGCTTGGCCAGCGTCGGTCCCACGCGCGGCAATAGCTCGAGTTCTGCCGCGGTTGCCCGGTTGATGTCGATCGGCGACCGCGTCAGATCCCGTGTTCCCCCGGGCATTCCGTCACGGAGAGGTGTCGGCAGCTCTGCGCCATCGCTTGACCGGCGCGCGCTCGCCGAGCCAGCGCGGAGCGACGAGCGCGCCGCACTACGCGGCTTTTTGGAGCGTTCGCGTTGCTGGCGGGCCGTTTTGGCCGAATCGACGGCGGCCAACTGGTGGGCCAGTGCCTGTGCTGCCGGACTGCCGCTGTCCGCCGACACCACGCCACCAGTGCTCACATTGACATCGCGCAGGAACCTGCGACCCGAAGCAACCCGAGCCCCCGCCCCCAGCAGGGCGATGGCGGCGACGAAAGCGAGTGCCTGACGTTCGGCGGCGGTGGGCATGGACGTACGGTACCGTCTGCGGCACGCTCGTCCGTCACCGAATCGTTGCGGCGCCTATCTGCCTATTGCACGACCCTTCGTGCTGAGCAGCGCCTGTTAACGCAGATCGCCCGCGAAGAAGCGGAGTTGCATGGTCACGTTCAAGACCAGATTCGAGACGCGCCGGTTAAACGTCCGATCGAACGACAGTACCTGCGACCCGGTGAGACTGAACGTCACCAGATCCGATATGTCGGTGACGGCATTGAGGTTGAACGCCTGCCGGCCGTTGTTCGTCAGCACGGAGTTGATGCCCGTAGTGGTCGCGCTCCCCTCTTGTAGAGTGCTGCCAAACGATCCACCCACCACCGATCGCGTCTCCTCCGACGAGTACGACACTTGGCTGCGCAGTCCGCTGCGTGTCTTCCACTGCTTGGGGAGTTTGAACGTGCGTCCCATGTCGAACGACATGCGCTTGGTGTCGCCTGTGGTCAGCGAACCGGGTCGGGTGTCTTCGCGGTGTGTGCGTCCGTACGCGGCGTTGGTCGTAATGCCACCGAGAAATGCCCACGTGATCGCACCCGATAGCGGGCGGCTGGTCGCGAGCGTGCGGCTCTGATCCGCGATGCCACCGGTTTCGTTGGGCACGGTGGTCTGCTGCTCGGTCACGAGATACCCACCGTCCACGGACAACAGGGTGAACACCTTGGCGAATGCGCGCGGTCGCCACGCCCACCGCACCTTGATATCCGGGTACACCCGTTGCTCACTCGTGATGAGCGCCTGGAAGCCGTCGAGTACGCGTCGGGCCCACGTTTCCGTATTTCCCGTCTCGAAGCGCGATCCCACATTGATGCCGAGCGGCAGGTTTACCGAGCCGATCACGGAGAACTGCTTGACCCGACCCGCCGATGTGGCAAGGCGCGAGTTCAGACCGCGGAAGTCGGTGATGTTGCCGAGCCCGAACTGATAGCCTGCGGATGGATTGAAGGAGGTGTTGTCGTAGTTGGAGTTGAGACTCTGCGACCAGTTAAAGGCCACCGGTGCAAAGAAGCGGCCGAGTCGGTTGACGGCGGTCTTCTCCTTGGTCGTGTTGAGAATGAGACGTCCGAGGTCGAAGTTGGCGCCGGCCCGCCACGTTTGCGAGGCACCCAGTCGCTTGGGCAGACGGAACGCGCCCGTGCTGTCCCCTTCGCGCAAGAGCACGCGCGCGTTCGGATCTTTGTTGAGATCGAAGCGGGAGGTGAAGTCCACCGTGGGGCGGAACCAGACGGACATGTTGGGCGCGAAGCCGAAGGTCGACGTGAGCGAACGCTCGCGTTCGAGGCCGATCTCGGCGCCTAGCAGCTGCAAGCGTTCCGCGGCCGCGGCAAGTCGCCGATCAGCGCTGTCCGGCAGTGAGGTCGCGTCGCGGTAGTCACGCAGGTCGAGCAATTGTCGCGCATCGATACTCGCCGTCAGCCCCGTGGTCGGCTGAAACTCGACACGCGCATTGTTGGTCCAAAAGTGCGTGAGCCCGAACACGACCTGCCCGGTATCGGTCGGCGACGTGGCCGCTTTGGTAAACGACGTCGACGAGTTCGTGTTGCGCGCCATCGCGCTGGTGAGCCGGAGCTGGGTGGGACGCCAGCGGAACCGCTGTTCGCGCACACCGCGCACCGCCGGAGACTCGCGCAGTATGCGCGGCAGGATGCCCAGCATTTTGTCGAAGATCCACGGCAGCGATCCCTCGCGCGTGTCGTCTGCCAGCGTCAGACTTCCGCCCAGCACGTAGTTGCTGTTCTTCGCCGTCTGAAATGCGCTCTGTGATTGCCCGTTCGACCAGGCCCCATTGAGCGAGAGTCCGTTCACGACCGGCGCGTACCACCCCGCTGCCAGCGGCGTCGCTCGACGCAACGCCATGGAATAGTTGACGCGACGGTCGCTCGGGTTGCGCAGGCCGTTGATACCGCTGGCGCGTACGTCGGAACGATTGATAAAGAGCTGCTCCACACCGGTCCCACCGTAGTCGACACTGAACGGCACGACAACACCGAGCTTGGCCGGGAGGAACCGCTCGAGGTGCATGGTGGTGCCGAGACTCACACCGTTGGTGGTCAGGAACGACGGCGTTTCGCCGAGCTGACGGAAGTTCGGATCGCGCCGGCTGATGTTGAGTCGAAAGTCAGCCAGATCACCGGCGTTCATGGCCATGCCGATTTCGCCGGCGAATCCGATATCGTCGACCACGTCCGACAGACGGATATCGTTGATCCACAATTCCAGCGTATCGTTGGGCAGAATGCCCGTCCCGCCGCGAGCGACACTGTCCATACGAATGAAGCCGACCGCCAACTCCTGTACACCCGCGAGATTGGGCGGTGTGACGCTCGGGTCTGCGCTGTAGACGATGTAGCCGTCCTGACAGACGGCATACCGTCGCACGGTCACGCCGCGCGGCAGTCCCGATCGACGGATCATCTCAAGGTCGGCACCGGTGCAGGCCAGCGAATCGCTGGAGGCAGTGAGGAAGTTGTTTTCGAGCTGTGCGCGCAGCACCTGAAAGCGCGTGAGATCGACGCGCACCTCGGGATTCCACGCCGCCTGACTCGGTCCGGCTTCCACACTCGTGCGATACATGTAAAAGTTGTGCTCGTCCCGGCCGATCTTCACAAACCCGTTCAACTCGCCGGTCTGCCCCCAGCCGTTGCCGCGGCCACGCATCCACAGGCGCAACGTGCGATAGCCCATGAACGTTTGCGTTCCGGTCGGGAAGCGATAAAACGCCTCGGCGCGATCAAACACGCGGAAGGATTGTCCAACCACGCCGGCCTGCAGGCGCAGCGCCTTTTCATTCACCTGAATGGTCGTGTTCTCGTAACCCGACTGCCGGTTCTCCGGCAGTTCGATCACGCCTGGCGGCGCGCTGTACGGAATGGTGGCCGACGAATCGAGTGTGCCGATGAGCGACGCGACGACGTAGCCCGCGTTGATGCCGACCGAGTCGCCGGCCGCGCCGGAAATCGGGCGATCGGAGCGCTTGAGCCACGGCGCACCGATGAGACGAAAGCGCGCCAGTGAAATGCGTGTGAACTCGTCGTCGGATGCCTGCGCGGAGGAGATCATCGTCATACGAAGCGCGCGCATGCGACGGTCGTTGGGTGAATTCTGCTCTTCGAGCGGCGCACGCCAGTTGAGCCGGATCTGTACCCAACAGATGGAGTCCGCGCTGAACGTACCGCCGGTGGAGGTGGAATCGGCGTAGCAGCGGCCGGTGCGCGTCCAATTCCGACGGTCGCTCAAGTCCACCGCGAATCGTTTGAACTGTTCCTGGTCCGACTGTGCGTCGGGATAGTTCAACCGCCCGTCGAGGTCGATGTCCTCTTCGTCGAGTCGGTTGTTGCGCACACCGCAATTGGCCCGACTGTCGCCAAGGATCTGCTGCACCTGCACCGACGACGAACAGAGCGTCAGGCCGTTGACGGTGGTGGTCGTGGGAGTCGGACCGGTGTTGTTGACGACCACGATCGTGTCGGCGATATCGCCTGCCATCCCGCGATCATTTTCGACCGCGTTAAACGCACGGGAGAACGGATCGCGCTCCGAATCGAACCGATCGAACCCGACCAATCGTTTGCCGCGGTACGTGGTATCCTGCGGCAACCCCGCACGCGGTGCCGGATTGACCGTGAGCGTTTCCGGCACGAACGCGACCGTGTTCTCGCTGATCTCGCCAAAATCGAAGACGAGCGTGGGATTCTTGCGCGTGCGATTGGGGCCGGCTTCGACGAGCACAAAGAACTCGAGATTCTCGATGCGCGACAGGTCGGCGCCGCTTGGGTTGAGCACGGTGCGAATGGAGCGCCAGCGGCGGCCGGTGGGTGTGGTGCCCACCATGGAGTTGTTGCCGACGGTCCACGCAAAACGGCGGCGCCCGGTGCCCGGCTCCTGATCGAAGATGCCGCCGGTACGCAGCGGATAGAGCTGCATCCAAAGCAGCTGTTCGTTGGGCTGCACGCCGCTGCCCACCAACCGGACAGCCGGGTCGATCTGCTGAATGTTGAACTGAATGAAGTTGAAGGCCGTGTCGACACCGTTGTTTTGGTACGCCATGGTTGACGCACGCGTCAGCGCCAGCGTGGTACCGCCAATGACCGACGGCAGCTGTGCACCGAGCGACGGACGCGACGAGAATTGCCATGCGCTTTCACCCAACGGGACGTCGCGACCGGCATCGCTTTCGAACGATTCGAGATACGCCTGTCCCGCGGCATTGGGCTGCGGCTTGCTCAGCGCGAACTCACCCTGCATGGCAATGCGGGAACGTGTCGCGCCGGCATTGAAGGGGAGCTTGCCGAGCGCGTTGGAGAGCACCGACGCATCCCACGTCATGTTGGCCGTGGCGCCGGCCACGAGCGAACCGATCGGCTCGAAGCCCAGCGGTGGCCGATTGAGCCCGGAACGCTGTTGCTGCGAGATGGCCGTAAACGCCAGCTGGCCGTTCTCCAGCGGAAACTGCGTCGCGAGCCCAAAGATCGTGGTGGGCGCGGCCGCGAAGATCGGGTTCTCTTCGTAGCGCACACTGACCTGCCGTGCGCGCGGGAAGAGCGTATCGGGGCGTGCGAAGGTGATTGATCCAAGATCGTAGTCGATGGTATAGTCGACCCCGCGTTCGAGCACGCGACCTTCGAGTACGACCGTTTCGGAGTTCGGGCGCAGCTGCATGGAGCGCAGTTGAATCGCGCCCACGCTGCCGCCGCCATCCGACTGGTACTTGGCGATCATGCGATAGATGGCCTGCGGTCGCTGCGCCGAGTACAGATATTCGTTGGGATAGCGGTACAGCGTGTCGTTGGCCGGATTGGCGAGCGGTTGGGCGAGCCCTGCGCGCGCGAACGGTTGCACCGACGGATAGAAAATGAAGTAGTCGCGAAACAGTTTTTGCGTGCCGCCGCTGGAGGCGGAAAAGTTCGGATCGTTGGGTCGCGGCCAGACCCGGTTCTCGACGTCGAAGATGGCCGAGTTGGTGGCCTGCGAGAGGCCGAACAGCTGGAGATACGTTTCGCCGCGCGACGGATCGAACGGCTTTTCCTGATCGCCCGAGGTGCCCGTGACGAGTTTTACGCTGAGCGTCTGTCGCTGCAGATCTTCGCCGCCCAAGCGGTAGGCCGATTTGATCTCGCGAAAAAAGTACGCGCTGTTGGACGGCTGCAGCTCCGGCTCCCAGAGCAGGTTGGCGAACTGCGGCGCGGTAGTGAATTCGATGTCGGGCGTGCCGCCGGTGTTGGGATTGCGTCCCGGCTGTCCGTTGACACTCACTTCGTACGCCACGGCCAGCCGTTCACCGTTGGGCGACACGGGTCGCACCATCGCAATCCAGAGCTGCGACGGGTCGACGTAGTAGTCCACGTTCTCGCGCAGCACTTCGTAGATCTGCCGCGAGTTGTTGCGCGCGCCGCGCACGGAGAACTGCGGGCCGCGTGGGTTCTGGTTGGCCGCGCCGATGAGCTGGCGGTAGACGTAAATGCGCGTCGGTCGAAGAGAATCAGGAAGTGCCGCCGCGAGCTGCTGCATCTGCTGCCGGTTGAGCAGGTCGATATTGGGGAAGCCCGTGAATTGGCGCGGATCGACGGTGAAGAAGAAGCGCCGCTGCTCGATCTGAATGTCTTCGATGATGCGCTCTTCCTGCTGCTGCGTGCGCTCGCCGACGGTGAAAATATTGTCCTTGGAGACGTTACCCTTCTGTTGCGCCACGATCGACGTGAAGCGCATGGGACCGATCTGGCCGGTGGCCTGAATGCCGTAGTTGCCCGACGGGATGCCCGCGGTCAGAAAGCGCGACGGCGGCGGCTGGAACGTGACGTTGCCCACCTCGAGCCGTTGGAGCGCTTCGTCGGTCTTCCCCTGATAGAAGACCGAGATGTTGTTGGAGGCATCGAACTCGCGCTGCGAGTCGTAGTCCACGTTCACGTTCACGCGGTCCGCGACAACGCCGCCGGTGCGCACATTGAACTGGAAATCGAACGAGGGCGGCTGGAAGCTGCCGAAGCAGGAATTGCCGATGATCGTCAGCTGCGCGGCGGTGCACCGTTCGTTCTTGGTGCGTTGCAGCTTGGACTCGAGCCGCGAATTGAGCGCGATGCCGAGCCCGTCCAGATCCCCGATGATATCATCCCCGATCCTGCGGTTGACATCGGCCCCTTCGCGCGGAGGCGTGATGATGGGGACAAGGGCGCCGGGGGGCGGCCCGGAATCGGTACGCGCTGTCGGCCCGGGTGCGACGGCGAGCGCGGGTAAGGCCGCGGCGGCGGCGAAGCCCGCTTGCAGCACCCCGAACCAGCGCCGTTCCGCCAGCCGTTCGCGTGTCCGCTCGGCGTCGGAGACGAGCCGCCGGGCGACCCGGGCTGGATCGGGACGGGTGACCGCCCCGCTCCCGAAGGGCCCGAGGATGGGGAGCCGTCGGAGGGTGAGCGAGTCGGTGAACAGCCGTGCACCCGCGGGGAGCGGCAACGGCAATTGCGCCGCCTGACCGGGCAACTGTTGGGCTGCGGCGGGCCTGGCCAGCAGGGCGCTCAGACACGCGAGGATCAGACGGTTGATCCCGCGGCGCAGCGGTCGGCGCACCGATCTCCGGTCGTGGGGTACCAGCGGCGCGCACCGCCGCGTGGATACGGTGTTGGATATGGTCGCGACTACGCTCGCGACCACGGTCGCGATGGCAGCAGTCACGGGGCGCAGACGATCGACATCGGACGAATCATGTCGCTGCGCCCTTGATAATGCAGGTGGTCAAAGGGGAATTTACGTCGTGAAACTCATTACACGCTACGTGGTGCGCGAGCACGTCGGCCCGCTGCTCTTTGCGCTGACGGCGCTGACGTCATTGCTCATGCTGCAGTACGTGGCGCGGCAACTCGCCAATCTCGCCGGCAAGGGACTTCCCTGGTCGGTGATTTGGCAGTTCTTCTACCTGTCGCTGCCCTTCACCATCGCCATGACGATGCCGATGGCGGTGCTGGTGGCCACGCTCTACGCGTTCGGACGCATGGCGGCGGAGCATGAAATCACCGCCCTCAAGGCCAGCGGCGTCCGGGTCCGGTCCCTCGTCCTCCCCGTCACGGTCTGCGCCCTCGGCATTTCGCTCGGCATGGTCGCCTTCAACGACCAGGTCATGCCGCGCGCC
>JBBQSM010000006.1:0-55182 GCA_038234895.1 Gemmatimonadales bacterium
GATCGCATTGAAGGCGCAGTTCCTTGATACTTCAGCGTACTATGCAGAACTGGGGGAGCACGCACAGCAGTACGCAAGGTTTCTCACGTACGCAGCCTTGGAGCAGCGAGACGGTTACGCAACGCAAGACTTTCGGCGTGCGCTCACAGCACTGCCCGCAGGTGGCTTGACTGAATCCGCTCACGGACTTGTGCAGGCGTTGGAAGCGTCAGGCGAGCAACGTGAAGACTATTGGCAGAATAGAATCACGCGGTTCTGGCACAATATCTGGCCCAAATCGACACTTGTTGCGACGCCAGAAATCGCTGGCAGTCTCGCCCGCCTGAGCATCGCCGCTCGCGGGAAGTTTCCAAGTGCACTTGAGTCGGTGTTGGCGTGGATGGTGCCGATTGACCATCCCCATTTCATCGTCCATCTACTACAACAGTCTGGTCTTGCCGAGCGCTTTCCGGAGCACGCGCTACGCCTGTTGGACACGATCATAGTGGATCAGCCGTGGCCGTCGTCCGAGCTCGTCAAGTGTTTGGAAGCAATCGCTCAGGCTCAGCCAAGCCTCGAAATGGATGGTCGTTTCCGCAGACTGACAGAGTATGCTCGACGACATGGGGCATGATCGTCACTCAAGACGAGTGTCGATTTTGAGTTTCGTGCCATAGAGCTGAGGGTTGCTGTCGCTCAATCGGCGACCGCTCTGGATTCCCGACCACGCTCGGCGACAGATTTTGTGATGGGTCGGTGTTCTCGATACGAACGTCGATTCGAAACGGATTGCGAAGGCTAATGCTTGCGTTGCGCCCAACGAACGGATCTGCGCAAGGCGCGGTCTAACTTTGCGTTGCTATTGACAACGGCTTCAAGGATTGCGGCCTTGCTCGCTCCGCTCGCTGGCCGCAACCTATTGAAAGCCGTTGCAACAGAACGCGATTGTTAGGCGGCACACCCACCTGATGGAGTGATCACGATGCAGGTGCTCCTTGTCGTGGCTGGCGTCCTCGCGCTGATGACCGCGGGGGTCCACTCGGTGCTCGGCGAGCGGTTGCTGTTCCGTGCCTTGCGCCGTGGCGGCCTCGTGCCGTCGGTGGGGGCGCCGCCACTCCACGCGCGGCACATCCACATCCTGTGGGCGACCTGGCACCTGGCGTCGGTGTTTGGCGTCGGGTTCGCGGCGGTGCTGCTCTACCTGGCCGCGGTCGGCGGCGCGGGCTCCGTCCACGTGTTCGTCCTGCGGACCATCGTCGTCGCGCACCTCGGCGGCGCGCTGCTCGTGCTGGTGGGCACCCGCGGCCGGCACCCCGGGTGGGTCGCGTTGTTACTGATCGCGGCGCTGACCGGTTGGGCGGCATGGGCGGCGTAGAGGCGTGTCGCCGTCGAGGCACGTCTCGCGCCTTCGGCGGAATGATTCCGCATGCCCTCGCGCCACACCGGGAACCCCCCGCTCGCCGCCGCGTGACCGAGGGGCCCACGCCCGTCGTTGGCCGTGCCGCGGCGGCGGCCCCACGCGGCCGACTCGGCGACCTGCGCGATGGCCCGTGCCGTCCACCCGTCGCCCGCAAGCTGGACGTCGTCGATTCGCGGGGCGCTGGTGCGGGCGGGCCGCGCCCTTCGCCGGACAGATCCCGATTCGCAGTCGCCTGCGCGAGGGTCGTCGTCGCCCTGAACAGCCGGGGAGATAGGTGACACTTTGTCCGGGGACATGGTTAACAGTCTTTCTTGAGCGAGGGCGCGCCGGTGATGATGCGGGAACGCTCGTCAAAGCGACCGAGCAAGGTGTCGTAGTAGAGCACGTTCCAGAGGCCGTCGTCGACTTCCTCAAGGGCGATGCATTCGCCATTCAAGGCTTGCGTGAGAAGCGGCTTGCAGTTCTGTAAACAGACGGTGCCGGCGGTACTCATGCGCCGCACTTCGAAGTGGCTGGGATAGGTGGGCGGCAGGATCAGCGACGGGAATTGCCGCGCGGAAGGGTGCCAGCGCGAGGCCGGCGTGTCGTCGTGCAGCGCTTTATGCGGACGCACGTGATTGTAGACGTCCACGAAGGTGTTAAACACGCGCTGTTGGCACCGCGCATTCGCCGCCGCCGGTTTCGTGGCCTGCGCCTTGAGCTCGCGATGCATGCGTTCGTGCGCGCCGTTCTCTTGCGGACTGGCTGGCGTGATGCGCTGATGCACGATGCCGAGCTGCAGCCAACACGCGTTCAAGAAATTGAGTCCGTGAATAACAAGCGCAGCAGCTCACGCTGGACCCCCGCGGCTTTCACATCAGGACAGCTCTGGCAACAGAGCACGTAGCAACGAAAGTGATCGACTGTTGTGACGGGATATCAGTAGATCCCGTCCCGCGTGCGGAACTGCCCCTTGAAGTCGATGGTCCACACCTGGTTCGGGGCCGTGGTGTGCAACGGCGCCGCGCCGGGGTGTTTCCAATGCGTCACGAACGGTGACGACAACGGGGCGAGACGGTGCCGGCACCCTGCGCGTGGCTGATTTGCGGTGGGCGCGCTCGACGCCGCCATTGGCGACGCGACGTTCGAGACGGCACGTCGGGAGGGGAACGGCAGGCGAAGGCGTCATCCGAGAAGAGCCCCATCCGTATTGCCTTGTAGCCCGGCGTGCGAACACGACTTCGTCCCACTCGGAAACCTGCCGTCTCTCCCCGCCGTACCGACTGCCTGATGCCACGGTCAACTACGCGACCGCCCTGCCCTCCACCGGCGTCGAACCAATCTCAAGACGAGACTCCGTATGCGTCGACGGACGAAGGTGTTGGCGATACTGGCTGCCTTGTTGGTGGCGAGCATGGCGGCGATGGGTCTGACAGTCAGCTACGACGCCGCCTGTCCGACGACCGCACCCTCGGTCGCCACGTCCTCGACCATAAAAGCCTATCGCTACTCCTGCTACGGATCACCGACGGTGCTGCAGATGCGCGACGTCGGCAGGCCAACGCCAGCGGACAGCGAGGTATTGGTGAAAATCCACGCGGTGTCGATCAATCCGTTGGACTGGCACTACATGCGCGGGAAGCCGTATCTCATGCGGATCGCATCAGGAATCGGCGCACCCACGAACCACAAGATCGGCTCCGACTTCGCCGGCACGGTCGAAGCTGTCGGCGCTGCGGTTACGCGCTTCAAGATCGGTGATCGTGTGTTCGGCTCTGGCGATGGGATCTTCGCGGAGTTCAGCTCGATGAACGAACGCGACGCCATCGCGATGATGCCAGACAGCACCACGTTCGAACAGGCAGCGGCAGTCGGGATAGCCGCCGTCACGGCGCTGCAAGCCGTTCGCGATAAGGGGAAAGTGAAGGCCGGGCAGCGTGTACTCATCAACGGCGCATCCGGGGGAGTCGGGAGCTTCGCTGTTCAGATTGCCAAGTCGTACGGGGCACACGTGACCGGTGTAGCGAGTGGCCGCAACATCGCATTGGTCAAGTCGTTCGGAGCGGATAGCGTGATCGACTACACGACGGACGATTTCACCAAAGGCACGCAGCGATATGACGTGATCATCGACCTCGTCAGCAACCACTCCGTGCGAGCCGTCGCGGGTGTCATGCCGGCGTCCGGAATTTGTGTGATCGTTGGTGGTACCAACGACAACCGGTGGATCGGGCCGGGTATCCAATCGCTCGAAGCGATGATCGTTGCGCCGTTTGTCGCGCCGACATTCGTCTCCATGCTCGCGTCGATGAACCAACAGGAACTCGAGGTTCTTCGCGATCTCATGCAGGCTGGCAAGCTCACGTCGGCGATTGATCGTCGCTACCCGATGGCCGAGCTGCCGGCGGCGGTGGAGTATCTGGAGAAGGGTCGGGCGCGCGGCAAGGTGGTCGTGAATGTTGTTCCGCGTCCGTAACGTGGCGTAACGTGGCGTAACGTGGCGTGGCGGCCAATTGAGGGCGCACGTCCGTTGGCCACGTGGAGCCTGATGCTGGCGCGGATAGTGACGTGTTCGTCGTTCACTGGCACACACGCAAGGACGGATCAGGTCAAGCGTGGCGTCTGGTGTTCCAGCACGCAATTATTCACGTTCGAGATAGTCTTGCCGCCACGAGTCGCTGATGCTGTCCGATGTCCTCGGCCGCCACGCGCACTGCTCGCCACCGGGAGTGAGCTGTATGTGTCCTGATCGAAAGTCATCGTGCCGTGTGCTCCAGACGATCCTGCTTTCCCTCGGAGCGACACTGGCCGCGTGTCAGGGAACCACCACGACTCCCAACAACAACGCGGCGGCGCCGATTCTATCGGTGCCGATCGTGGATCTCGCTTCGCTCAACGACTTCTTACCGTTCGGTGTCTCCAGCAGTGCGGGCCGTCTCAATCCCACGTATGAGCTCCGTACCACCAGCGACACCGTATCCGTTCGTGCGGCGGGCCCCGGGACCGTGATCAACATCCTGGCGAATCCGGAAGCCGACTCGGAGATCCACATACGCCCGACCGGCGCGGCAGACTACCTCATCATTTACGATCACGTGGTGTCTCTTCGGATCGCGGTTGGTCAGTCGGTCGCGGCCGGACAGGTACTCGGTCGTATCGGCCGTTGGGTACCGGGAATCGGCCGCACCGAGCTGCAAGTAAATCGCGGAAGTGGCCAAAGCACCGTTGCACTTTGCCCGAGAGACTTCGGCACGGCCGACTTCAATACGGCCCACGACGCCGCGATCGGTCGATTTCCCACGCGCGGCGCCCGCGTGTGCGCGACGAACTCCGTCCAACCGTAGCGAGACGCGTGTCGCTGGTGCCCTTCCCAAGACTTCGACACGCCTCCGAAGCGCGCTACGCCCAATCCCACCGAACCGCACCAGTCGTGTCGCCGATCGACGCATAGACGCATAGTCGCATAGACGCATAGACGCATAGTCGGCTGACGTCGTCTCCGGCGCTTACTGCATCGCTGTGCTTCGCGTTTGTTCGCGTGGTGCGTGAGCTGCGCGCGAACCAGCTGGCTTGTTGATCACTCGTTGGCAGAAGCAAGCGCCGCAGTTCACGTGAAGTCTGCGACGATCGCGAAGGCTTGCGAGGAACCGCATCTCCCTACGCAGCGCTGCTGGCCGCCGCCGCTGCAAGCGGGAACTGAGCGAAGCCTGGCGCGTGCGGGGATGGGTGCATGGATGCAAGATTCCTCGGCGCGCTCGCTGTGTCGAACGACCGACCTTCGGGGCACGCGCCGCGCTGGACGCTACACGGAGGTCGGAGCGGCCAACGTGCATCTGACGCTGCGGCGGCGTACATGCGGCTGCGTACATGCGGCTGCGTACATGCGGCCACGAGCGCGAAACGGTTAACCCACGGCATGAGGTGGAATCACTTGAAGACGACGATGACGTGCATCGCAGCGTGGCTCCTCTGTGCCGCGAGCGGTAGTGCCCAAACGGCGGCTCCGTCGCCGATCGGTAACTCCTCCCAAGATTTCGGCGGCATCCGCACGTTCCTTCGGGCACCGCACGTTCGCGATCTTGCGAATTTGAACGCCGACATCGCCGTCCTCGGAGTACCACTCGACCAAGCGACCTCCAACCGTCCGGGCCAGCGTTACGGTCCGCGCGATATCCGAGAGGCGTCGTTGATTTACGCGTGGGCGCCTGCCGAGGGCTTCTACTACATCGATACGGAGCAGACGGTCCTGAAGGGGGTGCGGTGGGCCGATCTCGGTGATCGTGGATGTCATCCCTGCCAGCATGTCTCAGACATCGCGTAACGTGTCGACGGCCGTCGCGGCGATCGTCCGCCGTGGCGCCTTTCCCGTGGTTCTCCGAGGAGACCACTCCATTTCGTTCCCCGTGATTCGGGGACTGGGAGTAGAGCCGATCACCATCGTCCACTTCGACGCGCACCTGGACGTCTACGGCGATGGTGACCCCGAGATTCTCAATCACGGTGGCTGGGTGCAGCAGGCGAGTCGCCTGCCGGGAGTGCGATTCATCCAGATCGGTATGCGCGGTATCGCAAACGACGCCGACGGCGTTGAGCGAGCGCGCCGACTCGGCAGTACGATCATCACGGCAGAACGTGTGCATCGCGACGGCGTGCGATCCGTACTTGAATCGCTGCCCGACCTCGGCACGATCTATGTATTGCTCGACATTGACGTGCTCGATCCGAGCCTTGCACCGGGAACCGGGACCCTCGAACTCGGCGGACTGACATTTCAGCAGATGCACGCGCTGCTCGTCGGACTTCCGCGCAAGGGGAAAGTCATCGGTCTGGATGTCGTGGAGGTCACTTCGTTCTATGACGCGACAGGTTTGACAGCCCAGACCGCTGTACGATTAATCATCGACCTTCTTGGCGCGGTATTTCGTTCGCGCTGATGTCGCTCGCTGGCTTCGAGCAACCCACTAGCGGACTGCGACGTCTATCGGAATTCAGGAGCGCTGCATGACGAACGTTGGTGCTGTTTGCTGGCCGGCCTCCTCTATCATTCGCGCCCCGCGTCCGCTGGCGGTTTTTGTCGGCACGCATCAATTCTTGCTCGGCAGTTGGGTTGTAGCACTGGTTATGGCGCGCGAAGTCGCGCACATGCGGGGCACCGTGGTACCGCCAATCCGGCGGCGTACGTTAGTGCCAGCAGTTGTCTTACAACGCCGTGTTGCAGTCGACCGGAAAACGCCCTCATCGGCGCGTCGTCATTTATTGGAGCATCACCAGCATGCGTAAGACATTCATGGTGGCAGTGATCGCGTGCACGGCGGTGCTCGTTGGTGGAGCATGCAGTCGCGCCGCCCCACCGACACCGGAGACTCCGTTCGTAGGCACGTGGGAACTCGTGTCAGTCGCGACATCGTGGCCGGACGGGCGCGTGATGGCACCATGGGGCAGTGCACCGGTCGGGCGCCTTATCTATAGCGCGAGATGAACGCGGCCTTGTGTGCAGTGACGATCACTCCGATCTCATGAAGACCCAGCGTTTCAGCGCACATCTTTGCACCGTGACCGCGGGAGTCATCGCACTCGGAGCCGCCGTGCTCCTCGGGCTCGTCATCTACGTCATCCGCACACGCGCGATGTTGCCGACGCGTTTCCCGCGCGCCGTCTGGGCCGTCGTCGCGTACTGCGCCCTTGGCATCATCGCCAACGCCGCCAAGCCCAGTCCCGCTGAGCGTCGCCTCTGGCTGCCCGTCGTGTGCACGATGTTTCTCTCGAGCCTGATTGTCGCGCGCCGCCCCCGCCCGCGCGTACCGACAGAGATCGCATAACGATTTTTCTGCCGTTCGAGCGCCACGGGATTGCGGGCGCAGTTGAGGAGCCCGACGTTTGAAGCAGGGCGATGGCACCGACACACCTTGCACTCTCCCCCCAATAGGCCGAACGTACGCGATCCTCCACAAACCACGAGCACATGCCGCATCGCCGAATCCTGCTCCTGCTCGCGCTCGGCCTCGTTTGCACAGCCACCGCCCACGCGCAAAGCTTCGCGCCCGATGCACGCGTGGACTCGGTGTTCGCCGAGTATAGCCGCCCCGATGCCCCTGGCTGCGCGGTTGGCGTGTACCGCGACGGCACCATGTTGTATGCACGAGGCTATGGACTGGCGGACCTCGAGCGCCGAGTACCGATCACGCCCGCGACGGTGTTCGATATTGGCTCCACGTCCAAGCAGTTCACGGCCGCAACGATCGTGCTGCTCGCGCAGGAGGGTAAGCTCTCGCTCGATGACGATGTGCGACGCTTCCTGCCCGAGCTGCCCAAGTACGAACGCACAATTACCGTTCGGCAGCTGCTCCACCACACGAGCGGGATTCGCGACTACATCGGGCTGCTTCGCCTTGCGGGCATGCGCTACGATGATGTCACCACCGCCGACGACGCGTTGCACATGCTCGTACGGCAACGCGCGCTCAACTTCGCGCCCGGCAACGAGTACCTCTACAACAACTCTGGCTACTTTTTGTTGTCACTCGTTGTGGAGCGCATTACCAAACGCTCACTCCGTGATGAGGCGCGCGATCGCATCTTCGCGCCGCTCGGCATGACGCACACGCAATACCTCGGTAGCTACAACGACATTGTTCCCGATCGTGCCATCGGCTATGAACCGGTGCGCGGGAGCTTTCAGGCCGACATGCCTCGCTGGCTGCAACTTGGCGACGGAGCGGTGTTCAGCACCGTGCAAGACCTGCTGCACTGGGAAGCGAACTCACGCACCACACAAGTTGGCGGCGCGGCCATGCGTGATACCATGCTCACTCGCGGACGCCTGAACAGCGGCAAGGTGCTCGACTACGCGCTCGGCCTCATGCATGGTGAGCATCGTGGGCTCACCACCGTGATGCACGGTGGCTCATGGGGCGGCTACGTGGCTGAGCTTGTACGCTTTCCTGCGCAGCGCTATGGCGTGGCCGTGCTGTGCAATCGCGCCGACGCAGATCCACCCACACTGGCATTGCAAGTTGCGGACGTTCACCTCGCGGATCAGATGAAGTCGACAAGAGTGTCTGCGGTAGCGTCCGACGCCGGCGGAGCAGCGGCAGCAACACAATCCGCGCTGCGCCCCGTGACTCTCCGCGCGCTCGAGACCTATGCTGGCACGTATCGCGTACCCAACACCGGCAACTTCACCACGATCGCTGTTGTGAATGGAGTATTGCGCGTACAGGAACCCGGCGCCTTTGACGTGATCGCGCGCAGCGCCGATGAGCTGGAGGTCGTTGGTGTGCCAGGGCCTATACGTTTGCGCTTCGAAGCCGGTGCAACAATCAACGATCCGGCGCGTCGGCTTACCACTATGGTATCCGGCGTCGCGGAGAACACCTATGAACGCATCACCGCGGCACCGCTCACGCCCGAGCAAGCAACGGCATTGACTGGCACGTACAGCAGTACGGAGCTCGGCACATCGTTGCAGGTGTCCCAAGCAGACGGCCGATTACTGCTCACGCTGCGCAATGCACCTGCCGCGCCGCTTCGCGTCGTGGGCGAAGATGAAATGTTTAGCGATGGACTCACACTCCAGTTCACTCGCGACGCAAACGGCAACGTGACGGGACTATTGCTCAATCAGGGTCGGGCACGAGGACTGCGTTTTGATCGCAACCGCGGCTAGCAGGGGCAGACGGCGACCGAACCGGCGGCGTCTGACAAACAGAGAACCCGGCCGTCTGCGAAGAAGGCCGGGCGTTCTGTCACTGCTGCTTCGTGTCAATCAGGTGCAGCGATCTGTCTGCAGCGCCAACGTATCCGCGCGCACACGAGTCACCGCGTGATGATTACGCCGATGGCAGAATCACCGCGTCAATCACGTGAATGACGCCGTTCGTGCACTCAATATCGGTGGTGACCACGTTGGCGGAACCGTTCAGCTTCACGCCGCCTTCGGTGGACACGCGAACGGTGGCGCCGTTCACGGTCGCGACATCAGTGCCGTCGAGCTTCACGACGTCGGCGGCCAACACCTTGCCGGCCACGACATGATACGTGAGGATCGCGGTCAGCTTGGGGAGATCGGCCAACAGCGCTTCAACGGTGCCGGCTGGAAGCTTGGCAAATGCTTCGTCGGTCGGCGCGAAAACAGTAAACGGACCTTCTCCCTTGAGCGTCGGAACAAGTCCAGCGGCAGTAACGGCGGCAGCGAGTGTCTTGAACGAGCCTGCGGCTACTGCGGTATCGATAATGTCATGCATGGTCGAGATCCTGTGAGATATGATGTAACGGTAACGCGTCAGGAATTCGACTGCTGCGAACTGCGCGTGTCTGCATTGATGTTACAACAGACCGAAGCACAAATCATCGCGCATAGTTCCCGGTGATCTGCAGCGCACACGTGCGGAACTGCCACGCGGAGGTCACTGGTGCGACGTTCGGACGCGGCGTTGCGGGTGGCAGCCGCCTGGGGTCCGCAGTGCTGGCCGTCCCTGATCCGTAAGTAGTCGTCAGCTTTTGAACACTCGCTGCCATTGGCGCGTAATGCTGACAGCCGCCCCTCGTCCCCGTTTCCGTACTTCGTTGACTCGTTCATTTGCCCACCCGCTGACGGCCTTCGCTGTCGCGCTGCTCCTGCCAACAGTCCAGGCCGCCGGTCAGCCGTCCCCCAAAGTCGCGACCGCGACCCGAGTCGACCGGTCGCCTCGGGTGGACGGTCGCCTTGATGAGCCGCTCTGGGCGCAGGCCAAGGTGATCGACAGCTTCACGCAGCAGCGCCCCACGCCCGGCGGCGAGGCGACCGAACAGACGCAGGTGTACCTCGTCTACGACAACGAGGCGCTGTATGTCGGGGCGCGCATGCTGCGGAAGACACCGTCGGCGATCGCCAAGACGATGACCCGGCGCGACGGCTTCGGCAACGCGGAACGGCTGAACATCATCCTCGACCCGCAGCTCGACCGCCGCACGGGCGTGGGTTTCGGCGTGACGGCTGCGGGCGTGCGCTCAGATTTCCGGCACACGCAGGATGAAGACATGCGCGGCCGCGAAAGCCAGTTCGACCCGGTGTGGACGGCGGCGGCCACCACCGACTCGACCGGCTGGAGCGCCGAGATGCGGATTCCGTTCTCGCAGCTCCGCTTTCCACCCGCTGAGCGGCAGCAGTGGGGACTGCAGATCGATCGCTGGATGCCTGACAAAAACGAAGACGTGCAGTGGGTGATGATCCCGCCGTCGGAGCAGGGGTACATCTCCCGCTTTGGCACACTGGAGGGGATCGAAGGGGTGAAGTCGGCGCGACCGGTGGAGTTTGTGCCCTATCTGGCCGGAGACGCGACGCGTCGGGCGGCTGCGACGACCGCCAACCCGCTCAACCGTCCCTACGCTGGGCGCTTCGGCCTCGACACCAAGATCGCCGTCGGCCCCAGTCTCACACTCGATGCCACGGTCAATCCGGACTTCGGCCAGGTCGAGGCCGATCCGGCCGAAGTGAACCTGACTGCCTTCGAAACGTTCTTCGACGAACGTCGCCCGTTCTTCACCGAAGGCAGCGAAATGATTCGCGGCAATGGCGCGCAGTACTTCTATCCACGTCGCATCGGCGCACCGCCGCACGCCTCGGTCAGTGGTGACTTCGTTGACGTCCCGCGCTCCAGCACCATCCTTGGCGCCACCAAACTCACCGGTCGCCTGCCAAGCCGCCTTTCGGTGGGCGCCGTCGCGGCCGTGACGGGACAGGAACAGGCTCGGATACACTCGCTGGACTCTGCGCTGACGCGCTCCGTGGCCGTCGAACCACGCACCGCGTACGGCGTGGTGCGCCTCCAGCAGGAAATCGGGTCGCAGGCGTCAACGATCGGCGTTTCTGCGACCACCACGCAGCGCAGCTTCGGCGGTGATCGCAACCTCGAAAGCCTGCTCAACCGCGAGTCGTACTACGGTGGCATGGACTGGCGTTTGCGGTTTCAGCAGGGGCGCTACGCGATCAGCGGGTTCGTCGCTGGCTCGCACGTGGCCGGCGACACCGCTGCCATTCGTCGACTGCAGACGGCAAGCACGCGGTTCTTTCAGCGCCCCGACATGACGCACGCGAGATTCGACCCACTCAAGCGCGCGATGTCCGGTTATTCCGCGCAGTTGCGCGCCGACAAGGATGCGGGCACGCACTTTTTGTGGGGCGCGGAGGTGAAGGTGGAATCGCCCGGTTTCGACATCAACGATCTCGGGCGCATGCAGTCCACCGATGACCTCGAGTACAACGCCGACCTGCAAATCCGCGAAACGAGACCCAGCGCACGGCTGCAGAACTGGCGACTCGGCTTCGAGACGCGCGGTGCACGTACCTTGGGCGGTGTGCACCAGGGCAACTCATTCAGTCAGAACACGCAGGTGACGTTGAAGAACTTCTGGAATGTGAACATCAAGTCCACCATTGACCTCGCCACGCTCGACGACGCGCTCACCCGCGGTGGCCCGCTGATGGGACGGCCACGGGACTTCAAGCAGGAGTTCCGATTGAACGGGCCGTTCGGCGCGCGCACGTTCTGGCGCGTCAACGGCGGTTACGGGACCGATGAATTTGGCACGTCGCGACGCAACGCCGGGGCACAGCTCACACTGCGTCCGTCGGATCGGCTGTCGCTCTCCGCCGAACCGTCGTGGCAGCAAGGTGTCGACCCACGGCAGTATATCGGTCGCATCGAAGGCGGCACACGCACTTATGGCAATCGCTACATCTTCGGCTACATCGATCGCACCACCATCGCTACGAAGATCCGCGTCAACTACACGTTCTCACCCAATCTCACGCTCGAAGGATACGGCGAGCCGTTTGCCGCGACAGGTGCGTACTCCCGCGTGGGCGAACTGTCCGCGCCGCGTAGTCGGTTGCTGCGCGAATACGGAACCGATGGAACCACGGTCACGATCGATTCGCTCGGCGTACGCACCGTGACCGATGGCGCGTCATCCTTCACGCTCGGCAACCGCGACTTTCATGTGCTGTCGTTCCGCTCCAACGTCGTGATGCGTTGGGAATGGACTCCGGGCAGCACATTGTTTGTGGTGTGGCAGCAAAATCGACGCACGAGCGACGCGTATCAGCAGACGGTGCGCGTCAGCGAGTTACTGCGAACCGCACGCGCAGTCGGTGATAACTTCGTGTCAGTGAAGTTCAGCTACTGGCTGCCGGTGATGCTCGGCGGGCGATAACCGTCATGAGGACCGTCCTTTGCCATCCACGTCCGTCCGACGGATGCTTTGTCACGGCGACGCGGGACAGGTCACCGGACGAATGCGTTTGCCATGAAAGACATCGGCTTCGATGCGGTGGGTCTGAAATACGCGGCCAACCAACTCGGCGAGCGTCGGATCGTACGCTTGAAACTCTTCGGGCGTCTCCACCTTGATGTTGCCGGTAAAGCACTCGCCGTAATTGGAAAAGAACCACCACTGTACCCCTTCTGCCCAGTATTCGCCGGCGTTGGTCGTGGCGTAGTGCTTGGCCCCACGCATCGTGATGTACTTGCCGCGCGCCATCGCGGAATCGTACGACGCAGAGATCTCGCGTCCCATCGCCGGATCGACGTCGCGCACGGCACTGTGAATCGCATGCGCGAACTCGTGCACGAAAATGTGCTCGCCCCAATAGCGCGTATTGGGGTAGCCGAGGAGGTTTTCTTCGGCGCCGGTGGTGGGGTTGCCGCCCATGCCACGCGACCGATTGGCGTGAAAGTCACGGTCTTGCTGCTCAACCGGCAAGTCGCGCGACCGTCCGCAGCAGCGAAAGCTGGCGTACTCGGGCCAGTCCATCGTCATTTCGGTTTCGGCAAACACACCGGTGCGCCAGTTCCGCTTCACCATTGACGCGCGCAAGTCGGGGCGCGTGGCCAGCATCGCATTGATGATGTCGCGCATGATGAGCAGTGCGGCATCAGGCGCCTTGGCTGACGAGAGCACCGGAATGCCGAGTGCGTCGACGTACTTCTTGTAGAACGAGGTGTCGACGTTGAAGGACGCTGGCACCGGCTTGATGTAGTACGCGGCGTAGTCGGGCACCAACTCCACCGGCTTCCCGGTTTCTGCGCGCAATCGCGCCCGCTCCGTGCGATCGCGCTCCGCACGCGCGCGCGCATCGGCCTCGGTGCGCGACTGCGCCGGTGGGGTGGCACGCGTCTGTGTCTGGGCCGCCAGCCAAGACGCGCTCCCGCACAGCAACGTGAGTGCCGCCGCTCCCTCGATGAGTAGTCGCCGCATGTCCCGTCTCCGGTAGGGGTGAGTACGAAAATGGTGCGCTTGGAGCGAATTGCACGGTTTGGCGGACCGGCCTGCAAATTGAATGTGTGGTTTATTGTATCCAATATCCCTCCTCGACTCAATCGGACCATGCGTCGACTGACCCCCCTGTTCGTCTGCTGGCTGGCAGTCGCACTGCCAAGCTCAGCCATTGTCGCGCAACCGGCTCCGGCGACGCTCGGCGACGTGCTCAACGGGATGAGCATGCGCAACATCGGACCATTCCGTCAGTCGGCATGGATCACCACGGTCGCCGTTCCGGATGCACCCCTGCACGAGCATCTCTACACGATCTGGGCAGGATCGCGCAGCGGCGGCGTTTGGAAGACCACGAACGGCGGTGTGACGTGGGATGCCGTGTTCGACACCGTCGGCGTAGCGGCCATCGGCGCCATCGCCGTCGCACCGTCCAACGGAAACGTGGTGTGGGTGGGAACTGGTGATCAGGCCAACGCGCGCAGTTCATACTCCGGGCGTGGCGTCTACAAGACCGTCGATGGCGGCAAGAGCTGGGCGTTCGCCGGCCTGCCCGACTCACACCACATCGCGCGGATCGTCATTCATCCCTCGAACCCGAACATCGTCTATGTCGCGGCGATGGGGCATCTCTTTTCGAGAAACGAGGAGCGCGGCGTCTTCCGCACGAACGATGGCGGCAAGTCGTGGGCAAAAGTGCTGTACGTGAACGATCAGACCGGTGCAATCGATCTCGTCATCGATCCCCGCACACCCGGTACGCTGTTCGCGGCGATGTTCGACAAGGAACGCATGCCCTGGCGCCTGATCGATGGCGGCGCCGGCACGGCGATCTACCGCAGCACCAATGCCGGCGCGACCTGGCAGAAGCTTGGCGGTGGTCTTCCGACCGGCACACTCGGTCGCATCGGACTCGACGTGTACCGGAAGAACCCGCGTATCGTGTACGCGCTGATCGAGAACCTCAACCCTGCTCCACGCTCCACCGCACCGGCTCCGACCGCTCCTCAAGGCGGACGCGTTACATCACCCGTTACATCACCGATCATCGGGAACGAGCTCTATCGCTCCGACGATGCGGGCACCACCTGGAAGAAGACGACCGACATCAACGTGGCGGGTGGGAAGTCGCCCTATGCGTTCAATCAAGTGCGCGTAGATCCGCAGAACGATCAGCGTGTCATCGTCAACAGCGACGTGATGACCATCTCCGAGGACGGTGGCAAAACGTGGGATGATCGTGGTATCTGGCCGAACGGATTCTTCCGCCGCTCGTTCGGCGACTTTCGCACGATGTGGTTCGATCCCGCCGATCCGCAGCGGATCATGCTCGGCAGCGATGGCGGACTGCAAGTCTCGTTTGACGGAGGGAAGACCTCCGACTTCTACTTCGGCATGCCGCTCGGCGAAGTGTATGCGGTGGGCGTCGACATGGACGATCCGTACAACGTGTACGCCGGGTTGCAGGACCACGATTCGTGGAAAGGGCCGGTGAACGGCCGCTGGGGCGTCGTGGCCACCGATGATTGGGTGACGGTCGGACCTGGCGATGGCATGTACAACGTGGTCGATCCCACCGACAGCCGCTGGGCGTACAACACGCGCGAACTCAGCCAGCTTGGCCGCATGGATCAAAAGACCGGCGTGCGCACAGACATTCGCCCGCCTCAGCCGGCCAACATGGGGCGGTTGCGCTACAACTGGATCGCGCCAATCGCGCTCTCACCGCACGACCCAAAGACACTCTACTCGGGGGCGCAGGCCCTCTTTCGTTCGAAAGACCGCGGTGACACGTGGGAAGTGATCAGTCCCGATCTCACCACCAACGACACAACAAAGATTGGCTTTCCGAGCACGCCGTTTTGCACGATCACCTCGATCTCCGAGTCACCGCTACTTGCCGGTGTGATCTGGATTGGCACGGACGATGGGCTTGTGCATGTTACCCGCAACGCCGGGGGCAACTGGACCAACGTAACATCCGCGTTATCGGCGGCGGGTGCGTCTGCCGACCGATGGGTGAGCCGCGTCTTCGCGTCCCCACACGACGCCAGCGTGGCCTTCGTGTCGAAGAACGGATTCCGCAATGACGACTTCACACCGTACCTGTATCGCACGGCCGACGGCGGACAGACGTGGAGCTCGATCGCCGGCGACTTGCCGCGCTCACCGATCAACGTTGTCGTACAAGATCGCACCAACGCGCATGTGCTCCTCGTCGGCAACGACCTGGGCGTGTATGTCTCCATCGATGACGGTCAGCACTGGACGCGGCTGGTCGCCAACCTGCCGACGGTGGCCGTGCACGATCTCACGATTCACCCGCGAGAAAACGACCTGCTCCTTGGTACGTATGGACGCTCGCTGTGGGTGGGTGATGTCTCGCCGCTGCGCGAGTTGACACCAGAGTTGCTGAACAAGTCGGCGCATCTTTTCGATATCGAGCCGAAGGCCCGGTACAATTTCGGCACGCAGGGAATGAACTATCGCCTGTTCGGCGACCGGTTTCTCTCCGTGCCTAATGAACAGGAAGGTGTAACGGTGCAGTACTACGTAAGGAGCGACTCGGATTCGGCGTTGATCACGCTTGCCGATGCAAACGGCCGACCGCTGCGACAAAGTGCGGGACCTGCGCGACGCGGGCTGAATCGCGTGGTCATTCCGTTCGGGAACGTATTGCGGGGAGGCGCCGGTGGTCGCGGTGGCGCTCCTGCCGTCGCACCATTGGGCGTCGGCAGCTATGTCGTCACGCTCAAGGTCGCAGGCGAGACGCTGAGCAAATCGGCAGTCGTCCGCGAGCGCATCCAGTGAGGCGCGCGTTCGCGGTGCTCGCGATGATCGCCGGTTCTGCTGCCACCTCACATGCCCAGCAGATCTACTGGGGTGATGCCATCCCCAAGGCGTGGAAGGGAGACTGGCCAACCGCGCTACAGACCACGGCGGAGCAAAGCGGATTTACGCGGACACTCACAACGATGCAGTTGCACGAGTACATCAGCGTACTCAAAGGAAAGAGTGAGCAGCTGCACGTGTTCAACATGTTCGTCAGTCCGTTGCGCAAAGCGTCGCCAGTCATGGTGCTTGCCAACCCGCGCGTGACATCGCCGCAACAAGCGCGCGCGTCGGGCAAACCCGTCGTCTTTTTGCTGGGCAACATCCATCCGCCGGAATCCGAAGCGGCCGAGGCCCTCCTGCTCGTGGCACGCGATCTCTTGCTGGGCAAACGCAAGGACGTGCTCACCAACCAGATCGTGATGCTTGCGCCGATCTTCAATGTCGATGGCACCGATACCTTCGTTTCCAACGACGGAGCGCTCGGCAGTGAAACGCCGTACATCCACGGCGTGCGCGAGAACTCGCAGGGCCTCGATCTCAACCGCGACGCGGTGAAGCTCAACACGGTCGAAGCAAACGGATTGTATCGTACGCTCAACGCGTGGGATCCGGTGCTATTTCTCGACGGCCACCTGATGAGTCGGGTGACGCACGGCTACGCGAATACGTACGGCACGACAACCGTGCCAGCGTCGCATGCGGGGCCGCGTGACTACATGACGGAGAAACTATTTCCCGCCGTGCGTGACAAAGTGCGGAGTGCGTTCGGACTTGAGGTGTTCACGCATGCGCTCTTCACGCCCAACACCTGGCCCCCGGCCGTGTGGAGCCACAACGCGGCTGCGTGGACCGTCGAAGCGAAGTTCATCATCAACGACTACGGACTGCGCAACCGGTTCGCGATCATCACAGAAACCCCTGGTCAACCCACCTTCGAACGCCGCGTGTATGCGCAGTACGCGTATTTCATGGCGCTGCTTGAGTACACCAATACGCACGCCAAGGAAATGCAGGCAGTCGTGAAGGCGGCCGACGATGCCACGGTGTCGCAGGTGCTCGCCAGTGCAGAGTCGGGCACGCTGCGCAATTTTCTCGACGGCGAGTACAAGTCGCGCGGCAAGATCGACGTGTTGGGCTACCCGAGCAACGTGGCGGAATTCCGACCGGGCACGAGCCGCATGAGTACGCGTCCCGGTACTGCAACCGGGAAGCCCGAGACGGTCCGCGTCGACGATCTTACGATGCCCGTTGGCACGCGCGACGCATCGGTGCCGCGCGGCTATCTCATTCCCGCCGAATTGGGCGATGTGGCGGCGAAACTGCAGACGCACAACATCCGGCTGCGCGTGCTCGACAAGCCGATGCGCGCCGAGGGCGAGCAGTTCGTCATCGATCGCCTGCGCACGGTGCGAAGCGCCGGCTATGACATGACCGTGCTGGACGGCGCGTTCACCGCCAAGTCGGTCCGCGAGTTTCCGGCCGGCACGTACTTTCTCGATATGGCGCAGCCGATGGCCAACGCCGCCTTCTACTATCTCGAGCCGCAGGCCCGCGACGGGTTTGTTGGGTGGGGTGTACTGGACGACGTGCTGCGCGGCCTCGGCGCGCACGAACGTTCCGTTGTCTATCCGATCTTCAAGTACCGCCGGGAGCTCCCGCAATGAACTGTTCCGTGCGTCCAGCCGCCCTCTCGATGTCTAGTCTCCTGATCGCGTTCGACGACGACAATGAGTCATACATGTTGGCGAGCCGCGAAACGTCGCCGACGACGCTGTCGTCCGGTGAGTTCGGCGCGAAGTCTGGTCTCCCGCGCATTCTCCGGTTGCTGGACAAATATCAGCTGCCGTCGAGGTTTTTCATTCCCGCTGTAAGCGCGATGCTCTACCACGAGATGATCCCGGCCATCATGAAATCCGGACGGCACGAAATCGGCGCGCACGGTTGGATTCATGAGTTTCCGCCCGCCACCGGAAGCACCGAAGAAGAGGAGCGGTTGCTCAACAAGGCGATCGACTATCTCACCGTCGCGACCGGTAGGCGCCCAGTCGGCTACCGCGCACCGTCCTGAGCATTCAGCGGAAACACGCTCACGCTCGGGTGGAACTCAGAATCGACTGGACGCTAACGGAAACGCCCTACCTCGGGCGCAGTGGCGCTTTACCCGCACCCCACGCTCTTTTCAAGCTCTTTCGCGAAGAGTTCGATGGAGCCTACGCCGAACGGACGATGTTCGTGCTCACAATACAGCCACACATCGTCAGGCATCGCGCGCGGCTGCAGCATCTCGAGCGACTCATCGCGTACATGAAATCAAAGCCTGGGGTCTCGTTTGCGACGACCGAACAGATCGCGAGGTATGTGAAGGCGGAGGCCGGCATGAAATAGGCGACGTACACATTGCCGCCAACGAATATGCCGAGTTCGTGCGCGCGTCGTATTCCGCATATCGCACACAGCCGGTACGTAGCCGTCTGGCATGGGGTTGGCCGACACCCATAGACGGCGCTGGGCATTCGGCCGCACATTGATGCAGTCACGTGCGCACCACCCCCCCGCGATCCTTCCTGTGCCCCGTCCCATGCATCTCATGCGCATTTCAAGTCTTCCGGCCATCGCTCTCCGACGTGGAGCAGCACTCGTGGTCGCGCTGCCGGTCGCCGCGCTCCTGTCCATACCGGTCGCGCTGCTCCGGGCGCAATCACCCTTCGACGCACTCCACGTGCGTTCTATCGGTCCAGCGGTCATGGGTGGACGACTGCACGACGTCGAAGTGGACCCGCGCGATCCGTCCACCATTTACGTGGGCGCTGCTGCAGGTGGCATGTGGAAGACGACCAACAAGGGGACGACCTGGACGCCGATTTTTGACGGACAGAACGACAACACCTTTGGCGACATCGCCATCTTCGCCGGTGACTCGCGCATCGTCTGGGCGGGCACCGGTGAGCAGAACAACCGGCAGAGCTCGTCGTGGGGCGGCGGCGTCTATCGCTCCACCGATGCCGGCGCGACCTGGACACACATTGGCCTGAAGGAGACCGGCAGCATCGGCCGTGTCGTGCTGCATCCCACCAACGCGAACGTGGCGTGGGTCGCCGCAGTCGGCAATCTCTGGAAGCCAACCACCGAGCGTGGCGTCTTCAAGACCACCAACGCCGGCGCGACATGGACCAAAGTGCTCGGCGTCGATTCGCTCACCGGCGCGACAGAGATGGTGATCGATCCGCGCAACCCGGACGTGCTTTACGCCGCCACCTATCAGCGCTTGCGCACGGTGTACGGCTTTAACGGCGGCGGACCGGGCAGCTCTCTCTACAAGTCTACCGATGGTGGGTCGACCTGGCGCAAACTCGAAAACGGAATCCCCGCCGGCGATAAGGGCCGCATCGGCATCGCCATCGCCGCGTCCAACCCGGACGTCCTCGGCGTCACCATCGAGCACGCCACCGGCGGCGGTTTCTACCGCTCCGAAGACGCCGGCGCAACCTGGAAGCTGGCGAGCCGCACCAATCCGCGGCCGATGTACTACAGCAAACCATCCTTCGACCCGACCACCGATCAACGCGTCTGGTTGCTTGGCGTACAACCATCCAAAAGCGAAAACGGCGGCACCACGTTTGAGCAGATGCCCAACTCGCCCACATACGATCTCGGGCTCAAGGACGATCACCATTCGCTCTGGATCGACCCGCGCGACACGCGACATCTGCTGCTGGCAGGAGACGGCGGCTTGCACGAAAGCTGGGACCTCGGCATCACGTACAATCGCATCAACAACTTTGCTGTCGCCCAGTTCTATCGCATCGCCGTCGACGATCGCGATCCGTACTGGATCTACGGCGGACTGCAGGATGCGCACTCATGGATGGGCCCCAGCGCCACAACACACTGGCTCGGTATTCTCAACTCCGACTGGAAGCAGATCGGATTCAGCGACGGCACCGGCCAGGCGGTCGACAAGCGTGGCCATCGCTACGTCTACTCTACGTCAAGCGGTGGAAACATCTCGCGTGTTGATGCGGAAACCGGCGATCGCTTCGAGATCCAGCCGGTTGCTCCAACGGGCGAGAGCTATCGCTTCGATTGGACAGCGCCGGTCGTCGCCTCTACGCACTCCGCCGGCACGGTCTACCTGGGCGCCAACAAGCTGCTCATCTCGCGTGACTTCGGGTCTACGTGGACGGCGACGCCCGACCTCACACGACAGGTGAATCGCGATACGTTACGACTGGCCGGTGTGCTCAACACCGACATCCGCATCTCGCGCAACGATGGCGAAACGAACTACAGCGAGATCACGACGGTCGCCGAGTCACCGCTCGATGCAAAGGTGCTGTGGGTGGGCACCGATGACGGCAACGTGCAACTGTCGATGGATGCCGGCAAAACATGGACGGAACTGAGCACGTCGATCACCAGCGTCGCCAACGGCAGCTTTGTTGATCGCATCGTGGCGTCCGGTGCGGGGCGAGGCAGTGCGTACGTCACCTTCGACAATCATCGCGTGGGTGACTTTGCGCCGCACATTGTGCGCACCACCGACTTCGGCAAAACGTGGACGACGGTCACCACAGGACTTCCCACCGATGCTCCGGTGCGCAGCATCGCCGAGTATCCCGGTAAGTCCAACGTGCTATTTGCGGGCACGGAGCGCGCCGTACACTTCACCACCGACAGCGGCGCGACGTGGACGCGACTCAAGGCCAACCTGCCGACGACACGGTACGACGACATCATCGTGCATCCGCGCACCAAGGATCTCGTGCTCGGCACACACGGTCGCGCCATCTGGGTGCTCGATGACGCATCACCGTTTGCCGAATGGAACGCTGCGGTCGCGGCGGCACCCGTTCACCTGTTCACCGTGCGTCGCGCAACGATCATCAACTACTGGGCCGACGTATCAACGGCAGCGCACAATATCTTCGCCGCCGAGAACCCGGTGGAAGGCGCGGTGTTCAGCTACCATCTCGCGCGGGCCGCGCAGAACGTGAAGTTTACTGTCACCAACACCACTGGTCGCGTGGTGCGCGAATACACCGGTCCGGTCGCCGGGGGAACGGTGCATCGGGTGAACTGGGACTTGCGGTATGCGCCAGTCGCGCCTCCCGCCGGGTTCCGACCGGCTGCCGGCGGAGAGGAAGGCCCCGCGCCAACCGCTCCCGCCGCTGGTGGTCGTGGTACCGCGCGCGTCGCACTGCCGATTCCGGCGCACGATATCGGCCCGCGCGGCTTTTATGCGTCGCCGGGCATCTACACCGTCACCATCGACGTGGATGGCGTGAAGCGCAGCCGCACCTTCGAAGTGCGCGGCGACCCGACCATGATGGCCACCGTGGCGGAGCACAAGGCGCGCGAATCGTTCCTGCTTGAGGCGCAGGAGGTGCAGACCAAGCTCACGACTGTCACCGCCGCGTTCCGTGAAAAGCTCGCGAAGGCCTCCGCGTCCGATTCCGCGCGCATGATTCCGCTTGGGCAGCGCTATAGCATTGTGCCTGCAACCGCGCGTGTTGGCGGACCTGGTGCGTCAGGCAGCGCTCCGGCCGGTGGCCGCGGTGGCCGCGGTGGCGGTGGTCCGGCCGCAGCGCTGGCGGCGTTGCCAAATGCATGGAATGGCAGCGGTGCACGGCATGGCGGACTGCAGGCACCGAGCGGAACGCAGCGTGCCGTACTGGCGCAGGCGAAAGTCGCGTTGGTGGCGCTCGAGCAGGAGCTGGCGCGGAGGTAGTGGTGAAGGGGTGTGCTGACCACTGCTGCTGCCAAGTCTCACCAAGAACTGACCACGGATCAACTCGAACGGTTTCCTGATGGATTTCAAGCGTCACGCAATCCTCGCGTTGGGCGTCGCCCTCGCTGCGGGCGCCGCCGGCTGCGACTCCCAGCAACCGGCGGCACTCCCGGATGAACAACGCACGTCGGTCCTCACGCCGGACAGCGGCGTCGTCCGGGATCGACTTGGCGAGGCGCGGTGGCGCTCAGTCGTGGAGAGTGGGCAGGTACGTGCGATTGAAGAACGCGTCGCGCTGTACGGGGCGCTGGTGGGCGAGCGGCGCTATGTCTTCGATTCGCTGGGCAGGCTACGCCAAGTCACAGAGCGAATGGACGTTGGCACGGCTGCGGCTGGGGCGAGCCAACGCAATTCACTGCTGGAGTTTCGCGCGGGCCTGCCGGTGCTTGCCACCCGAGACGCGAATGGCAATTCCGCGCCATTCGCGCGAGGGGAGATGCGACGACTGGAGGGCCGGGGATATGCGCTTTTCGACTCGGCGTCGCACGCTTTGCCACGTTGACGCTGTTGCGTCCGCCAAGCCTGCTACGGTCAGTGGAACTGGCGCCAAGGCGGCGGCGCTGCATGCATCGCATGGAGTAGCACCGCCGCGTTGCGCGCTACCGCCCCTTGGCCACCCGTGCATCCTCGCGCGCCTGCGACTCCGTACTGTCCGACCACAGCTGCTGCGTCACGCGCAGCAGCACGAAGCCACTCACGGCCAGCACAGCCGTCAGTATCCACGCGGTGGAGAGACGCGACGGGTCGCCCGACGAATACAAGAAGTTTCCGATCGCAAACAGCGACGACCAGATCACCACGCAGCCGGCCACCCACCCCACGAACGCCGCACCCACGCGATTTTCCTGCGCCACTTCGCCATCGCTGATGCCGGCGGCGAGGCGAATGTCACTCCACCCCGGTCCGGCTGGTTTCACCTTTTGCACGAACGCCACCAACGTGGCATGATCGGTGGTCGGGCCTACAAACGCGGTGATGAGCCACGCAACCGTGGTAATACCCACTTGAATGATCGTGGTGGTCGCAAAGCCCGCGTCAGGCATCAAGTACGGCACCGCGAGTGACGTGAGCAGCGACATGCCCATCGCCACGATCTCGCACCACGCCGACACACGCCACCAGAACCAGCGCGCGATGTAGAGCAATCCCGTGCCGGCACCGATCGACAACAACACCTGAAACGCCTGCTGCGCAGAACTCATCGTCAGACTGAGCAACGCCGCAAAGACGTACAGCCCCACCGTCGAAATGCGCCCGGCGTTCACATAGTGCCGCTCCGTGCCGTCCTTCTTGATGAAGCGGCGATAGAAGTCGTGTACAAGGTACGACGAGCCCCAATTCAGATGTGTGAGGATCGTGGACGAGTTCGCGGCGAGCAGTCCGCCGATCATCAGGCCGACAAAACCCACCGGCAGAAACTTGAGCATCGCGGGAAAGGCCGAGTCGTGGCCGATGAGCGACGCGTCAGCGTTCGGAAACGCCGACTGGATGGACGCGAGGTCCGGATACACAATGATGGAACAAAGCGCCGTGATAATCCACGGCCACGGCCGCAGCACGTAGTGCGCAATGTTGAAGAAGAGTGTGCCGCCGAGTGAATCCTTTTCGGACTTGGACGCAAGCATGCGCTGCGCGATGTACGAGCCGCCGCCCGGCTCTGCGCCCGGATACCAGTTCGCCCACCAGCCAATCGCGATCGGCATGATGAAGATCATCAATGCCAGATCGGACATGCTGAAGTTCGGCAACATGTCGAGCATGGGCTGACCACTACCGTCTTTCACCGACATGACGGGTTGTGCGTTGGCCTCGGTGCTCTGCACCACCTGCAGCGTGGAGAGTTTGCTCACCAGCAACTTGAGACCGAGCCAGCCGTTCGCGTCACCGGCCAACCGTCGCCCGACTTCCACGAGCGAGAACCAGGCCGCCGCAAACACGGCCGTCATCTTGATGAAGAACTGGATCATGTCGATGACGAGCACGCCCCACAGTCCGGAATGCGCCGCGAAGGCAACATTCAGCACGCCGGTGATGACGATCGTCTGCCATGGCGCGAGTCCGAACAGAATGTTCGCGATCTTGCACGCCGCCAGCGTCACCATGCCCATGATGAAGCAATTGAAAAACAGTCCCAGATACACGGCGCGGAATCCGCGCACAACCGACGCCGACGTTCCCGAATAGCGCAGCTCGTAAAACTCAAGATCCGTCATTACGCCGGATCGGCGCCACAGTCGCGCGAAGAAAAAGACGGTCGCGAGCCCGGTGAGTACGAACGCCCACCATTGCCAGTTGCCCGCCACGCCGTAGCGTCGCACCTGTTCAGTCACCCAGTTCGGTGTGTCCGACGAAAAGGTCGTCGCGACCATCGACAGGCCAGCCAGCCACCACGGCACCGATCGGCCGGAGGCGAAAAACTCGGAGGTGCTGTCCGCCGAGCGCTTGGCAAGGAAGAGCGCCGGGACGAAGCAGACCAGAATGGTGGCAATGGCGATGCCCCAATCGATCCAGGAAATGTTCATGGGGTGTTCACGGGCGGGCGAGAGGACGTCGCAGAGTCCGGAGGAGCAGCACAGTATGGAGGCGGAATGTGGTGGGTGGACGGGTGTGCGGCAACGCACAGACGGAGCGCTGCCAAACGCCTGCCAATGCGCCGCAAGGCTTTCGGTGGTCCGCCTCGTCTGACACATTCAAGCATGGCCGAGGAGGAGCTGCTCGTCCGCCTTCGTGAGGCGGTTCAGGGGACGTACACGCTGGGACTGGAGCTCGGCGGGGGTGGAATGTCCCGAATCTTCCGCGCGTCCGAGATCGCCACCGGTCGCGCCGTGGTGCTGAAGGTGCTGCCACTCGATCTCGCGGCGGGGATCTCGCTGGCGCGCTTCAAACGCGAGATCGACGTCGCCGGCCGTATGCAGCACCCGAACATCGTGCCCATGCTCACCAACGGCGATGCCAGCGGACTACCGTGGTTCGTCATGCCGTTTATCGAGGGTGAATCGCTGCGCGAGCGTATTAACAGCGCGGGCGCGATGCCCATACGGCATGCGGTACGAATCCTCCGCGACATGGCGAGCGCGCTGGCCTACGCGCACCGGCAGGGAATCGTACATCGCGATATCAAGCCGGAGAATGTGCTGTTCTCAGGCAATACCGCCATGATCGCGGACTTCGGCGTGGCCAAGGCGCTCTTGAACGCGGAGGGGGGCAGCACGCCCGGCGACGGCGGTGCGAGACTCACCACGCGCCGTATTGCACTCGGCACGCCCACGTACATGTCTCCCGAACAAGCGTCGGGCGATCCGCGTGTCGGAACGCGCGCCGACATTTACGCGTGGGGGGTGGTGGCGTACGAGCTGGTTACCGGCATGACGCCATTCGGCGGACGCAGCCTGCACGCTCAGCTGCGCGCCCATGTCAAGGAGACGCCGCTTTCGGTGACGGAGCACCGGTCGAACGTTCCGCCGTATCTTGCCGATCTGATCATGCGCGCGTTAGCCAAGGCACCGTCGGACCGTCCGCAACTCGCCGAATCGATCGTGGATGCACTCGACACGGGAATGGCGGCAACGTCCGACGAGGCGGGCGACGTGGTCGATGACCGGGCCCGTGACGCTGCGTCGGACGATATCCGCCGCATGGACACCATCGCCATGCCAATCGTACCGATGGCGCCGGTGGTCCGTCCCGCCGTGTCACCGACCGCGCCCACGCTGCCGTTGCATCCACCCACCGTATCGGAATCGGTCCCGCACACGACGTTGGTGGTGATCACAGTCAGCATCATCGCAGCAGGCATGCTTGCCGCACTCATACTGCGGCAAGCATAACGCGCACGTGCGGTGAGCGAACCGCACCGCGTTCCGTACGTAAATCAGTACGTGAATCAGTACGTGAATCAGTACGTGAACTGGACGCCGGTGGTGAGCAGCCCATCGAACTTCTTGAAGCGCTCGGTGGAGTTGGGCTTGAACGGCGGCGCGTTGTTGACGTTTACGAGATAGGCGACCTTGATGCCCAGGCGCGATGAGATCGGAGCCACCATCGCAGACTTGCTGGTGAACAGCCACGCGTCGGAGTTCGTGAAGTTCGGCGTGAAGCCTGCCGTCTGCTCGAAGTAGGAGACCTTGGAGAAGTTGTGACGGTAGATCCCGTCAACGCTGCCCACGAAATCGTTCTGCATGCTGTCTACGCCCACGAACGACCGTTGCAACGCGCCGACACCGGCGGAGAGCTGCAACTTGTCCGTCTCCGTATCCAGGAACTGGTAGCCAAGACCAACGCCTTCAGAAAACTGGCTGTTGAGTCCCGCCGGTGTGTTGCGCAGCGCGGCTGTGGCAATGTAGGCCGTGAGCTTGCTGGTGAGATTGTAGTCGCCGCGCAGTCCCGCCTGATACAGCTCCGCGTTGCGCACCCCGTTGGCCGTACCCCGCAGCGCCGACGCGTTCTGCGCGAGCTTCCAGGTGGCGAATTTGTACAGGTAGCGCTGGCTGAGGGCGACGGTGGTGACCTGCTGATTACCCTGACTCGCCGCGAGCGAGAAGTCGGCCACGAACTCGTACGGCGGCTTGGGCGGCGCGTCCTGTGCACGCAGGGGGGCGGCGGCGCAGACACCGAGTATGGCCAGCGCGCGAGACGACACACGCGCCGACTGCAATCCAGACCTTATCATCTCTTGAAACTCCTTGAATTGTCGACCATCACTATGATGCGCGCGATTTCGGACGCGCCCGGAACAGCCAGAACAGGAACAACACCAGCACCAGCACGCACAGCAACGGCACCAGCAACGCCAGCACGCTTGTCAGCACGGCGGCCAACAATTCACCGGTGGAGAGCACCGGGTTGGCAACGCCACCGCTGAGTGCCGTACTTTTGAGACGAAGCAGCGACGTGGCTCCATGCAGCAGTCCCGCCGCCCCACCGCCGCCGATCAGCGCGATTCCCCACGTCAACACCGGCGGCAGGTCGGTGATCGCGGCGGCAGTGGCCAGCACGCCCGCGATCACCGCCGCCGGAGCCGCCAGTACATCCAGCGCATTGTCCAGCCACGGGACGTAGTACGCGCTCACTTCGAGCAACGCCGCCGTGCCCAGCGCAATCAGCGCAGGCATGGACGACAGCATCGCGAACGACTCATTCAACGGCAGCACCTGCGCACGACCGGCGAGTCCAAGTGCCAAGAGCGGCACAAAGACGCGAAAACCGCAGGCGGCGGCAACGCCGATGCCGGTCAGAATACTGAGCACGGTCTCCACCACACGAATGTAACCGATCCCGAAGACGGATCGTACGCCAACCCAGGGGTCGATGTGCCCAGCCTCGCACGGGCGAGCCCTATTCGCACCACAGGGCGCTGCGGGGAAGTCGCGCGCCGGATCGCCATGGTGGCTGCGCGACCACACGCCCCGGCGCAACGTCCGGCGGTGGCTCTTTGAACTCGTACGCGAGCAATTGCTGGAACTCCACCGGCAACATTGGCCGCGGGTTGGCACGCGACGTCTGCAACCGGTTGATACTGCACACAGCGTCGATCACGGCGAGCCCCGACGCAATCTCCACAAACGAAGTGCTCGCCTCCACGCCGGTGATGCCACGCAGTGCCCTCGGCAGGCGATCCGGACGGCTCATTTGCAGATCCATTCGACGCAGCTGCGACGTCGCACTGTCGAGATAGAACGCGCCATGCACATCGGGGGTGCGCAACCGATCCGCAGCCCGTACATCAAGACGCAGCCACGTTTCAGCCGTCCCGGATGACGACTCGTGCCTGGACTGACCGCCATACGCAAAGCAGTGATTGCGCGTAAAGGTGTCGTCGGCAAGATCGAGGATGGTCGGGATGGACATGGTGTACTCGTCCTGCACCGCAGGACCGCCTCTGGGCCGCTCGATTCGTTGCACCACGCGGCCTGGCCGATAGTCGGCGCGCGTATGACTGCGCACCATCACCGTGTCCACTCGGCGCAGAACGACCGCGGCATTTCCCGAGTCAACCTGCTGCAACTCACCGAGCGCGCGCAGCTGCAGGTAGGAAAACGGATACTGCGACGAGAGCACTCGATAGCGGTCCGCGTTCTCCCGAAGCAGCGACACCAGCGCCAGGACATCGGGGTGTGTCGTCGCATCTGGCAGGCCGGGTCGCTCGCAGCGGACCATGGCGCGCACGGTCATCTGTCGCAGGCGCACGGGGATCGGTTCCAACTGCACATCGAGCGACGTTACGATTCCGCCCTGCACCTGCACGGCACCACTGTACGGCGCGAACCCGAGCCGACGAATCACCACCTGATACGAACCCGCGGGCAGCGCCACCAACGTGAAGCGTCCCGACGCATCGGTGAATCGTTCGATCGACCGCTGCGGCACACTGACGATCGCATAAGGCAACGGCGCGCCGTTCTGCGCCGCGCGCACAGTTCCCCGCAGCGTACCCGTGACAGGCGCTGCTTGCGACTCGGCACGGCCCGCAGCACCCAACGCGCCGGCGCACAGGAGCACGATTGATCGCCCGATCATGCGGACGATCATGCGCACGACCACACGCACGACCACACGCACGACCACACGCACGACCACACGCACGACCACACGCACGAACGTATGCGTACGCCAAACCCCGCTAGGCATGTGCTCCGGTCAGACGGGGTTACATTCTGGCATGTGGACTTGCTCCGCATATCGTCTCGTACTGGTTTTTCAGTAGTTAACGACGCACGCACGGTTCGTCAACGCTCGTGCGCCTGACGCGCACGCGATCAGGTGCCGCCGTACCAGTCGTAGCCGAGATCGGTCCAGTACCCGCCGTTCCGCTCGGGAAGGAAGGTCACGTGCGTGAGGTACTTGGTGTTCTTGTAGCCGAGCTTGATTGGAGAGTGCACGCGCGCGGGTGCGCCGTAGGCTCCCATCAGCAGTTGGCCGTCCTTGCCGTACACGATCAGTGTTTGCGGATGCATTGCGCTCTCGATATCCCAGCTTTCGTGATAGCCGTTGTCGAACGATCGGAAGTCGACGACTTTGGCGTCATCGTGCGCACCGGCAAGTGTGGCCAGCTCGCGGAGGGCGACGCCGCGAAACTGCGCAACGGCCGTCCACCCTTCCACGCAAAAATGATCGACACGCTGGTCGACGAACGGAAGCGCCGTGAGCGCGGCGAGATTGAGTGACAGCGGTGTCTTCACCATCCCGGAAACTTGCAGCGTCCACTCGCCACGCGCGGCGCTGTCCCAGCGCGGCATCGTCTTTGAGATGAAGTACGACGGGAAGCGGTTGCCTGCGGTGATGGCATCCGCGTCCGCACGGTTCATGGCCGTGTGACGGAAAAGCCAGCGCTCCACATCTTCGTTCTTGCGACCGGCAAACTTGAGCAGCGGCTGTGCACTGTCCGGCCCGTTGGAGCCGCAGGCGGCGAGCAGCGCTGTGGCCAGCACCGACCCACTCGTGCGCATGAAGTCACGACGGGTAGCAAGTACATCGTGTTGCGACGTCGAGAGACGTGACCCGAGCGAATGTACCGCCTGATCAACGATGTCGATCGCACGCAGTCGAAGCCAGCGGGGCGTGTGCACGCTCATGACGCATCGGTGGTGGGAGGTGGCGGAATGGTGCGCCGACGCGGAAACAATCCGTGGAACGGCCGCGCGTTGCGTGCGATGGGCGAGAGTTCGTTGTTGTGCCCGCCGGTTGTCATGCTGCGCAGACTATACGGGTCCACGCTGATGACCATGAATACATGGACCACCGACATGAGTACGAGCGAGAGCATGGCTACGAAATGCCAGTAACGCGCCCAGACGTAGCCGCCGAACAGTCCGGTCAACCAGCCTAGCGTCACCGGCTTCCAGATCGCGATACCCGACAACACGATCACTGCTGCAACGAACGGCATGACGAAATAGGTGGTTTTCTGCAGTGCGTTGTGCTTACCGTGCGGCGGGTGATCCTTTCGTTGGTACAGATAGAAGCGGATCATCTGCCAGGCATCGCGTGCATCACCGCGACGCGGCACGAGGTCGCGCCATTCGCCGTGCAGGTAGATGAACGCCACGTACACCAGTCCCGTGACCACCAGGACCCACATCATGGCAAAGTGCCACTGCCGAGCCGATCCGAGGAAGTTGCCGAAGGTGAGCCACGCGGGAATCGGCGTGCCCTCGAACGGATAGCAGCAGAACGTTTCGCCTTTGCGTGCGAAGGCGGGATACGCGTTGAAGATGCGCAGCCCACTGCCAACCATCAGCGTAAAGGCGAGCGCGTTGATCCAATGCGTGGAGCGCACGATCCAATGATGACGTGGCTCGTGCCGTGCGGAAGCGCCCGTGTCATCCATGGCCGGCCTGCCCCCGCTCCGACGCGATCAGTGAGAGCACCCGCAGACGCAGCGTGTCCGAGGCCACGACGTGCGGTCGCGATGCGCGCATGACCGCCAGGAATGCGCGCTCGAACTCAAAGTGGGAAGCGCAGTGTGTTTTGCAGTCGTGCAGATGCCGGTCCACCGCCTCGGCATCGATGGAGGGTAGTTGTCGGTCGAGGTAGTCCCACAGCAGCCGCACGGTCTGTTCGCAGTTGAGCGACAGCTCCTCCTGCGACACGGTGTCGGTCGTCATGCGTGCGTCCTCGGAGCGGGAGGCGAGTTCGGAGCCATCTGTGACGGCTGTGGCGGTGTACGGGTGACGGAGAAGCCTGCATCACGCGCATGGACGATCAATTGCTCTTGCAGCAGCCGTCTCGCGCGGAACAGTCGGGAGCGTACCGTACCGATCGGGATCCCCAAGACGTCGGCGGCGTCGTCGTAGCCATACCCTTCGACGTCCACCAACACGACGACCAACCGATACGGCTCGGCCAGTGTGTTGAGCGCCTTCGCGATCGCGTCACTTCCGCTGAGTCGGTCAAACAGAATCGTTTCGCCCGCGTTGTGCATGGCGACATGCGCGCGAACCGCGGTCAGCGTTTCGTCGGTGGGATCGTCGCTCAGCGATACCTGCTCTTTGGCGCGCTCATTCACGCGAAGAAAGACATTCTTGCAGATCGTGAACAGCCATCGCCGCATATCCGCGCCTTCACGGAACGTGTGTCGGCCGCGCAGGGCGCGCAGATACGTCTCCTGCACGAGATCGTCCGCCTCGTCGGGGGCGCGGGAGAGCGATTGGGCGAAGCGCGCCACGTCATTGAGACACGCGAGTGCATCGCGCTCGAACGCATCGACCGGCTGTGGCTCGCCCAATTGGTGCGGCGACACTGGACTGCGGGCTGCGTGTCCTGCGCTGCTCATACCGTTCTGGGAAGTTGGAGGCGGTAGCGATGCTACACGTAACCGTCAGGTCTTGCGAAGCTAGACGGCGTCCCGTGAATTGGTTCCCGGAAACAGTTTCGCGACCGGCGGTAGATTCCGCGACAGGTACCGTTTCTCCCCTGCCCTCGAGGATGCGCGGATGCGCCAACCGTCGCTGTTACTCTCACTGTTCGCCTTGAGCTCCGTGGCCGCTCTCTCGGCCGCCCCGCTGTCTGCTCAGTCTGGCTCGTCTCCGTTGCGCGCGACCACGCCCGCTCGCCACCAACTCATGCCCGCCCCCGAAACGGTATCCTGGGGATTTTACTGGTCGGAAGCCAAGCCGGTGCTGCGTATCCGGTCGGGGGATGAAGTCACGGTAGGGACGCTCATCACCTCCACCCCGGCGCGACTGGAAGGCGCCGGGGTCGCCGCAGGAGACGTCGAGCCGTCGTTACGAGCGATCGCGGCGCAGGTGACCGACAAAGGGCCTGGCGGGCACATTCTGACCGGACCGATTTTCGTGGAGGGGGCCGAGCCTGGCGACGTGCTGGAGGTGCGGATCAAGCGGATCGATCTCGCGATTCCGTACGCTTACAACGCCTTCGGCCGTACGAGCGGCTTCATCCCCGAAGACTTTCCTTATGCGAAGATGCGCATCATTCCGCTCGATCGGACCGCAATGATGGCACGTTTTGCGCCCGGCATCGACATCCCGCTCCGCCCGTTCTTCGGCAGCATTGGGGTGGCGCCGCCGCCTGCGATGGGGCGCATCAATAGCGCGCCGCCGGGCATTCACGCCGGCAATCTCGACAACAAAGAACTGGTGGCCGGCACGACGCTGTTTATTCCGGTGCACGTGCCGGGCGCGCTGCTGGCCGTTGGCGACGGACACGCCGCGCAGGGTGACGGCGAAGTTGATATCACCGCGCTGGAGACGTCGCTCACCGGCGTGCTCGAGATCATCGTGCGCAAAGATCTCAAGCACGCATGGCCTCGCGGTGAAACTGCCACGCACTACATCACCATGGGCGCCGACAAAGACCTGGTGGTCGCCACCAAAACAGCACTCCGTGAAGCGATCGACTTTCTCGTCACGACCAAGGGACTGAGTCGGGATGACGCGTACATGCTCAGCAGCGTGGCGTGCGACGTGCGCATCACGCAGTTGGTGGACGGCAATGTCGGTGCGCATGTGATGATCCCGAAAGCGATCTTCACGCGCGCGCCGGGGAAATAGCGACGACTACGCGTTCGTGGAAGCGCGGTGCCGTTTCACCGCCAACGTCAAACACAGCAGGCCCATGGCGAGCAGCGCGTTGGTGCTCGGCTCCGGCACCACGCTCACCGGTGTCGCGAAGAGATCGTCGATCGCCCACGGAGCCAGTGACTCGCCGCGACGAATGGTCAGCCGGTCGAACGCTTCGGCTTGCACCAGAATCGGCTGCGTCCAATCGCCGGGATTTGCGAACGTGAAACTGCCGGTGACGACCATCGTGCCGCCGAGGAAGGCATCGATCCACACGTTCTTCACGCCTGCCAGCGAGAAGAGCGCGTTCGCTTGCGGCGCGTCGAAGGTGATCTGCTCCAAGGATCCGGCAGCAACCGGCTGAACGGCGAGATAGTTGGTACCGCTCTGTGCACCCGCCGGTACAAGACCGGCGCATTGATTGACGATAGCGCCGTTTCCACTGAAGGTGACGCCGAGCCCAGCGAGCTGATTGGTCAAGGGCGTGGCCGCGCCGAGACTGCATGGTGCTGCCGTCGGATCGAAGGTGACGCTGGAACTGTTGGGCTTCAGGTAGAGGTTCTGTGCGCCGTACGCCACAAGTTGCATAAGCGCTCCCTGCGACAAGACGGTCTGCGGTACCGCACACAAGGCAGCCGCGAGCAGCGCCGCCGGAAAGGTCTTTGTCGACATCGATGGGTCCGGGATCTTCGGGAATTTGTGGCCTTCCGCGAGCAATGTGCGGTTGTGCGCGATCGGTGGTAACCAGCGGCATTGCATTGGTTGAAGCAACGGGCGGCATGACCTCGCAGCCATGCCGCCGCTATGGCTACCACGGCAACACACGCTGCCCGAGACAATTGTTCGCAGAGTGCTCGAGCGTATCTGCGCGCAAACGCACGGCGAGCCGCATGGGACAAGTCCCATGGCTCAGGTCGGCAGGACGAGCGGGCGGTTGCGCGTGCTCCCGCGACACGACACTATTGCGCGGTCCGTCACCATGCAGAACACACGTGTCGTTGCTGCGGAGTTGCCCATGCCCCTGACCAAATCGCCGGCCCGCTCGCTCCTCCTGATCGCGCTACTCTGCGCAACCACATCGTCGGTCGGCGCGCAGGACGTGCACGCGAATCGCGCCGAGTCTGTCGCGTCGCGGAGTGGGCTTGCCGCGCTGACGGGCGGTGGCTTCGTGGCGCGCGGGGCGACGGCAATCGAGCTGAGCGGATTGGAGCTCGTCACGGCGATTGGTAACGTGACACTGACAGTTCCAACGGACGTTGATGAGTCTGTTGTCCATCCCGAGCACTTCTGGTCGCTTTACGAGTGGTGCATGCGAGACATCTCCTCACCGCAGTCGCCGAACGGCTTAGAGAGCGCCACGAACGTGCGCGGCATCGACTCCGAGAGCATCTCGGCGGGCTCCGCTGCGCACCATGCGGCGAATTCGCTGCTACAACTCAGCACAGACCAGCAGCTCAAGCGGCGTCGCACCGACCGTAGCAGCAAAGTACGTCCGTTGTCGGCGGGATCGCGACGCGCACGTTGAGCGCCTCGGATCGCATCAGCTCGTAGAGCGCGACGCAGCGACCGCCGATTCGGCCATATCGTCTGCGCTCGACATCCGCATCTACCGCCGCTGCGTGCCGCTGGTATCCGTCAATGCGCGAAGAAATTGCACGAGGGCTTTCCGTTCGCTGCCGCTGAGCCCGAGCGCGTCTGGCGGCAAAGTTTGGTTGTCGAGCGCAATCCCGATCCCTGCACCGCCACCACGATTGTAGAAGTCCACCACGGACTCGAGCGTTGGATACGCGCCGTTGTGCATGTACGGTGCCGTAAGCGCGACGTTGCGCAGCGACGGTGTCCGAAACGCGTAGCGATGTGGTGCGGAGCGCGTGATGCCGAAACGCCCCTCATCGGGGTCGACACGGGCGCGTGCCGTGTCCGCTCGCACGGGAGTCCCAATCACTTCTACATCAGACTTCTGATACATCGGCGGAACGGTACCGTTAGTGAGCGGCAGAAAATGGCACGTAGCGCACTTGCCCTTGCCGACGAAAAGATTCAGGCCGCGCCGTTCCTCTGCCGTGAGTGCCGCGATGTCCCCGCGCAGCGCACGATCGACGGGTGCGTTCAAGCGGGTGAGGCTCCGCATATACGCCGCGAGCGCGCTGCGAATACGAGCCGACGTCACCAGAGAATCAACGTCGCCGGTCGCTGACGCGAACGCGGTGCGAAATCTTTCGGCGAGCAAGGCATCCGTGCGCAGTAGTCCGGCCACGTCGGAGAGCTTCGCATGCATTTCATCCACGCTTTCCACCACCGCCGTCACCTGATCCTCCAGATAGGTGGTGCGAAGGTCGGAGAATGAGCCTACTTGCAATCCAATGTTGAGTACCGTCGGCGTATTGCGTGGCAGCGGCTGGCCAGTGCGCCCGGGACTTTGGCGCAAGCCGTCGGTGAATGCGCGCTCTGGCACGTGGCACCCACTGCAGGCGCGCGATCCATCACCGGACAGTCGCACGTCGTGAAACAATGTCCGGCCCAAGTCAACGCGCGCGCCCGGCTCGCTCTTGACGTCGAGCGGCGCGAACGCAAGCACGTCGAACGCATTCGTGTCGAAGACCGAGACCGCGTGCATGGCATAGGGACGTCGCTCCACGGGCACACCGATGGCGAGCGCGGTCCGGGCGTCGTGCACGGCCCGCGACAACGGGTTCGCGTAGCGCGTGACGAAGTATAGGTAGTCGAACGTGCTGCGTTCGGTTGCCGTGGCGAGCATGCCACGAGCGCCTGCGACCAGCGTATCAAGCGTCGTCCACGAATGGTCGGCGGATCGATATGGCGCTAACGTACGCGTGATGCCCTCCAGCGCCGCATCGGCCTCGGGCAACGACTGCCCTGCCACCGGGGAATCGAATCCGGTGAGACCGAGCGTCTCGATGCGCGCGATTTCCAGCTTGACTGCGTCCCAGATGCGATCGTCGGTCGCCTGCTGCGCGCCGAGCATCGTGCGAGCGCGCGTGACCGTGGCCTGCAGAACCGCGATCTCGTGGCTGATCGTTTCCTGGTGCGTGCAGGCGTCTTCGTCGAAGAGCAACTCTTCGATCACTTGAAAGCCGGTGGGAGCGAGAATGACCTCTGGTCCTTCCGTTTCCTCGACCTCCGGCAGCGCCGGACCGTTCATGGCACGCGTGGTCGACGGCGCGTAGTACTCCAGGCCGAGCTCCACCCGTTTGAACGCGCGTCGTGCTTCCGCGAACACCACTCGCGCATGCGTGAGCGACGCGGGTGTGTTGAGCGCGCTGGCTGCGCTGTCCAGTCTCGCGACGCGCCACGCCAGCGTATCAAGCCCGGCACGCCAGACGGACACGACCTCCATCGCGCGGCGCTGGGACGCTACGGGCGCGCCGTTGGGGAGGGGCAAGGTGCGCCCCGTTTGCTGACAGGCCACACTGCCAACGTAGGCGGCCAATGCCAACGTGGCGACTCGATTCATCTGTTTCATCTCGCGTTCGATCGCAGTGTCGCGAACCGGTCGGCCGCCGCGGCGCAGTGGGTGCGCCGGGGCAACCTTCCGTGTCGCAGTGCATTCAATGGATTGACTGGCAACTACCGCGGCAGTCCCTTCACCACAACCAGCATGCTCGCTTGGTTTTCCGTTGGGCGCAGCGTGCCACGGTCTACGCCCCGATACTTGTCGCCACGCCACGAATGCGGCTGGAGCGAGAGGATGAAGGTGTTGTCCTGGCCAAGTTCGGTCGAGACGTCGATCATGGCGCCGTACTCCCATCCTGCCTTGCCAGCCGGACGCGCACCGACGGCATTGTACAGGGCGGCGTCACTCTGCGTGCGGCGGTGATCGAGTTCGAGCACCGGACGCAGCTCACGTGTGCCAATGTTGTACTGGTAGACATATGCGTCGTGCGACTCATCGCCGTAGCCATTGTCGTCTTCCTGCACATACACGTAGTTCGTGCCGACGAAGATATTGTCCGGATTCTGAAATTGACGCGCCGGACCCGTGCGATCATCGCCGTCCATCACCACTTCCAGCGTGCCTTGCAGCGGGCTTGCCCCGTCGAGACGAAGACGATACACGCGCCCATACTTTGTGCGGCTATAGTCGGCGTTCACGCCGGTATTGTTCTGACCAGTCACCGTAAAGTAGATCTCACGGGCGTTCTCCGCCGTACCCTTGCGGTAGTCCACGTCTTCCACGCGACCGAAGCGGACCGCGTTGAACGCCGCCGTCGCTTGGTTGATCTGACGACCGGTGAGCGTACGCTGGTTCTGGATCTGACGGAACTGCACGGGATACGACTGCCCGATCACCATGTCGCGCTCACGCGTATTGTTGTCGGTACGGGCCAGCGCGTAGAGACTGCCGTTCTCAAGATCACCAACGGTGCTCGACACATACATCGCCACCTGTCCGCCTTCCGCGCCGGAGTCGTCATCGCCGATGATCACAACCGTGCGGTTGGCGTACGCGGTCTTGGGCAGCGGCACTGCGTTCTCGGTGTTCCAGCGCCCGAAGCCCGCGAGATATCTCGGCGTGTTGGCCGCCCCAACCGGATCGACCGCCAGAATCTCGGACTCTTCGTTGCTCTCACCGGCGGTGATGAAAACCGGACCGAACCCGTGAATTTCCGGAGTGGCCAGTGTCGCTGAGCAGAGGCGATAGCGGCCTGCTGTCGAGTTGACCACATAATCGCCGGAGATCGGCTTGAGCGTCGCATCGAAGCGAATGCGGGAGACGGCGAAGTTGTCCTCGTGATTCACGATCGCCGAGAAGGAGCCGTCGGTGTTGCGCGTAAATCCTGCGCCGTCGGCCGAACCGCCGAAAACGAATCCGGGTGATCCCGCCAACTGATCGTCGCTGCTGATCAGGCTGAAGATCTCGACACCGGACACGAGCGATTTTACGAGGGCCGGGGTGACCGACTGGTTCTTCAACGCAACGGGCGCGATGGCCGGCGTACCGGTGGCGCCGTCGTCGTCGCTGCACGCAGAGAGCATGAGACCGCAGGACGCGAGGAGTGCGCGTGACGCAGCCGTGGTCGGAAATCGCATGGGTACAACGTCCTCAATGGGGTAGGTGATAAAGCGCGCCGGGCTGCGGCGCCGCCACATGGATGCGCGCGCTTCGAGTATTGAGCGGTTGGAACGACACGGCGCGGATACGGACACGTCACGCGCATGTCACCGGACTGTCGCGATTGGCGCAGTGGTGTGCCGTTCCATCGGGTAGGCGCAAGATTCACGGCATGTCGACCGGTCAGCGTGCCGCATGAGAGATCGCAGCACGTCGCGACGTACGTTTTTGCAACGTGGAGCCGCGTTCTTGTCGCTGCCCGTCCTGCCGGCGCTGTGCGCATGCGGACGCCCGTCGTCGACCACGGAGCCACTGCCGCCATCGGACGCCGGCGATGCGTTCGTGACTGATGGTACCGACGTGATCGTCAGACTCACTCGCATCCCGTCACTCACGCGGGACAACAGCGCGGTGGTGCTGCTCTCCGTGCAGGTGATCGTGGTGCGTGACAGCGCGCGCAACTTTCGCGCGTTCTCGTCGGAATGCCCGCATGCGGGGTGCGGCGTGTCTATTGTCGACGGCCTTCGTCTGCTCTGCCCATGTCACGGTTCGGCGTTCGACTTTACCGGCGCGCGGCTGGAAGGGCCGGCGCCGCGCGGGCTGACCCCGCTTTCCGTCGCGCTCGACGAGGCGGCCGGGACGCTGCGGATCCGGCGCGGCTAACCGGCGCGGCTCCCCCGGATCGGGCGAAACCGCGCGTCACCCCACAACTTTCCCTGGGAACCGGTGTAGCCCTGCGAATACACCTTCCGTCCAGGTCACCATGGGATTTCTCGCCGCATCCGCTTCGTCACTCTCGCGCCCGACACTGGTCGCCATGCTCGCGCTTGTCAGCGCCTGCGGTACCGGTTGTGGCGGTGACAGTCCGAACCTCACACCGGTGACGTCGAGCACAGTCGCCGCACGCATTGATCTGACCCCGTCCGCTGCCACACTCGAGGTCGGCGGCACAAGCCAGCTCAGCGCGACGGCTTTCGATGCCGCCGGCGCACCCCTGCAGCGAAAGACCATGGCGTGGGGCAGTTCGGCCCCCGCAATTGCGGCGGTGACCGACGTGGGTGCCGTCACGGCCGTTGCTCCGGGCGTTGCGACGATTACCGCCAGCGCAGACGGTCGCACAGGCAGCGCCGCCGTCACCGTGCGTCCACCCGTCGTGGCGACCGGTACCATCACGGTCAATCCCGCGCAGCAGTTCCAAACGATGACGGGCTGGGAAGCGCTGATGGAGATCGGGCAGGCTGAGTGCGATCCACGCGCCTACGCGACGTACAAGAGTGGTCTGCTCGACCGTGCCGCGAACGAGGTCGGGATCAATCGCATCCGGATTGGACTTCGCAACGGCTACGAGAACCCCACCGACCAGTGGACGAACTTCAAAGCAGGGCGGCTCACCTTCAATCAGTGGAAGGTCTTCTGGTTTCAGGTCGTCAACGACAACAACGATCCGTTCGTCATCAATCCGGCCGGCTTCAATTGGGGCTATCTGGACTACACGATGGACGAACTCGTCCTCCCGTTGCGCCAGCGACTCGCCGCCCGCGGTGAGCAGCTATGGCTCAATTTCTCGTACACCGGCGCCAATTCGGGGCAGCTGCATCGCGACAACCCGGAAGAGTACGCGGAGTTCGTGCTGGCGGCGTGGCAGCATGTGCAGCAGAAGTACGGCTTCGTGCCCAACTCGCTCGAACTGGTCAATGAGCCGGATATCGGCACGTGGACGGCACCGCCAATCGGCCAGGTCCTCAACGCGGTGAAGCGCCGACTGAATCAGAACGGTTTCTTCCCGGACTTCATCGGTCCGAGTGGCAGCACGGTCGCGGCGAGCATTTCGTATTTCGATCAGATGGCGGCCGTTGCCGGCGTCCCGCAGTCGCTGAACGAGATCGCGTACCATCGCTACGGCACGGCGCCGACCACGGCGCAGTTGCAGGCGATCGCGCAGCGCGCCGCCCAATACGGGATGCGCACCGCGATGCTCGAACATGGCGGGAGCGGCCACGAAGCGCTGCACGCAGACCTCACTCTGGCCAATGTCTCCGCATGGCAGCAGTTCGGGCTCGCCTTCTGCAGCGATCGTGACATCGGCGGGACATACTTCGCGATTTACGGCGCGGCGCTGGGCAGCAACTCGCCCGACGTGCGCACGGGATACATGACCAAGTATCTTCGCCAGTACTTCCGCTATGTGGCACTGCGCGCCGTACGCATCGGTGCGACAACGGTCGACACGCGCTTTGAGCCCGTCGCGTTCCGCAACACCAACGGCAAACAGGTGGTGGTGGTGAAGGCGTCAGCTGGTGGCGCATTTTCAGTCGCCGGACTGCCGGCAGGCACGTACGGAATCGACTACACCACGGGAACCGAATACGCGCGGGCGCTCAGCGACATCACGATCACGGCGGGACAGACGGTGAGCACGAACATTCCCGCTGCCGGCGTGCTCACCGTATTCGCTAAGTAGTCGTTTCCGCGCGAGACCGTTTCGCGCGAGACCTTCTGCCGGGCGTCAGAACGTTGTGGCGTCCACGTCGTGCAGGAAACGGATGACACCGTCGAAGTAAAGCACCTGATCGTCGTACATGGCCATGTGGCCGCTGTTCGGGCAGAGGAGGTAGCGGCCGCGCTGCACGGTCTTGGCCATCATCTCCATGTGCGCGGGTTCCATGGTATCGTGGGTGCCGGCGATAATGAGCGTCGGCACGGCGATCTTTGGCAAGTCGGCCACTCGGTCCCACTCCAGAAGCTTTCCGCTCGCACCCAACTCACTCGGCCCCTGCATTGGGATGTAGATGTCCGTGTTCACGTGCGCGAATGCACGGTTGACCGGATCAGGCCACTCCGCTGCCGGGCGTCGAAGGATGTGCAACTCGTAGTGGTTCGGAATGAGCAGTTCCATGTAACGCGGATTGGCGTAGTCCTTCCGCGCCTCGAGCGCCTTCACTTCGGCGAGCACCTTCGGATCCATTGCCGGCATGAGGGTGGACGTCGCGTACGCGTTATACGCCGGAATGCTGGCCATCATGTTCGAGATGATGAGCCCCTTCAGATGCTGCTGGTACTTGAGCGCATACTCGATGGCGAGAATGCCTCCCCATGAATGCCCCATGAGAAAGAAGTTGGTGCTGTCGAGCCCGAGTGCGACACGCACCTGTTCCACTTCCTCGACAAACCGCGCCGTCTCCCACAACGACGGCTCCTTGGGCTGGTCGCTGAAGTGTGAGCCGAGCTGGTCGTAGTAGTAGTACTCCACGCTGGCACCGGGAAAATACGAATCGGCGGCCTCCCAGTATTCGTGGGTCATACCGGGCCCGCCGTGCAGCAGCAGCACTTTGATGGTGGGATTGTTGCCCACGCGTTTGGTCCAGACGTTGAACGTGCCTTTCGGTGTGGAGATGGGAATACGACGGACACCGCCTGCGTAGAGATCGGTGCGCCCGGCCGTATCGTGGTAGGCAACCACCGCGGCAGCCGCCGCGAGTCGCGACGGACCGGACGCGGGTGCCTCGCTGCAGGCGGTAAACATCGCGCTGGTGAGAATGGCGCCGGCGGTCACGGCCGCGCGTAGCAGCGGTCGGCAGTGCGCTTGTACGATGGGTGGCACGCGCATGAGGCGCTCTGGGCAGGAGATGAAAGTGGAGAGGGCGTGAGACGCGCCGACGTGGGATGCTGGCGGAGACTCGACCCCGGGTCTACGATCGAGCGGTGACCAGCGACGCCCCGTCTTCCGACATACCATCGCTCTCAAGCGCGCTCGAGGCTACCCTCGCGCGTCTCGGGCGCATGATTCGTTCGGTGGGCGCGCGTCACGGGCTGGGTGACCCGGAAATCGATGCGCTCATGCAGGAAGTGCGAATCCGGCTCTGGCGGGCACAGTCAGATGGTGAGCGGATCTCGGCACTGCCAACGTCATACGTACATCGGACCGCGACGACGGCGGCGCTCGATCTGATCCGTCAACGACGCCGCCACGCCGAACGCGAACCCGAGCTGTACGCCGGTCCACCGGCCGCGTTGGCCACGACCCGCCAAGCCGACGAACGGGCGCTCGCATCCGATCTGGGCGCGGCCATCGTGCACGTCCTCACCGGTCTTGGCGAAGCGCGACGGGTCGTGGTGCGTCTCCACCTGGCGGGGTACGAACGTGAGGAAATCATGGCGTTACTGGGGTGGACAGATGCCAAGATCCGCAATCTGCTCTCTCGGGGCATGCAGGACCTGCGCGACGGATTGCGACGTGCAGGCTACACGTGGCCGGAGACCAGATGAACGACGATCCTCGCCGAGACACGCAGTCCGACATGACGCCCGACATGACGCCGGACGGGCTGCGCGACGCCTACCAACGGCAGGTGCGATCCAGCGCGTCCCTCGATCGACGCGACTGTCCGTCGCCCGACGCATTGCAGAGGCTCGCCGACGAGTCGCTGGCGATCAAGCGGCGCGCGGTGATGCTGGATCATGTGATGGGCTGCGCACACTGCGCGCCGGAGTTCGCATTACTTCGGTCGGTCGCGACGGCACAGCTGCATCCCGCATCGACATGGTTGCGCCGTCCGTGGCTGTCGCCGGCCCGCCTTGCGGTAGCGGCGACGCTGCTCGTCGCAGTCGGCATCGGTGGCTCGGCTTGGCAGCGATCGCGCACACCGGCAACGGGTCCGTCAGCGGAGCAACCCGCCACGCCCGCACCTGTGCTGCGCGACGACGGCAGCATGGTCACGCTCGTCTCGCCGACCGACCGCGTGGCGGGCACCGATCTGCGGGCACTTTCCTGGCGCCGCGTTGATGGCGCCGACGGCTATGTACTGGACGTCTTCGACACCACGGGCGCGCTACTGCTTTCCCGCCCGACGGCGGATACGGTAGCAGCGCTGAATGCGACGGAGGTAGCCCAGTTGGCGGCGGGTGGCGTCTTCGACTGGATGGTGACGGCACGACGCGTAGACGGGAACGAACGACGGTCCAGTCTCACGCGCGTGCGGATTGTTCAGTGACCTGACGCGCGGACGTATTTCACGGGCGTAGCATGGTCGTGCACTCGGCCAGTCATCACCGCGTGCGCGTTGGCGGCACCAGCGTGCGCGACCCGTCGCCAACAAGCACGAAAGCGCCCCACACCGACGCTGGTACACCGCGCTTCATCGCCGAGAGTCGCGCTGCGCGCAACGACTGGCTGACCGTGGCGCCACCTGCGAGCGACTCGTACAACGAGACCATCAACGGGCCCACCGCCCCGTCGTCGACGCGCCAGGCGGTAGCGATCACGCTGCGCGCACCCGCCTGCAGAAACGCGCGGGTGAGACCGTGCACCCCTTCGCCCGCCACGACCTCGCCGCCGACCGTGCGACATGCGGAGAGCACCACCAATGTCGCGGACAGGTCGAGCGAGGCGATTTCGCCCGCATCGAGCATTCCATCTTCTCCGCCGCCTGGCGTCAGCGCGAGTGCCGCCGACGCGCCGGACCATTCGTCGACGACCGCGTGCGTGGCGAAGTGGAGCACGTCGTACGACGAGGCGCTTCGCTTGACCGCGCGCTCCGTGGCCTGTGTTCCCGCTCGCACTTCCACGCCTGGCAACGCCCGCGCGAGTCCCGCCACTTCACGGCGCGCACCCGGCAGGCGGGACATTTGCACCGCGCCCGTGAGTCGCGCAAACATTGCCTTGGCGCCAGTCACTGCGTCACCACTGATTTGCGGCGCATTCGCATCGGCCAGCGCCAGCACCCGGAGGGGGCGCGCACGCAATACCGGCAGCGCGCGCAAGCCAGCCAGCACGGCCGCCGAAGGTGCATTCATGGTCTCGAATCGCTCGAGCATCAGCTGACCGTCCGGAAGTCGCAGCGCGTCAAACGGCACGCGATGCAGCACGCCCTCAGGGATGAGCACGATGCGGGTGGCGCGGGTCGCGTTCAGCAACGGCAGCAGCGGCGACAGCAGCATCGTGCCCAGCACGCCCTGCTCGACCGACGCATCGCGGCCTGCTTCCAACAGTGCGACCAGACGACGTACGTGCGGCGCCACCTGCGCTTCCGTAGGAAACGGTACGGCGGCAATCGTATCGCGTGTGAGCACGAAAGCGGTCCCAGGTGCGCCATCCTCGCCCAAGTCGAGTGTGACGATCGCGGTGGCGTTATCTGGAATTGACTGTTGTACTTGCGACGCAGTGGCAACACCGAACGCGCGCCGCACGCCAGGCATTGCCCTCCCCTCCCGGTCGGCGATCAACAGCAGGCGGTCGCGCAGATCGCGGGCACGACGACGCTCCATCAGTTCAAACGCCGACGCAAGCTCACCAGCGACTGACAGTCGCTGCACCAGCGACGTGTGGTACCACGCGCGGCGCCGCTGCGACTGCACGGCCAGATAACGCAGCGTGCTGTCACTCAGCGAGGCCCGCCACATGTCGAGGGTACTCGCAGCCGCCAAGGCGGCGTGCGACGCGCTACGGGTATTGCCACTCATGGCGAGAGCGAGCGCGCGCTTGATCTCCATATCGTAGCGCGTTTCGTGCTGGCTGAAGTGCAGCGAATCGAGCGTGCGCTCGATCAGTTGGAGCGCCTCACCAACCTCGCCCCGTCGCAACGCCACTTCCCCCATGGCGCCGCGGTGTGCAATGCTCCACCCGGTCATGCCGTAGCGTGCAATGAGCGCGGCCTCGGTGCGCAGCAGACTCGCCGCCGTATCGAGGTTTCCCTCGCGCAGCTCAAGGTCGAGCAGCGAGGCGAGTACCGACAGCCGCGTGGACGGTTCGCCCAGACGATCCGCGACGCGCTGTGCACGTTCCAGCTGAGCGCGGGCCCCTCCAACGTCGCCGAGTACTACGGCGTGTCGTGCGAGCAATCGCGCTACCTCGAGCTGCCCCTGCTGATCGTCGAGTCGGCGCATGAGTGAATCGGCGCGGCGCAGCCATGTGGTCGTAGCCGTCGCGTCGTAGAAACTCTGTGCGATCGATGCACGGCTCAGAGCCGTCCACGCTGCGGCGTCGGCTGTTCCGGCGCGTTGTGCTGCGTCCCACGCAACGATGAGATAGCGTTCGGCGCTCGAATAGTGGCCCAGTGTTGCTGCATAGTAGCCTGCCCACTGTGCCGAGGAGGCGAGTCCGACGAGATCGTGCGTACGACGCTGCAGGTCGATCGCTTGCGCCAGTGGCGCTCGTAACGAGTCGGACAGCCCGCTGCGTGCGAAATCCGTGGCCAGCACAAACAGACATGCGGCCGCGATGCGCTGGTGACCTGTACGCTCCGCGAGTGCGTACCCATCACGCGCGAACCGTCGTGCAACGATCCGATCGCCCACTCTGGAGTACACGGTTGCCGCGCGACAGCTGGCGGATGCAGATAGCGCGGGCTCGCGCGACCAGCGCAGTGAGTCGCCGCGTCGCAGCACAGCGATCGCCCGCGACGCCCCCTCCAGCCGCAGCGTGACCGAAATGCGCGCCAGCACCGCCTCCAGTGCGGACAGCGTGTCCGCGTGCTGCAGGGCGTCACGCTCGATCTCTGCCAATTCGGGGCCGGCATCGCGCGCGTGCCCTTGCACGACATGCATGACCGATCGCCACAGTCGGGACTGCCGACCGATCAGATCGCCGGGCTCAGACTGCTGCGCGATCGCGTATAGCGACTCGGCCCGCGCGTAGCGATAACGCAGTCGTTCCGCCGTGGCCAGCGCGATGAGGGCTGACCGGTCGCGTGGGGACGCGCGCACGCGCACCGCCCATGGCGCCACCCACGCATCGAGCGTACCGCGCTCGGCCGCACGCGTTGCCTCGGCGACGATCGTGCGCGCGTTGACGGGCTTCGTGGCGCGAATCGAAGCAACCTGAAGCACCAGCAGCGTTGCGGTAAGCGAGAGGCGCATATGGCAATAGTAGGCGCCGAACGTGGCGCGACAAGATCGCGTGAGACGGAACGCGCGAAGCGAACGTGCAGCGGATGTCCGTGCGTTCTCTCACGCGCCTGATCTTTCATCTGGAGCATCCCGTGCGTCAAACTGCTCAATGCCGGTGGTATCCCGCGTCGCAATCTTGCCCGCGGTCCCTCGCATCAGTTGCGATGCTTTTTGCCCTCGGAGGCTGCTGCGGACTGTTTGGTCTCGGCGTGTGTCCGAGTGATTCGTCGTCGAGTTCGCTCGTGGCTTCTGTCGTGACATTGGACGTCGCGTCGTCACGCGTGTCCGTATTGCCGGGTGGCACGGTCAGTACCACGCTCAGCGTGAGTGTCTCCGGTGGCGCTACCGGCGCAGCCCTCACCGTGGGCGGCGGCGTATCGACGGAGCTGTTGGCGAGCATCTCCCCAACGACGATTCCGACCGGTACGCATGTCGTCCAGCTCACCGTGTTGGCCACGTCGCTGGCGCGACCGGGTTCGTTGGCGCAACTGCAAGTACGTGCGACATCGACCGGTGGCACCCCGGTGACGTCGGCGCAGCGCGACCTCACCGTCGAGGTCACGCCGCCATTCTCTCTTGCGATTTCGTCGCAGACCGTGAACACCGGCGCATCGCTCGATATACCCGTCGCAATCTCGCGAGCGATTGGTTTTGCAGGCACCATTGCACTCGCCGTCGACACAGCCACGATCCCGGCCGGCAGCTCACTGGTGCTGTCCCCTGCCTCGGTGACGGGCAGCAGCACCACGATGCAGCTACGCGTTCCGCCCACCGCTGCGACCGGTCTGTACCTCGTTCGCACGATGGGATCGTTTGGCGCCAGTGCGGACACCGTACGCTGGTTGCTGAGGGTCGTCGCCGCTCCACTGCCCCCTGACATCGCCATTGCCGCCGCGCCCGCGAATGCCACCGTTTCCCCAGGCGGGAGTGCTACGTTCGATCTCGCATTAACGCGATCCTCCCCGGGACTCGGCGACATCGCACTGGCCATCATCGGCGTGCCAACAGGCGTAGTCGCCACGTTCGCGCCGCAGCAGGTCGCCGGCACAAGCGCACAGCTCTCGCTGGAGACAGCGAACACGACGCCGTTCGGCAGCTACCCCCTCGAGATTTCCGCCACCGTCGGCGCATTGGTTCGCAGGACGACGGTCACGCTCGTCGTGAGTATCCCACCCGACTTCTCGCTCAGCGCAACGCCGGCCGCACTCACCCTCGCGCCGGGTGCCAGCGGACAGAGCACGATCGCCGTGCAGCGCACGGGCTTGCCAGGTGCTGTCGCGCTCGTCGTCGAGAATCTGCCGCCCGGTGTGTCGGCGTCCATCATTCCGGACAGTACGAGCGGCGCGAATGCGACGCTGCGGCTGGCCGTCGATAGCAGTGCGAAGGCGGGTATCTATTCGTTGGCGGTACGCGGCACAGCGGGATCGATCGTACGCACGACGCCCATCGTGCTCACCATCCCGGTTGCACCGCCGACCAGCAGCATTGCCATCCAGCTGGTCACGACGGCGGCGACGATCGCACCAGGCACGTCGGCGCGAATCCCGATCCGACTCACGCGGACCGGTGTGTTCGTCAACCGTTCCGTCGAACTGCGCGTGGCCGGATCGCTCCCCGGCGGCGCTGCTTGGATCTCACCCGTGATCACGTCGAGTGATTCCGCGTCGCTGCTGGTGATCGGCGGAACCGTCGGCGTGTATCCGATCAGCGTTTCGGTCGCGCTCGGCCCCTCCTCGCCGACCGCTGCCGCGACCATCACCGTCGCGGCGTCGTCCGCCCCCGACTTCGCCCTGCGTCCGCAGGCACGCGAGTTCCATGTCACCAAGGGGGATACCAGCAACATCAACACCACGGTCATCGACATTCTGCGCACCAATGGCTTTGCAGGGAACGTCGATTTCGCGGCCGCTGTGGTTACCCCAGCCGACTTCACCGTCACCTTCATTCCCGCACAGACCGTGGGCGGTACTGTACGCGTACACATCGTGCCCGGCCCCAACGCCCGACCCGGCGCGAATCTGCTGGTGATTCGAGGCACCAGTGGTACGCTGGTTCGTGAGACCGCGATGACAATCATGGTCCCCGAGGACAGCGGCTACACACCGCCCGGAGTGACGCGACAACGACCCTGATCATCGGACACGGGGTGAACTTTCCGCGGGTCCCGTCGCTATCTCTCACTGCCGCCTTCTGCAGGAGCGGCGGCGTGGGGCGCGCGCCATCGCCCCGACTCGAAACCGGTCCCCGTGTTCCATTTGCTCGCGCGCCATGTATGCGGTATGCGCACGGTTGTCCTGATCGGCGGTGGAGCGCTCGTCGCGTCGCCGCTGGTCGCGCCTCCACTGAAGGCGCAAACCGACAGCACCACCGGTGCGCCCTCCCCCGCTGTCGTACATGAGCCGGTGGCGTTGCGGGTCCTGCGTCGACTCCCGCCACCTTTTACCGCAGCCGCGGTTGGCAACGTGCTCGGTGCACCGGAAAAGTGGGGCCGCACGTGGGATGGCTATGGAAAGCGCCTGGGCGATCAGTTCGGCTTCCTGCTCGTCCAAGAAGGGGTGCTGCACGGAATGCGTGCGCTGTTGCCTTGGGAGCCCCTGCCCACAGACTGCGGGCGGGCCGGCAGCGGGACTTCGTTTCCACGCCTCGTGGTGGCCCGAGTCGGCTGCTCCCTGCGCACCACCACGACACTGCAGACCGTCGACGGAGACATCCGCCCCAACGTACCCTTTGCCGTCGCACTGGTCACAGCCACGGCCGCTTCGCTCACCTGGCGCCCTGAACGCGCCACCGCAGTCAAAGCCCGCAGCTTTGTCGCGCAACGCCTGACTATCTCGTTCAGCGGCACGGTGGTCAAGCGGGCGCTATTTCCGCCGAAGCCTCCGCCCCAGCCTGCCCGCCCCGACTAAGCCCGCACTGGAAATGATCGCGTAGTCTCAGTATCATAGTCGGTTCATGCCGAACACGATATTGATACCACGACATCATGTACGGGCCGCCCTGCGGTCGCACTGGCTGATGCTCTGCCTCGGCTGGTTCGGCGTTGCGGCGCCGCGTGCGCTGCCGGCGCAGGACGCGTCCCACGGGGCAACGCGCCACGTGCACGGCATTGTCGAGGACTCGGTCTCCGGTCGCGCCCTGCGCGGCGCGGAGGTGACGATCGAAACGCCGGCCAACGGGGCCACGAACCGCGTCCGGCGTGCGCGCACCGACGACAACGGGCGGTTCGACTTCCGCGATCTGCCGCCCACCACGGTGCGCCTGGCGGTTCGCGCTGTGGGCTTCGCGCCTGATATGCGCACGCTCGATCTCACCGCCGGAGATCGGTTACTCACGGTCCATCTCGTCGTCGCGACAACGGTGCTGCAGGAAGTCGCGGTCCGCGCGGACACACTGGCCGAACGGCTGGCGCGCGTCGTCGCCACGAACACGCTCGATGCCGCCGCGCTGTCGGCTACCCGCGGGCAGACGTTGGGTGAGACGATCAAGAACCTGCCGGGCGTCGCCCTGATTCAGTTCGGGCCGAGTATCGCGAAACCGGTCATTCGCGGTCTGAATTCGCAGCGTGTGTTGGTCATGAATGCCGGGCTGCGGCAGGAGGATCAGCAGTGGGGCACGGAACACGCGCCCAACATCGACAGCTTCGATGCGAGCTCGGTCACGGTGGTGCGCGGCGCGGCCACTGTGCTCTACGGCGCAGATGCCCTTGGCGGTGTGGTGCGCGTAGATCACGCCCTGCTGCCCGACACCGGCGGTACGCACGGCGACCTCGCGCTCAACACGTTCAGTAACAGCCGACAGGGCGCGCTCTCGGCGGGCCTGCAGGGGAGCAATCTTACCCTCCCCCTACTGGGGCGAATGGGCTACCGGGCGCGACTCACGTCGCGCCTGGCGGGGAACGGCGCGGCGCCCGACTACTACCTGTCGAACACCGGATTTCGGGAACTGAACGGAAGCGTGACGCTGGGCGCGACGCGCGGCTGGGGGCGCAGCGAGCTGCTCGTAAGCCGGTTCGGCACGGAGCTGGGCGTGCTGCGGCAGGCACATGTGGGCAATGCGGACGACCTGCAGCGCGCCATGACCACCGAGCCGCGCGATTCCGCATTCTCGTACGGCATCGGGCGGCCCAACCAGCGCGTGGCGCACACCACCGCGCGACTGCGTACGGTCCTGGATTTGCCGCGCGAGCAGGAACTCGAAGTCGTCTACGGCTTCCAGTACAACCACCGTCGCGAATACGACAACCACGGTCCGCTGCGCTTCCGCGACGAACCGGCCTTCAACCTCAAGCTGTTCAGCAACTCGCTCGATGTGCGCTGGACCCATGCACGTGCGCACGGCTGGCGCGGCACCGTGGGCACGAGCGCAATGGCGCAGGGCAACCAGACGCTGGGCAAAGCCTTTCTCATCCCAGGTTTCGACCTCTGGCAGGGCGCGCTCTACGCGCAGGAAGAGTTGGCCGTTGGTCGTCTGTCCATCACGGCCAGCGCACGAACCGACGCCATCCGGCAAACCACACTCGCGTTCTCGGACCTCGGCATTCGCAGTCCGGCGGGCACGCGTTCGTGGAGCGATGTCTCCGGCTCGCTCGGCGCGGCGTATTTGCTGGCCGACGGACTCGACGTGAGCGTGCGCGTGGCACGTGCCTGGCGCCCGCCCACGGTGAACGAGCGGTATGCGCAGGGCGTGCATCACGGCACGGCGCAGTACGAACTGGGTGATGCGTCGTTAAGCGCCGAACGCTCGCAGGGCATCGAAACCGGGCTGCGCTACAGCAGCAGCACGCTCACCATCGACGCCGCCGCATACCGCAACGCGATCGCGGGTTTCATGTATCTACAACCCACGCAGCCGGTTCAGACCGTTCGAGGTGCGTTTCCGGGCTTCCAATATGCGCAGACGGACGCGCGACTGTCTGGCGTGGAGCTGTCGTCGTCGTGGACACCACACGCGCGCGTTCAGCTGCAACTCTCCGGCACGCTCGTGCGTGGCAGCGACCGGCTCAACGGCGGCGCGCTCTACGACATGCCGGCCGACCGGCTGTCGTTCTCGTTACGCACGATGGGACAGCGTACCGCGATCGGGTCGTGGTTTGTAGGCGGCGGTGCGCTGCTGGTGCGGGAACAAGACGGCGTGCCCGATGGCACCGTGTACACACTGCCCACCGCAGGCTACGGGCTGATGCACCTCGAGACTGGTACGACCGGCTGGTCGATCGCCGGTCAACGTCTCGATGTGTCGCTGTCGATCAATAACGCGCTCGATACGCGGTATCGCGACTACCTGAGCCGCTATCGCCTGTTCGTCAACGACGCCGGGCGCGACGTCGTGCTGCGTCTGACCGCACCGTTCTAGTTCCGACGTTCCACCTCCTTCCTGTCCGCAGTTCGTTCACCACCTCACCACTGGAGCAGACCCATGTCGATGCAGAACCCGATCTCCCTCCGCCGCGCCCTGACGCTTGGCGCCGTTGCGCTTATGACACTGGCGACCGCCTGCGGCGACTCCTCCACAGCACCCGGTGGTGAAGTGGAGCTCATCTCACGCGTCACGATCACTCTCACTCCGGTGGGCGGTGGCGCCGCACTGACCACCTATATCGACGACGCCGACGGAAACGGCCCAACGGCGCCGTCCGCGCAGGTGGGGGCGTTGGCGCTCGCGCGTGGCGTGACGTACACCGGGTCGGTGAGGTTCGAGAACCGCCTCAAGAATCCGGTAGAGGACATCACGGCTGAGGTACGCGCCGAGGCAAGTGAGCATCGCGTGTTTTACACGGTGACGGGTACCGGCGCCACGATCACCACCACGGACGTGGACGGCCAAAACCGTTCCCTTGGCCTCGCATTCACCAAGGCACTCTCCGCATCCGCGACCGCCGGCAACATGCGCGTGGTGCTCTGCCACTACGACGACGCGCCGAAGGTCGCGACCGCCACCTCGTGCGGCGGTGAGACCGACATCGATGTAAGCTTCGCGTACACGATCTCGAACTGAACCGGTCAGCGTTTGGCGAGTAGGATGGCGCTGGTCGATACGCCGGGGCCATCCTGCCTGCTTCGCTCACTTTGCCCGCTGGAGTTGTGCCGTGCGCCGCTTGTTTCCACTGATATCGCTGCTCGCGTTCGCCGCCTGCAGCAATACACCTCCCGCCGAACGGGGCAGCACCGTGGGCCTGGAACAAGGAGCCGCACTGGGGCCGGCACGTATGATCGGCACGATCGTGTCCGACGCGCTGAACGCGCCCGCACTGGTCGCGCCCGATAGCGCATCTGTCGGCGTCGGCGTCACCGTGACCGTGACCACGATCGGACGTAACGGCTGCTGGCGCGCCGATGGTGTCGACGTGAAGCAGTCCGGATCAACGACCACGCTCATTGCCTACGATCGCGTGGAGGGTGAGATGTGTACGCAGGCACTCATTGAACTGCCGCGCACGGTCGAGCTCCGCTTTGCCACACCGGGCCCCTCGACGATTGTGCTCGAGGGGCGCGACGAGAGCTCGAACGTCGTACGGATCGAGCACTCGATCGTGGTGCGGTAGCCCCCGCTACTCCCTGCTCCCCGACGGCAACTGCGGCACCCCGTTGCTCTGCGCAGCCCGCAGCAACCCGGTATCGGTGTAGAGCATCAGCTTCTCACGCGTATCGGCGATGTCGAGATTGCGCATGGTCAGTTGGCCAATCCGATCGAGTGGCGTGAAGAACGCTTCGCCACGCTCCATCGTCAGCCGCTCGGGCTTGTACGTGAGGTTGGCGCTCGACGTGTCCATGATGGAATAGTCGTTGCCGCGACGTAGCTCCATGGTCACTTCACCCGTGATCGCGCGCGCCACCCACCGCTGCGCGGAATCGCGCAACATAAGCGACTGCGAATCGAGCCAGCGTCCCTGATACAACAACCGACCGAGCTTGCGACCGTTGGCGCGGTACGTTTCGATGGTGTCTTCGTTGTGGATGCCGGTGACCAGACGTTCATACGCGATGTACAACAACGCCAACCCCGGCGCCTCGTAAATACCGCGACTCTTGGCTTCGATGATCCGATTCTCGATCTGATCGCTCATGCCAAGTCCGTGACGACCGCCGATCGCGTTCGCGTCCATGAACAAGTCGAGCGCGGTATCGTAGCTCTTGCCGTTGATGGCGACCGGCATCCCTTCCTCGAAGCGGATGGACACGGTCTCACGCTGCACGTCCACATCGTCGCGCCAAAACGCCACGCCCATAATGGGATGCACGATATGCATCCCCTTGTTCAGGAACTCGAGATCCTTGGCTTCGTGCGTCGCGCCCAGAATATTCGAGTCGGTGGAGTACGCCTTCTCCACACTCATCTTGTACTCAAAGCCGGCCTTGATCAGATACTCGGCCATCTCGGTGCGTCCGCCGAGTTCGTCGATGAAATGCTGATCGAGCCAGGGCTTGTAGACTTTGAGATCGGGGTTGGTGAGCAGACCGTAGCGATAAAACCGCTCGATGTCGTTCCCCTTGAACGTGCTGCCGTCACCCCAGATGTTCACATCATCTTCGCGCATGGCGGCGACGAGCATGGTGCCCGTGACCGCGCGGCCGAGCGGCGTAGTGTTGAAGTATGTCGCCCCAGCAGTGGTGATGTGGAACGCCCCGCACTGCAGCGCCGCGAGCCCTTCCGCCACGAGTTGGGCGCGACATTCGATGAGCCGCGCCTTCTCGGCGCCGTAGGCCATCGCCTTGCGCGGGATCTCGTCGTAGTCGCTTTCGTCGGGCTGACCGAGATTGGCGGTGTACGCGTAGGGAACCGCGCCCTTCGCCCGCATCCAATGCAGGGCGGCGCTGGTGTCCAAGCCGCCGGAGAAGGCGATACCGACCTTCTCGCCGACGGGGAGATGCTGGAGGATGTTGGGCATCCCTGAAATTTAAGCTATCCGTTGGGGGGCGCGGGAAGTCGGAGCGGGAGGGAGCGCAGACGCGTCCCGGTGAGTGCGAAAATCGCGTTGGCTACTGCGGGGGCGATCGGCGGCAGTGGCGGCTCCCCCACCCCGGAGGGCGGTTCCATGCTCGGCATGATATGCGTTTCGATCGTCGGACATTCCGCCATCTGCAGCGGGCGATAGTCCGCGAACGAACCCTCGCGCACCGCACCGCCACTGATCGTGATCTCGCCGCGCAGCGCCGCGGAGAGTCCGAAGACGATCGCACTCTCGACCTGCTGCGTGATGAGGTTGGGGTTGACCGCAAAGCCGCAGTCCACGACGGCGACCACCCGATGTACCCGGATAGCGTTCTCGGCGCTCAGCGAGACCTCGGCTACTTCGGCAACGATGGTGCCGAGCGACTCATGCAGGGCGATGCCGCGGGCCTGCGTGCGTCCGTCGGCGGTGGGCGGCAGCGTTTGCGTCCACCCACTCCGCGCGACGACCTCCTGCAGGACTCGCAGCGCGCGCGGATGCTGCTGCAGCAACGACGCACGAAACGCTGCCGGGTCCTGCAGTGCGGCGGCGGCGATTTCGTCGATGAACGACTCGATAAAGAAGCCTTGGTGCGAGTGACCGACTGCGCGCCACATCCCCACCGGCACCGGCAGTTCAACCTCTGCATGCGCACTGCGAAACGCGGCGAACTCGTACGGCTGATCCCAGCTCCCCTCGGCAGTCATGCGATCGGGGCCGAATTTGGAGAGCACCAGCCCCACACGACGACTATACAGCTTGAGGGGAGCCTGGCCGGCTGAATGCGCGGTAAACGCGGTCAGTGCGCCGGCGGCGTCGAGCGCGGCGCTCAGGCTGGAGACAGCAGCGGGCCGATAGAGATCGTGACGCAGATCGTTTTCGCGCGACCAGATCGTCTGCACCGGAACGCCGGGAACGGCCTTCGCGATGGCCGTCGCTTGCGCAATGAAGTCCACGTCCAGTCGGCGACCGAATCCGCCGCCGATGAGATACTGGTGTACCTGCACGGCGTCCTCGCGCACACCGGCTTCGTGCGCGACCGCGGCACGCGCCATTCCTGGCACCTGCGTTCCCACCCACAGTTCCGCGCCGCCATCGGACACGCGCACGGTTGCATTCGGCGGCTCGAGCGCGGCATGTGCAAGAAACGGCGCCTCGTACGTTGCACGCACGGTGGTCACCGCTTGGGACAACGCACGCTCGCTGTCGCCAGCCGATCGAAAGGGGAATCCGTCGGCGCCGGCAGCCGCTTCGCGCAGCCGGGCCGTGATCGCGTCGGAGTTGAGCGTGTCGTGTGTACCCGCGCTCCATCGGATTCGCAGCGCGTCGAGCGCTTGCCGCGCACGCCACCACGAGTCGGCCACTACCGCTACGCCGGGCACGTTTCCGTAGCGACCAGACGCGAGCGTTACGACCGCGCGCACGCCGGGTCGCTCGAGGATCGTGGCACGGTCGTCGCTGAGCGGCGCGGCGCCAAAGGTCGGACTCATGATCACGGCGGCATACAGCATGCCGGGCAGTCGCACA
>JBBQSM010000007.1:0-54515 GCA_038234895.1 Gemmatimonadales bacterium
CTTGCCCGGGGCCGCGCCAACGCCCTCGCTGGTCACGAACGCGTAGCGCGAATCCGGACTCAGCGTCACGCCGTGCGCGATGGTGTTAGTGGTCTTCACCTGTCCGCGGCTCTTGCCAGTGGCAAGGTCGAACACTTCCACCCCGGAGCCCTGCTTCAGTGTGGCCACGAGCAGCTTGCCGTCGTTGGTCACGGCCAGATTATACACGCCGCGGCCGGTCTTGAAGCGACGTGTGACTGTCCACGCGTCGGCGCCGATTTCGACGATTTCGTCGGCCTTGTTGCAGGCCACGAAGACGCTGCGCCCGTCGAACGACGGCTGCGCCCAGGTCGGCGAGCACGAGTTCGGCGTCATAGCGTGCTTCTCCATTCCCATCCCCGCGCGTCCCACCTGCGCGGGATCGACGGTGGGCGCAGGTGCCTTGGGCGCTGGCTTGGCCCCCATGTCGTGTCCGCTATGGGTGTTGTGGTCCATCCCCGCCATGCTGCTGCCCATCTCACCCATGTTGTCGGCGGCGAGCGGTCCTTCCTTGCCCTTCGCGACCGAGAAGCGACGCGCGACGGTGAAGTCCCGCGTATCGATCTCGACGAGTTGGTCATCCATCATGCACGTGGAGTACTGGCGCAGCCCGTCGGGCGACACGCGACTGCCGTGCGGCATGGTGCAGGTGACAATCCGCGCGACTTCGGTGTTGTTCTGCGTGTACACGACGGACACCGTGCTCGGGATCATGTCGCCGTGCAGGTTGAAATTGGCCGACAGCGTGTAGAGCCCATCGGGCGTCACGTCGATGGACGCCGGGAAATTGCCGAGCGAAAGGCCGGGGCCGACGAGCGTATCGGGGCCGAGTTCGTAGCGCCAGAACTTGCCGTCGGGGGTGCCGTGGCCAGTGGTCATGTAGAGGAATTTGCCGTCGCGCGAAATGGCGAGACCGTGCGGGCCTTCCATCTCGGCCGCAAGCTCACCGATGCCGATGGTCTTCTCGATTGCGGTGCCAGCCGGACCGAACCGCACGCGGTAGATCTTATCGGCCGACTCCGCCCCCACGTACACCCAGTAGTCGCGCGCGGGTTTGGCGGCCGTGGGCGATTGCGCCTGCGCGGTGTGCAGCGCGGCCAAGCACAATGCTGGAGCACACAGGGCCGCGGCCAACACTCGGCGAATGTGTGGGCGCAGGCTGTTCGGCTTGCGGGGGGGAGAGACAGAAGACATGATGGGCGTACTCGATCCACGGGCTGTTGCCCGACGGAGTTTGGAAGACGGACAGGCACCGAACTGGTTGGCCGCTGGACTTCTCGAACGCACTCGCAGTCGCTCTCCGACAGGAGTCACCGCACTATGAACGTAGCGCGCAACATGCGGTTCGTCACGACCGCGCTCGGCGTCCTGGCCTTCGCGCCCGTACTGCCGGCCTCGCGCATCATCGCACAGCAGGCCACGGCCGCACGGCCGGCCGTCGTCGCGCGTCTCGTTGCCGAACCGGCTCGTGTGACGATTCGTGCCGGCGAGTCGCAGAATTTCAAAGTGACCGCGTTTGATGAGCAAGGGCGTGAAATCACCGATGCGGTGGTTCGTATCGGTGGTCCTCGCGCAGCCGTCGCTTTTCAGAACGGCAAAGTGACGGCGTTCAAGGCAGGGTCGTACCTCGCCACGGCGACGGCCATGGGTGACGGCATTCCCATCACCCTGGACATCCCGGTCCTTATCACGTGGCCAGCACTCAGCAAGATCGCCATCGCCGTCGATTCGGGACGGTTATACACCGGCATCACGCTCGCGCATCATGCGGTGGGTACGCACGCTGACGGCAGCCCGCGAGGCGGCCTGACGGTGACTTGGCGGAGCAGCAACCCCGCCGTCGCGGATGTCGACCGCTTTGGCAACGTATCGGGGCTCAAGGCCGGCGCGGCGGTGATCACCGCAGAAGCCGAAGGTGTCAGGGCCAGCAAGTCGTACACCGTGGCGACCAACCCCGTGACGCGTATCGCGTTGGCGATCGCCGAAGACGTGATCAATACGGGTGATGTCATCCGGCTCAAGGCCACGGCGATGAATGCCGCCGGTGCCGCCGTGAAGGACGCGCCGATCACGTGGAGCTACACGTACACACCCGATGATACGATCGCCGCCCCCGGAGGCCCCGGCATCATCGACTGGGGACGGTTCACCGCCAACGCTCCCGGCCGCTTTACGCTGCTCGCGCAGTCGGGGAACATCACCTCCCGCAAAGTGCTCGAAGTAAAGCCGCGCGATGTCGTACGACGTATTACGGTGACCGGCCGCGGTGAGGTGAACACCACGGCGACGTCGGATTTATGGCCGTGGACGGGCAAGGACGGCCGCGATTATTGCCTCGTGGGCACCTGGGGCGGCGATGGCTACGCGCTCGTGTTCGACATCACGGATATGAACAACATCGTGAAGACGGACTCCATCAAAGTCGACGCCCGCACGATCAACGATGTGACCGTGTCGCCCGACGGCCGCTACGGTGCGCTGTCGCGTGAAGGCGCATCGAATCGTGTGAACGGCGTGGTGATTCTCGATCTCGCGGTGCCGGCGCATCCGAAAATCGCGAGCACGTTTGACCAGGAGCTGACGGGCGGCGTGCACAACATGTTTGCCACCAACGATCATCTCTTCGCAATCTCCGGTGGCCAGAAGTACGTCATCATCGACGTGAAAGACATCACGAAGCCCAAGTACGTGAGCGAGTATCAGCATCCGAACGCTCGCATTCACGACCTCTGGGTGAACGACGGTATTGCATACTCCGCGCAAGGCGGTGCGGGCGCCGTGATTGTCGATGTCGGCAACGGTAAGTACGGCGGTACGATCGAAAAGCCGAAGCTGATCAACGTCTTCCCAATCAACTCGGGCCACGAGATTTACCCGTACTTCCAGAAGTCCACGGGGCGTACGTACCTCTTCCTGGGCGACGAGGAGATGAACCGCGCCGGACGAGTGTGGGAAGGAACGAACTACGGCGCCACCCTCGGCTCATCCGGCGGGATCTCGCAAACGTCGGGTGGTTACACACACATCGTCGACGCGACGGATCCGATGAACATGCGCAAGGTCGGCCGCTATCATCTGGAAGACTACGGCTCGCACGATATCATCGTCGAGGATGATGTGCTCTATCAGGCGTACTATGACGGCGGCGTGCGCATCGTGGATGTCAGCGGCGAGCTGATGGGAAATCTGGCAGAGCAGCGCCGCGAGATCGCCGTCTTCAAACCGATCGATCCGAAGGCGTTCACCGCCAACGCGCCGTTCGTGATGAACGCCATGCCCTGGAAGGGGCGCGTGATTTTCACCGACTTCAACTCGGGGCTCTGGGCCGCCAAGCTCGAGCCCAAGACCAAGGCCGTTACGCCCTGATCGAACGGGTGGCGGGGATCGTGAGCACTGCCCCCAGTGCCATGAACCCCGCCATCGCGTAGACGCCGTACGTGGCACTGCCGGTCGCATCGGTGATGGTACCGATCATGAACGGGCTGAGAAAGCCGGCAAGATTACCAATCGAGTTCACCACCGCGATGCCGGCGGCGGCCGATGCCCCACGCAGGAATCCCGTGGGTAGCGTCCAAAAAACTGGAAGTACGGACAGAATACCCACCGTTGCACCGGTCAGGGCGACCATGCCGGCCACTTGATGGGTACTGAACCAGCCGGCCGCGGCGAGGCCGATCGCGCCGACGAGCGCCATAGTCACCAGGTGCCAGCGCCGCTCGCGCAACCGATCGGAACTACGCCCCACCAAGACCATGGTGACCGCCGCCACGCCGTACGGAATGGCGCTGAGTAGTCCGACCCGGAAAGCGTTCTCCACGCCCATCGTGCGAATGAGCTGCGGCAGCCAGAATCCGATGCCGTAGAGCCCGATCACAAACGTGAAGTAGAGCGCCGACAGCAGGAGGACCCGTCCGTTACGCAGCGTTGCGCCAACAGACAGGTGTACGCCGCTACCCTGCTCTGCGTCGATGTTGCGCTGCAGCAGCGCCTGCTCCGCCGGAGAGAGCCAGCGCGCCGCCGTGATGCGATCGTCGAGATAGAAGAAGACGGCGATTCCCATCACCACCGACGGCAGTCCTTCCAACAAGAACAGCCACTGCCATCCGGCCCACCCGTTCACGCCGGACATGGCTACGAGAATCCATCCCGAAAGCGGTCCCCCAACAACACCTGACACGGCCACCGCCGTCATGAACAGCGCCACGATCCGCGCGCGCATGGACGCGGGGTACCACTGCGTGAGATAGAGAATGATGCCGGGAAAGAAACCCGCTTCGGCGATGCCCAGCGCGAACCGGATTGCGTAAAACCAGTACGCGTTGGTGACGAACATCGTGGCGGCGGAGAGCAGCCCCCACGTGATCATGATGCGTGCGATCCAGAGCCGCGCGCCGGTTCGATGCAGAATCAGATTGCTTGGCACTTCAAACAGGAAGTAGCCGATGAAGAAGATCCCCGCGCCGATTCCGTAGGCCGTATCACTCATGCCGAGGTCGGCGAGCATTTGCAGCTTCGCAAAGCCCACATTTACCCGATCCAGATACGCGACGACGTAGCAGAGGAACAGAAACGGCAGCAGCCGCCACGTGACGCGGCGGTACGCGTTTCGTTCCAGAAGCAGCGCGTCGGGCGATGAAGCAAACGATTCGACCAGAGGAACTCCGCAGGTGGAGGGAGCACACCGAGGGTTGGATCGAGGGAGTATCGCGCGCGCACCACCGCTTGGCGAGCATTGGGGGTGCTCCTGCGCAAGCGCCGCGAATAGCGCGCAGCTTGGCGCGCATCGGAGCGCACGATAGGCTTGATGATGGTCACCGACCCGCTCGGCGTGAAAGCCGACTTCTATCGCGATCTGGCGCTACAGGACTGGGGGCCGCTCATGCGGCGCACCGACGTGCGTCAGGCCATCGCGATCGGTATCATGGGGCTTCTGCTGCTGGTTGCCGGCAGCGTCACCGTGGTGATCATGCGCGACCTGACGGCCATCGCGGTGGGCATCTTCTGTGTCGGCTACAGCTACAGCGTACTCTGGCCGCTGCGGGCACGGTGGAACGCGTGGCGTGTCGTCGGCGATGTGACCCTCGAGATGGCGGATCTGAACATCGTGCCGGGCGATCGCAGCCGGTGCGCGGTGCGCATCGTACCGCGTCGTGATGCCGAGATTCAAGAGATCGCGCTGCTGTTCGAGTATCGCGAATCACGCAGCGTCGGCGGTCCGACGGCATGGCAGGTGGACGTTGCCGTGATCGATCCGCGATTGCACGCCGGAGTCGAACGCTTGTTCGTCGCGGAGATACTGCTCCCACTGGGCGTGCCGCCCTCGCGCTTTGATACGAGTTGGACGCGACAGTGGACTGTGAGCGCGTCGGTGCAACTCCGTGATGGCAGCAGATGGGAGCGAGACTTCCCTGTGCTGGTCTATCCCACACCGTGACGTCAGAACGTGAACGCAGTGCCGATGAAGCTCCAACGTTCCTGCAACGCGCCGTCGGCTGTCTGCATCATGAACGCGCCAGGTAATACCCATGCATGTCCGGCGATCATCCGCAGATGACGATTCACATTCAAATTGCCGGTGAGGTTGAACTCATCGCCGACATGCCGCGCGCGGGATCCGGAGGCGGCGCGCATGATCGTGTTCTGCTTACTATAGGCGCCATCGTCCAATCGAAGCCGGTCATAGTGGTGCCACGAGCCGCGCAGGTTCACGCGACGGATGGGATCCCACGTTGAAATGATCTGCACCTGACGCGCATTGGCCCGACCGAAAACGTCGGCGAAACCACCATGCGCATGCGCCGCCGCATAGAGCGTGTTGAATGCCCCGAGCGTGTTGTCGGAGCTGCTGCGATCTCCGCTCGCGGCTTCGAGTCCGAGGGCAAACGTGGGCGCGCCATGCACGTGCCGGAGTTGCGCCTGCAGTTCCGTGGTCAGATACCAGGCACGAATGGCGCGCGCCCCCGTGTTGCCACGCTGGACCGCCGCCTCGGTCTCGAAGCCATAGCTGCGCCTTGACGTCTCCGCGCCCGCGAACGTCCAAGCGAGGCGACCACCACTCGTCAGTCGGCGTGTCGGCATGCTTGCGGAGATCTTCTGCTCGTACCAGTACGCCTGCCACGCTGAAGGCAGCAGCAGCGCGGCCTTCTTCGCACCCGGCGCGCTGCCGACCGACAGCACGCGAAAGCGCGCCGACGTATCGGCGCGATTGGCCGCGGCGAGCCGCACCTGAACCGGACGAACACTCATCGCTTCGACGGCGAACGCACCGCGCACGAACATCGTCCGCACGCCCTGCAGTTGACGTCGCGTATTGGCCCAGTCTGGTACGCCGATCAGTCGCTCGCGGTTACTCACGATTTCCTGTCGTCCGATACGCACGTACGAACGATTCCATGCGAGATCGGCGAACGCATTCTGTACGTCCGCCCGATCGGCGTCGGTCGGTCGCGTTCCACCGGGCAGATCCCGATCGTACGACTGCGCGTCGCGCAGCTCGAGGTACGCACGGGCGTGTAGCCGACGGGCGTTACCGGCATGCAAATCGGCGTTCAGCAGCAGCCGTGACTGCCCGTAGTTGTCGCTGACGCCGGTCAGGTTGTAGCTGTGCGCAAACTCCTCGCGCCATCGGGCCTGTCCGCCAATCGTCAGCGTGAGGTGTGACGCCAGCGGAATAGCCTTCAGCTCATCGTCCCAAGCGCCCGAGCGGTTGGCGACGGTCCACGCCTCGTCGAACCGGAGACTCTTGAATTCCGGACGCGCGACCGGCGCGACTGGCTGCCTGGGCAACGTCCCGATCGCCTGCGCCGACGCGACAGCGGGAAACAGGAACGCGACAGCGACGAATCCGCGGAGGCCGCGATTACGTGCACACGACATCACCCATCCTGATCAGAAGGCACAGAGTGGAGCGGTCATCGTCGGCCACCGTTCGCGAATCGCACAGATCAGCATCGGCAACCCCGCATGGGATTCCAACCGATCACATGGTGGGCTGGTAGCGTTCCCACACCTGCTCAAGCGTGTTGGCAATCTCACCGACCGACGCTCTGGCACGCACGGCATCAATGATGAGCGGCATGAGCTCCGCGCGCGAGTCCGAGTGCCCCGGCATGTACTGCGGCGCCGCCGCCGCGATGGCGGCAAGCGCGTCGCGCACCGTGGAATTATCACGTTCCGCCTTGACCCGGGTGAGCTGCGCGAACTGACCACGCTCGAGCGCCGAAAAATCAGGAGCCGGAATGATCGGCGGATCCTGGCCGTCGCTGAAACGATTCACGCCAACCACGACGGTCTCGCCGGCTTCGACGCGCAACTGGTGCTCGTACGCACTCCGTCCGATTTCATCCTGAAAGAATCCGGCACGAATGGCCTCGGCCGCGCCGCCGAGTTCGTCCACCCGAGCGATGAGTGCCAACGCGCGAGTCTCCACCTCATCGGTGAGCTGCTCCACGTACCAACTGCCGGCCAACGGGTCGACGGTCTGCGTGACGCCTGATTCAAAGCCGACGATCTGCTGGGTGCGCAGCGCCAACGTCGCAGCGTCGGCGGTGGGGAGCGCCAGCGCTTCGTCGTAGCCGTTTGTGTGCAGCGACTGGGTGCCGCCGAGTGCGGCGGCGAGCGCCTGCAACGTCACGCGCACGACGTTGTTGAGTGGCTGCTGTGCGGTGAGCGTAACGCCACCGGTTTGCGTATGAAAACGGAGACGGCAGCTGTTGTCGTTCGCGCCGAAACGCTCGCGCATCAGTCGGGCCCACATGCGACGTGCGGCGCGGAACTTGGCCACTTCCTCGAACACATCGCTGTGGGCGGCAAAGAAGAACGAGAGACGCGGTGCGAACGCGTCGACAGCGAGACCGGCGTCGACGGCCTGCTGCACGTACGCCAGGGCATCGGCAAACGTGAACGCGAGCTCCTGCACCGCGGTGGATCCGGCTTCGCGAATGTGGTACCCGGAAATGGAGATGGGATTCCACAGCGGCACTTCGGCGGCGCAGAAGCGGAACATCTCCGCGGTCAGCGCCATGGAGGGACCGGGCGGATAGATGTACGTACCGCGCGCGATGTACTCCTTCAGGATGTCGTTCTGCACCGTGCCCGAGAGTTTGGTGCGTTCGATGCCCCGCTCCTCGGCGACCACGATATACATCGCAAGCAGCGTGGCCGCCGTGGCATTGATCGTCATGCTCGTGGACACCTTATCGAGCGGAATGCCGTCCAGCAGCACGTGCATGTCCTCGACCGTGTCGATCGCCACTCCCACACGCCCCACTTCACCCGACGCGCGCGGCGAATCCGAATCGATACCCATTTGGGTGGGCAGATCGAAGGCGACCGAGAGACCAGTCTGCCCTGCCTCGAGCAACAGCTTGAACCGCTCGTTGGTCGACTTCGCCGTGCCAAAGCCAGCGTACTGTCGCATGGTCCAAAGTCGCCCGCGATACATTGTGGGTTGGACACCGCGTGTAAACGGGAAGGTGCCCGGATCCGCGAGATCACGCGCATAGTCCACGGTGACGTCGTCGGGGCGCACAACGACGGGCACGGGAATGCCGGACGGGGAGAGGCGTTCTGACGGAAGATTTTTCGTAGAAGACATGTCCCAAAATAACGACGGCGGCGCCCGAGAGAGCGCCGCCGTTCACGACTGGTACCAACAACCGATCAGGCTGGGGCGACGTCCACCGCCCGACGACGGTAATTCGCGTACGGCGGCTCGGCCGGCGCGAACTCGGCCACGGTTTCCACTTCGGCCTTGCTGCCGAGGTAAAGCGGCGTGCGCTGATGCAGCTCGGTCGGTTCCACGTCCATGATGCGCCGGTGACCGTCCGACGCCAGTCCACCAGCCTGCTCGGCGATAAAGGCGAGCGGATTGGCCTCGTAGAGCAACCGCAGCTTCCCTCGCTGCGACTTTTCGTTGGCGGGATAGCAGAAGACACCACCGCCCAGCAGGTTGCGGTGAAAGTCAGCGACGAGCGACCCAACATACCGTACGTTGAGCGGCTTGCGCATGCCATCCAAGCCACGGTAGCGGCGCATCAGCTGCTTCGTGTGCTCCGGCCAATCCTGCTCATACGCGTCGTTCACCGAGAGGTACCGCGCGCGATCGGGGATCCGGATGTTCGGATGCGACAACAGGAACTCGCCGATGCTCGGATCGAGAGTGAATCCGTGTGCGCCCTGCCCGGTTGTGTACACGAGCATCGTGCTCGATCCGTAGATCACATATCCCGCCGCGACCTGGCGTCGTCCGGGTTGCAGCATGTCTTCCATCTCGCCACGGGCACCGCGCGTGATCTTGCGATACACGGAGAAGATGGTGCCGACGGGCACATTCACATCGATGTTGGACGAGCCGTCAAGCGGATCGAAGAGCAAGACGTACTTGCCATTCCGGAAGCCTTCGGGAATGTGAATGATGTCCGGCTCTTCCTCGGACGCCATGGCGCACAATCGGCCGCCGTGATCGAAGGCCTTGACGATGATTTCGTTGGAGATGACGTCGAGCTTCTGCTGTACTTCCCCTTGCACGTTGGTGTCGGTCGTCGAACCGAGAATGTCGGCAAGTCCGGCGCTGCGCACCTTGTTCGCGATCATCTTGCCGGCGAGTGCCATGTCGTAGAGGATGCCGGACAGCTCACCGGTGGCCTCGGGGAATGCACGCTCCTGCTCGATGATGAATCGCTCGATCGTAACGACAGAGGTGGCGGTATGCTTTACCACGGTCAGACTCCTCGGGACGGGAGGTCCTGTAGACCCGCGCCCTTTTCGTCGAGCGAAGCGGGCGCGGTGAACTTGGCGGGATGAAGCGGATCGGACGCGAGCATGACCGCGGCCCAGTCATCGGCTTCGCGCTCGAAGCGATTGGCGCGGTAACCGTGTCGCAGACTTTCCCACAAGTATCGAACTGGGAAGTTCCGGATACGCTGAAACTGGTGAACGTGGGCAAGCTCGTGCAAGAGCAGCGCCGCATCCAATTGCGTTTGCGGCGCGAGATACACGGTTCGACCGAGCGCAATGCCGAGCACCGTGGTCTGTCCCAGCGCCCAGCCGCCGATCCGCGGGGGCAGGCCGCCTCGGCGCCAGCTGGCCTGAGCGAGCACGGGATGACGCGTAAGCAGCGCCGCAGGCAGGCGCTCCGCGTCTCCCACGAGCGCCACTCGCACTCGGGCCCACAGCCCGCTCACGGCGCGGCGCTGCGAAGACAATCCGCCGTCCCATTCGATCGCACCGCAACGCCTCCACGCTCAGGGTCACCCGTCGGGCGCAACCGCGCGCGGCAATCGCCAGCGCCCGTGCCGATCCTCCACATCAATCTGCCGACCGTCTGTCCGCAGCACTATCACGCCGTCACGATCACTTCGTAGCAGGGGGATGCCGCGCTTGGCAAATCGCTCGAGAATCTCGGGCGAGGGATGACCGTACCGATTGCCGGCGCCCACCGAGACGAGGCCGACATCCGGCTGCACAGCGTCGAGGAACCCGATGCTCGAACTCGTTTTGCTGCCATGATGCCCAAGCTTCAACACGTCGGCGCGCAGCCGTTCCTTGGGTGTGTTCGCCACGACCCAGGCCTCCTCCGCCGACTCGGCGTCGCCGGTCAGGACGAATACGACTTGTCCGTACTGCACCCGCAGGATGACGGACGTTTCGTTGGCGTCTGTCTGCGCAGCGGTCCAGCTCGAGTCGGGCGCGAGGACTTCTACCGCCACGCCGTCCAGCTTCATGGCGTCGCCGGGACGCACCCGTTGCCACGGTATGCCGGCCTGCTGAACGGTCTGCAGCGCCGAGCGGTAGCTCTCGCTCGCGGACACGAAGGCGGGCTCCCACCACCGCGCCGGCCGCAACGCCTTTGCCACGCTCTCGGCGCCTCCCATGTGGTCATCGTGCGCGTGCGTCATCACGAACGCGGCCACAGGCCCACCGCGCCGCCGCACGTAGGGCACGACGACCCGTCGTCCAGCGTCGCCGCCTTCCCAGCGTCGGCCGGCGTCAACAAGAATCCAACGCCCGCGCGGTGTCCGCATAGCGATGGCGTCCCCTTGGCCGACATCGAGCAGGTGCAGCTCGAAACCGCCCGCGTAAATGCTCGAGAGCGGACTCCACACGGCAAGGCTTAGTGCAGCTGCCGCGACGAGCAGTCCGCGAGCGGGGTGTCTTGCCGACGTGGCCCGCACGAACGCCGCGCTGGCCACCCCGACGCAGCAGGCTCCCGCCAGATCCGGCGCCACGTGCAGCGCCGCGTAGGGCACCTCGGCGGACCAAGTGGCCACGCGGTCGAGGAGCGCGATGGGCATCATGCAGGCGTCCGCCACGAACTGGGCGGCGGCGGGCCACGGCTCCAGCAGCATGCTGAGGAACAAGGCCGGCTGCAGCAGCGCCATGATGGGCCCGGCGACGAGGTTGGAGAGCGGCGCGACCACGCTGACGCGTCCGAACGTCCACGCGACGAGTGGTGCGGTGACGGCCGTGGCCACCACACCGGTCAACAGCTCACGTGCCAGCCCGGACCGCCACCCGCGCAGATCGCGAAAGCTGCGCAGCCCCCGACGCACCCAGCGCGCATGTGCATCACCGATTTCTGCCGTGCGGAGTCGCCGAATGATCGCACGCGCCGCCACCAGCGCCGCCATGCCGGACACGCTGAGCTGGTAGCCGAGATCGACGACGACGTCTGGCCGGACGGTTGGCAGGAGCGCGCCGAGTGCGAGTGCGGTCCACGGATGGACCGGCCGTTGCGACCGTTCGGTGATGGCCACCGTCGCAAGCATGACGGCGCTGCGTACGGCGGGTGCGGGAGCGCCGAGCATGACCACGTACACGGTGACCACGCCGAGTGCGGCGAGGGTGGCGGCATTGCGTGAGAGTCGGCAGGCACCCGCCACCGTAAGCAATGCGCCGGCGATGATGGCGACGTGCAAACCGGAGATTGAGAGCATGTGGACCAGTCCCGCGTCGGCGAAACGGTCGCGCACGTCGGGCGCGATGCCGTCCTGGTCGGCAATCAGCAAGGCGCGCACGAGTGCCGCATTCTCGCGGAACCGTTCGTCGATCGTCTCGCCGAGTCGTCCGCGCCAGGTGCGGAGCGTCTGCGCCGTGCCGAGCGGGCGGATCTCGCCATCGAGCAGGAGTCCGCGTGTGGTGGTGCGAACGGTGCCCGTGCCCTTGAGCGTAACGGCCACGATGGCGCCGGGTGGAGCTCGACCGTTTTTCACGCGGAGCGACGCATGGGCGCGACAGCGTTCGAGTGGGCCCGTGCCCTGCACCTCTCCCGTCGTACGACCGTTCGGTCGCGCGCGTTCATCGATCGCGACGCGCAGCTCCGTCTCACGCGCCAGCGCAACCAGACAGCGCTGGCGCTGGCGCGCCGAACTGGAGCCGAGGAGGAGCGCGGCGAGATGAATGGTGGTGAGGAGTGCGAGCGTGTGAGCGTACGAAGCGGAGGACGGCCGCAGCGTTGCGAATACCGATTGTGGCGAAAGGGCCAGCACGGTCGACAACACGGTCGAGAGCGCGGCCGTCGACGCGACCAGCAGCAGCGTGGCATTCCACCAATGCGCCGTCGTACTCGCCGAGTGGGCGAACGCGGCGAGGAGCAGTCCGGCGATCCAGACAGTGACGGCGTGAATGAGTAGCGGCACACTGCACGATGCACGGCCAGCGTGCCGGCAGCGTCATCGTTTCATTGCCGTGCGTGTGAAGTCGTCGCCGCGTGCTGCGACGACGTGCGAGCCGTACCGCCGACGCCGTGCTACAGAGACTCGCCGTCCGCCAAGAGTGCATCCTCCCACGCGTAATCCCGTGGGCCGCGGGATTGCGCAGCATACCAGGCATGCGTCTCACGCATCCCCGCTTCGAGCGGGGTGAGCGTGAGGCCCAACTCGTCGGTCACGCGCGACGAGTCGACCGTGATCGCGGGGATATCCAGATACACACCGAAGTAGTTAGGCGGCTGCATCAGACTTCCACCGTGTTGTTGAATCCGGGTGCGCGGTACGTGCACCACCTGCGCATCGCAGCCCGACGCGCGTGCCAGCAGCTTGACAAACTCCAACTGCGTGATCGGCGGGAAGTTTCCGAGGTTGAACGCGTGCCCAATCGCCACCTCATTTGTTGCGGCGAGGATCGCCGCCCTGGCGACGTCGTGCGCGGAGACCCACTGCATCGTGGCCTGCCCGTCGTCGGGAATGATGATCGGCCGACGGTCGTGCAGGCGATCGAAGAAGAACGCCTCGCGATCGAAAGCGTTGTGCGGTCCGTAGATGAAGGCCGGGCGGAGGGTGCACACCGGCACCCCTTCACTCTTCCCAAGCGCGAACAACGCCCGCTCGGTGTTGGCCTTTTGTGCGCCATACACGTCCGGATGATCCTCGGGGACGAGCGCCGAATCCTCCGTGAACACCCCGCCGGTGGGATACACGGCCACACTCGACGTGAACACGTACCGCGACAATCCCGGCGCAGTCGCCCGCGCCGCAGCCAGCACCTGCTCGGGGGTGGTCCCACGCTGCCAATCGTACACGTTGTCGTACACCACGTCGAACCGTTCATCGGCCAGTGCATCCTGCACGGCGCTGACGTCGTTGCGATCGCAACGAATGGATCGCACCCGATCACCAAAGGGCGTACTGCTTCCACGGTGCATGAGTGCGACGTCGTCGCCGCGTGCGAGCAATTGCTCCACGAGCGCGCGTCCAATAAGCTGGGTGCCGCCGATCACGAGAACGCGCGCCATGGTCGTGTTGTAGAGGGAGAAACGCAACGCTGTCCATCACACGATCGAAAAGGTACGTCCCGTTGCAACGTACCCGACAGGTCTTCACAGATCTTCGCGCGTCACCCCTGCGCACGCCATCACCAGATCCGCGCCATATACCTGCGCCGGCGTGTGGTAGCCGGGTTGCACCTCGCCGCGCAGCACGCGTTCCACGACCGCCAAAGCACAGGACACCGTCCACTCGACACCCGCCTCAGGCCCGTGCAGACGCGCCGACACAGCGTTCCCTGCCCCATCGGCGACCTCGCCCCATACGTGCGTCACGGTTTGTGCGCGACGCGACGGTGATGGACCTGGTTTCACGCCGCGCTGCAACAGCGCCCGCACCCAGCCCAGTGCGAGCACCGGACGCAGCAGCTGCATCACCGCCATCGATTGTCGTGCCACACTCGGTAATACAGAGTACACCTCGATGTTTGGGATACCGGTGCTGTAGTACGCGGTGAATACGTCACCCCACGTCAGCTGCGTGACCGCTACCGGTCCGGTCCCGAAATCGACCCGGCGCATCTTCATCGCCGACGTCGCGCGTACGAACCTGCCATTCACCCGAACGCGATCGCCGAAGCGGAACAGCTCAATCACCGTACGCTGCGTGCCCGGCGGCAAGCCACTCGGTCCAACACTCTGAAACGCCAGGGTCAGATGCGTCGCCGACGGCAGACGCTGTTTGAGGTACACGGCCAGACAGTCTGTGGGCACCACATCAAACCCCACCGCCGGCATCAACATGACGCCACGCGCCTTCGCGTTCGCGTCTCGCGCGGCGATGGCCTCGAATACGGGAAACTCACCCGTGAGATCGAGGTAGTGTACCCCCATACGCAGACAGGCGTCCACCATCGGCCGCGACGTGCGCAGAAACGGACCGGCGCAATGCAGCACGACCTGCACCCCCGCCAGCGCGGCGTCCATCGCCTCCGCATCGTCCAACGTGCACACGCAATGCGCGAGCTGCAACTCGCGGCCCAACGCTTCGAGCGACTCCGCATTGCGTCCCGCCAGGATCGGCGTCATTCCGCGCCGGACGCATGCACGGGCCATCGCCTCGCCCACATACCCGGTCGCCCCATACAACAAAACTTTCTGAGCCATCAGGGAAGCTACATCGGCGATCGCGCGCACCACGTGCGGCGGCGGTGCTACCCTGCCATCGGCAACGGTTGGCGCACATGGCCGGCTGGTGTGATCGGCGCTGCGGTGACCGGCGTACCGGTGAAAGTCGCGCCGGTCGTGCCGGTGAGTTGCACAGTGAGGTAATCGCCAATGATGCCCGCGTCGGCCGGAACCATAACCGTCTTGAAGTCGCGGCTACGCGCCTGCAGCAGCTGTCCGTCGCGCGCGACCTTTTCGATCAGCACCTCTGCGGTACGGCCCAGTCGCATCAGATTCCCTTCGCGCGAGATGCCGCGCACCGTCGACATGAGACGTTCAAACCGTTCCGACACCACGGCGTCGGGCACGTGCCATTCGACGGGCATGCGTTCGGCGGGCGTACCCTCGCGCATACTGAACTTGAACATGAACGCATCGTCGAAGCGTACCTCGCGGCACAACGACAACGTATCCTCGAACTCGGCGTCGGTTTCGCCGGGGAATCCGACGATGATGTCGGTGGTCATCGACAGCCCCGGAATCGCCTCGCGCAGTCGCGTCACGCACGCGAGATAGTCGTCGCGCGAGTATCGACGCAACATGCGCTTGAGCATCGAAGTCGACCCGCTCTGCATCGGCAAGTGCACGTGCTCGCAAACCGTCGGCACTTCCGCCATGGCGGCGATGACACGGTCGCTAAAATCGTTCGGGTGTGGGCTGGTGTAGCGCACGCGACGGATGCCGTCGACGGCGCCCACAGCACGCAGCAGGTCGGCAAAATCGTGCGTGCCGTCGTTGTACGAGTTGACCGTCTGCCCGAGCAGCACAACTTCGGAAAGCCCCTGCGCCACGACGTCGCGCGTCTCGCGCACCACGTCGTCGAGCTTGCGGCTTCGCTCGTTGCCACGCGTATACGGCACGATGCAGTAGGTGCAGCGGTAGTTGCAGCCGCGTTGCACCGGAATCCACGCCTTCACGCCTTCAAACCGGCGCGCCACCACATCTTCGTAGTGTTCTTCGAGATCGAAATCGGTGGCCGTGAAACGCTCGCCGCGACGCGCGCCGTCGATCAGCTCGGGCAAGGCGCGATAGCCATCGGGGCCGACCACGAGCGACACGTGTTTTGCCTGCGTGAGCAGCCGGGGACCGAGTCGCTGCGCCATGCATCCCGTGACGCCAACGATCGACCCCTTCTTCATGCTGCGCTTGAGCTCACCCAGCCGGCCGATCACCCGTGTCTCGGCGTTCTCGCGGATCGCGCAGGTGTTGACGAGGATGACATCGGCCCCGTCGGGCTCGTCCACCGCTTCGTACCCATGCGCGGCCAGGGTGCCGTACATCAGCTCCGAATCGGAGACGTTCATCTGACAGCCGTAGGTCTCGATGTAGACGGTCGGCTTGGTTGTGGCGGACATTACGGGCGGATCTGGATGCCGACGCCGACCAGCCACGCCGATTCCTTTACGTCGCCACCGCGCAGCGTACGGTTGGCGCGCTGCAGCGAGAAATCGATGGAGGCGAAATCACGCGCGACGGGAAGTCCGAACCCGCCGGTAATTCGTGACTCGCTCACGGTTTGGTTGTTGACGCCGAAGGGCAGATCATTCTTGGCGTACCCGACGCGCAGCATCATCGGGAATCCGCGCAGCCGCGGGCCGGCGACTTCGGCACCAGCGTGAATGTTCGTCGCATCGTGCGACTGCACGAGATCCGATCCCAAGCCTTTCATATTCGACCACGCCTGCTTCTCAATGCCAACCGCGAAGATCGATCCGGCGACGCCGTCGTAGCGCAGTGAGAGGCCGGCGCGATCGGGGACGTTGCCTTTCGTGCGCACGGTGTCACGGATGCGTGAGTCGAGCGTACCCCCCGAGCGATACGAGCCCTGCAACGCGAGTCCTTTGACGACCTGCACTTCTCCGCCTACCGAGAGCGCCGTGCCGAAATACGTCACCCGCGACGAGTCGCTGACGCTGCCGAACGACAGTGTGTCAGCGAAGGTGCGGCTGCGCGCGACGAGGTTGTCGCCGGTGAACAGATGCCCGCCGAGTCCGACCTTGAAGCGCGAATTGATGCGCCAGCCCAATCCGGCACGCAGGTCACCGATGGAGCCGCGCACGTCGTTGCGATCACTCGTAGCCAGCGCATTGCCTTCGACCACAACGCTGCCGGTCGTGAGCGTGGTGTAGCTGCGATCGAGGAACGTGGTACCGCTCACGGAGACCGCGAAGCCGCGCTGCGCCGGGAAGATGAGCATGATCAGCGGTACGCGCTGCGACGTGGTTCGCTCGGTGGTGGTACCAAAGCGCAGCGTACGGAATTCGGGTTCCGTCTGCGCCGCAACAATGGTGCGTTGAATGCCGCCCAACGACGCCGGATTGATCGGGCTCAACGGATCGAACTCGGCGAACGCACCACCGGTTGCGGCCGCTCGGGTGCTGGTCCCGCCAACCGGATAGCCGAAGCCCAGCCCGCTCAGCGTGCCCTGCGCCTGTGCGGCCGGAGCAGCCACGGACCATGCGGCCACGGCGAGCGCGAGTAGCCGCGCCACGGGCCGCGCGCACATCAGACGATTCATCACGGAATGGCGAACTCGGAGCGGGGTTGGTAGGTGATGCGCAAACGAGGCCGCAATCCGGGCGCCGCCTTGCTCGAGAAAAAGAGTAGCTCCGCGGGATTCGCGCCTTCGAAGTTGATGCGGAAGGCGAGCGCACGCGGGACGTTGGCGGGAAGCGTGGGCCAGGTGCGCACGAGGCTCAGCACGTTGAGCGCACGCAGACCGCTGTCGGCGGGCACCAGAGCCGTCTCGCTGAGCGACGCGAAGGTGCCGTCTGCCGCGAGGTCAAGGATGCGGCGCAGATCGCTGATCACGGAGGTCGTGGTGGGTACCAATGGTACGATCGCAACCGTATCACGAATGCTCGCAAACGTGGACCGCTTCTGCGTCAACAGCACTTCGGCGCGGACGATCGTGGACGAATCGCTGATGCTGGCCGGAATGGCGAACCGCAAGTACATGCGATACGCCGGATAGCCGCCCACGATTAGCGTGCTGGCGTCCGGCGCTAACGAGCCCTTGTCGATGAGCGCGTAGACTTGGTATGCGAGCGCGGCATCCGACGTGGGCGTGGCGACGGTCGTGCTCGTATTGATCGAGAGCGGTGCGTACGTGGTGTCGGTGCTCGGATCGAACGTGATGAACGGCACACCGCTGCCGAGCGCGTAGGCGATCAGTCGCAATTGCCCGCTGCCATCGCGAATGCGTAGTCCGAGCCGCAGGCGGGCGCCCGTCGTGAGCTTCGCCTGCAGCGCCGAGCGCGAGAGGGGGACGCGCAGCGTATCGCTGGTCGAATCCGGTATGAACGCGAGCGACCCGATCAACCGATCAGTCCGGAAGAGGCTCTTGATCACCACCGAGGCGGTGTCCGTGTCGGCAGTGTCCACGTCGAACACGTCGACCGTGACTCGCCCCGCGCCCAGCTTAGCCGTGGTGTCGAGCGGCAGCTTGAGGAAGACCGAGTCCACTGCGGTAATCGTATCCACCGTGGTGCCGCGATTGGCGCTGAATGTCCTGGGCAGGACATCGAAGCGGAGCACGGCCCGTGTGACGAGCGTGTCCGGCCGGTTGGCCAGGAGCAGCGTCGACGCAAGACCGAGCACCGGATAGCCCGAGAGGGACGTATCCTGAATCACGGCCTCGAAGGTCGTGTCGCGGAACGCCGCCGGGCGCACAGGGCAGAGTGACGGGCACGCAGCGCCTCCGTCAAACGACTCGGTGCACCCCGCTGCCAACACCACTGCGGAGGTGGCGAGCAACAGGGCGACGCGCGCACGATGGCGACGGAACCACGAAACTACGGGAAAACGCTCAGGCATTCTCGAGCGAAGCAGGCGTGAAGGGAGCAGGAAGCAGTGCGGCGAGCGACCAGCGCGCCGTCTGCCCGTGTGGAGTGACCGCGATGACCTCGAGGTCGGGCGCGAACTCCACGAGTGCCTGACGGCAGATGCCGCACGGCGGAGTCGGTGCAACTGCCGCCGACGTAATGACGATACGCGTAAAGCGTCGGGCCCCAGCCGCGATGGCCGTGCCCAGCGCCACACGTTCAGCACAAGTTCCCGCGGGGTACGATGCGCTTTCGACGTTGCAACCGACGAAGACGCGCCCGTCCGCGGACTCCAGTGCCGCGCCTACAGGATAGCGGGAGTACGGGCACCATGCGTTGGCGCGCGCGCCATCAGCCGCTTCTCGCAGTACCTGCAGCTCGCTGGAGAGGGGGGCGGACGCGGAAACCACGCCGCTCATCGCGTCAGCAAGAGCGGCAGGAATGACTCCCCCTGCCCGCGGAAATCGAGCCCGAACCACTCGGCGACCGTTGCACCGAGGTCGGAAAACGTCTGCCGGTCTCCCACCGGGCCGCCGCGCACGCGTGCGCCCACCGCCAGCAGCGGCACACGCTCGCGCGCGTGATCCGTAGACGGGGTGGTGGGATCGTTTCCGTGATCGGCCGTGATGAACAGAATGTCGTCCTCTTGGAGTGCAGACAGCAGCCTCGGCAGCGCCCGGTCGAACGCCTCGAGGGCGTCGCGAAAGCCGGCAACGTCGTTGCGATGGCCAAACAGTTGGTCGAAATCTACCAGATTGGCGAAGCAGAACCCACGCGCCCCGCTCGCCAGCCACGATTCGACACGCCGAACCCCGTCCGCGTTGTCGAGTGTATGTCGCGACACGATCCCCCGCCCCGCGAACAAATCGTCGATCTTGCCAACGCCTGCCCGGTCCACCCCGGCCGCTTCGAGCGCATCCAGCAGCGTGGTCCCGGGCGGCGCGATGGAATAGTCCCGCCGGTTGGCGGTACGCTTCCATTGACCGGGAGTTCCCACGAACGGTCGGGCGATAACCCGCGACACGTCGTGCGGCGCCACCAGCATCGCCCGCGCGACCTCACAGGCCGCATACAACTCCTCGAGGGGAACGGTCACTTCGTGTGCCGCAATCTGGAATACGGAGTCGGCCGACGTATACACAATCCATGCGCCGCGCCGCTGCTGTTCCTCGCCGAACTGCTCAATGACCGTCGTTCCACTGGCCACGCAGTTGGCAATCACCGGGCGCCCGGTCGCACGGGCAAAGGCCGCGATCACCTCCTCGGGGAACCCTTGAGGATATGTGGGGAACGGGCGGGCCAGATGCAGTCCCGCGATCTCCCAATGCCCGGTCGTGGAGTCCTTGCCGGCAGAACGCGGCAGCAACGTGCCCCACGCGCCGACCGGATGGGTGGTCGGCGGGACGCCCGCGATCTCGCTGAGATTGCCGAGCCCGAGCCGTTCCAGATTCGGCAACGTCAGTCCGCCCATGGCGCGCGCAATGTTGCCGATCGTGTCACTCCCCGTATCTCCGTAGCGGTCGGAGTCGGGAGCGGCTCCACAGCCCACGCCGTCGAGCACCAGAATCAAGGCGCGACGCGACCGCACGGGGATGTGCTCCAGCAGTTCTTCGCGTGCGGTCATCAGGCTAAACGGAGCGGTGGGTAAGCGGCGGTGGGTCGGCTGGCATCGCGGTCGCGCATGCCGGCGAGGTCGCGGTACAAGCGAGGCAGCCGTAGACGCAGCCCTACCAGCAGTTCATACGGAGACAGGCCACCACGAGCGGCCACTTCGTCGGTCGTGAGCAGTTGTCCACCGTCGGCGCCGATCAGCGTGATCACATCGCCGACCACGGCCGGCACACCAGTGACGTCGAGCGTCGTCATGTCCATCGAGACTCTGCCAACCACCGGAATGCGTACACCGCGCAGCAGTCCCTCGCCACGATTGGACAAATGCCGTCGATATCCGTCACCGTACCCCACAGGCACGGTGGCGATGCGACGCATGCCAGCCGCCACGTACGTGGCTCCATAGCCTACCCCTTCTCCCACAAAGACGTCACGCACGTCGACGATACGAGCGCGCAGATGCACGGTTTGCTGCAGCGCGAGTGTCGCCAATTGCTGTGCGCCGTATATCGCGATCCCGGGACGCACGAGCGTCGCCGCGCTTCGGACCGCGACGCCGCGCATCGCGATCGCCGCGCTGTTGTCGGTGTGTATCAGCAGCGACGCGGGAAGCATCTCGCGCAACATCGACCCGGCATCCGCAAAGCGCGCCTCCTGCGTTTCGCGCGACCCGTCCTCCACCTCGGCCGAGTGGAAGTGCGTGAACATCCCTTCGGGCGCGCGACCTGCCTGCAATGCCTGAGAGAGCGCGGGACGCAGTGCCGCGACCTCGTCCCAGCGTACGCCCGCGCGCGCCATACCCGTGTCGATCGGCAAGTGCCACGCGCCGCCACGCTGCGCGACCCAGTATTCGATGGCCGCCGGCGTGTGCAACGATGGCCGCACGTCGAGTGCAATCGCGTCCACGAACTCCGCAGGCAGGAGTGGCGTGCAGCAGAGTATGCGCGCGGTGCAGCCGGCGTCCCGCAGCACCTTTGCCTCCGCGAGGGTGGCGATCCCCAGCCCCCACAGCAAGTCGCCGGCAAACTGCGTGTGCTCCGCACGGAACGCCGGGTCGGCAAAAGCCGCCCCCAAGGCTCTCGCCACGGCCACCGCGCCAAGACCGTAGCCGTCAGCCTTGACCATCGCGATCAGCGGGACGCCGGCGCGCGCGCGGAGCGACGCTGCATTGTCGCAGAGCGCCTGCAGATCGACGTCCAGCCATGAGCCGGACGCGGGGGGCGGATATATTGACGCCGTCATCACCGGACTCTAAGCACGCCACGTCGTACGGAGAAGCGAGCCCCATGAACGCACCGCAGGCGCCGATTCCACCCGCGCGCACGCTCGACGAGGCACTGGCCCTCATGCGCGACCTGCGCGCCCGCTGTGATTGGGACCGGGTGCAGACGCACGCATCGCTGCGCCCGTACCTCATCGAGGAGGCGCACGAAGTCGATGAGGCGATCGCGCTTGGCGATGACGGGGTGCTGCGCGACGAACTGGGCGACTTGCTGCTGCAGGTGCTCTTTCACGCGGTCGTGGCCGAAGATCGCGGTGCGTTCACCATTGGTGACGTGGCCGGCGCGCTTGTGTCGAAAATGCACGCGCGGCACCCGCACCTGTACGGCGACGGCGTCAAACGCTCATGGGAGGCGATGAAGGCCGAGAAAACGCGGCGCTCGTCGCTGGACGAGGGGCTACCCACCGGACTTCCGGCGCTGCATCGCGCGCACCGCTTGCAGGATCGAGCGGCCGGCGTTGGCTTCGATTGGCCCAACGCATTGGGCCCGATGGAGAAGGTGCGCGAGGAGATCGAGGAGGTCGCCGAGCACATCGCGGCGGATGGCAGCGTCGTCGATCAAGACAAGTTGCAGTCGGAGCTGGGCGACCTGCTCTTTGCCGTGGTCAATCTGTGCCGCAAGACCGGCGTTCATGCGGGGCTTGCGTTGGATGGCGCAAATGAAAAGTTCACGCGCCGTTACGGTGCCATGGAGGCGGTGGCCCGCGCGCAAGGGCTCAACCTGCCCTCGATGACTCTCGCCGAGCAAGACGAGGTGTGGGAGCAGGTCAAGCGTGCGGAGCGGGGGCCGGCTTAATCGCGCGCACGAACGCGGCCATGATGCGACCGTCGATCGCAGCGAGGTCAGCCTCTTGGTCGATACCGGCGCCCGCCAAAAACGTGCGCGCGTCCTCCACGTGATAGATGCGCGTCGGTTCGATGTCCGCCTGCGCGAATCCCACGTCGGCGAGCATCGACTTGAACTCGGTCTCTTCGAGCGCGCCCGCCACGCATCCGACCCACAATTCCATGCTGCGCCGTACGTGTGCGGGCACCGAGCCGCGCACGACCACATCGCTCACGGCAAACCGGCCGCCGGGCTTGAGCACCCGAAACGCCTCCGCCAGCACCTGACGCTTGTCGCCGGAGAGGTTGATGACGCAGTTGGAGATGATCACGTCAACCGAGTTGTCTGGAAGCGGAATGGACTCGATCTGCCCCTTCAAAAACTCCACGTTCGTCACGTGGGCATCGGCGGCGTTCTGTCGTGCCAGGGTGAGCATGTCGTCGGTCATGTCGAGCCCGTATGCCTTGCCGGCCGGACCGACTCGACGCGCCGAAAGAATGACGTCGATGCCACCGCCAGAGCCAAGATCGAGAACGACGTCGCCCGGATCGAGCTGCGCGAGCGCGGTAGGATTGCCGCAGCCGAGCGACGCGAGGACCGCGGCAGAGGGGAGTTCGTCCGTCTCACCGTTCACGTACAGGTTGGCGGTGATCGGATCGACCGTGCCGTTGAACTCGGCGCCGCCGCAGCACGAATTCACTGGCCCGCTGCAGGAGGCGGGTTGCGCGGTATCGAGTACGCGTCGAGCGGCGGCGCCGTAGCGGTCGCGGACCAAGGCCGTCAGCTCGCTGCTCGATGCATCGGGACCGGAAGCGGTGTTACGATCCGTCGCGCTGGCCGTGTTGCCGTGTGTGTCAGTCACCGGAGCTCCGTATCGGCAGAATATAACAAGAAATGTTGATACGAAAGTCAAAAAAGTCCTGACGTTCGTTCAGCCACAGCAGCGATTGTGAACGTCGAGCGCTCGTACCAGGTCGTGCGCCTCGCTCAGCGCATCCGGCGCGAGGCGGTAGTACGACCACCGGCCTTCCTTGCGGTCGGTGACCAGCCCCGACTCCTTGAGCACCTTGAGGTGAAACGAGAGTCGGGACTGCGCCGCATCGAGGTCGCCCTGCAGATCGCAGACGCACCGCTCGCCGTCTCGTAGCATCTCCAGCACCGAGAGACGCGTCTCATCGGAGAGCGCGTGGAAGAGCAGCGCGGCGCGCTGCAGATCGAGCTGCGTGGTGGGCATGGTTTAACGTATCAACAAATATTGATTCGTCAATCCCCACCCGGACGTCACGGTCGGAGCCGGCCCATCATGCGCGGGAACGGGATCACTTCCCGGATGTGCTCGATGCCGCAGATCCAGGCGATTGTGCGCTCGAGTCCGAGACCAAAGCCCGAGTGCGTGAAGGTGCCGTATTTGCGCAGCGCGAGATACCAGTCGTAGGCCTCGAGCGGCAACCCTTCTTCGGTCAAACGGTGGAGGATCTTGTCATAATCGTCTTCGCGCTGCGACCCGCCGATGATCTCACCACGCCCTTCCGGCGCGAGCAGGTCGGCACAGCGCACCGTACGCGGGTCGAGCGGGTTCTCCTTCATGTAGAACGCCTTCGCTTCCTTCGGATAATTGACCACGAAGACCGGGCGTTCATGATGATCAACGATGATGGCTTCGTCGGGTGCGCCGAGATCCTCGCCCCACTTGACGTCACTCCCCTTCGACTGGGCGAGCAAGACGGCGTCGCCGTAATCGAGCCGCACGAACGGTTGGGACACGCAATCGAGTTTGCTGGTGTCGCGTTCGAGCACCTTGAGCTCTTCCTGGCGCCGTTCGAGTACGCGTTCGACGAGATAGCGCACGAACTCTTCCTGCAAGTCCATGTTGTCGTCCTGATCGTACCACGCCATCTCCGGCTCGATCATCCAGAATTCGGTCAGATGGCGGCGCGTCTTGCTCTTTTCGGCGCGGAACGTGGGGCCGAAGGTGTAGATGCGGCCGAGCGCGGCGGCCATCGCTTCACCGTAGAGCTGACCGGTCTGGGCGAGATACGCCGTACCTTCCTCGAAGTATTCCGTGCCGAAGAGCCCCGCCCGCTCGCCGATGGCAGCGGTCAGAATCGGGGAATCGCACCGCACAAAGTCGCGTGCGTAAAAGAAATCGTGCACGGCCTGTTCGAGTTCGCTACGCACGCGCAGTATCGCGGCCTGCCGCGGCGTACGCAGCCAGAAGTGCCGGTTATCGAGCAGAAAATCGACGCCGTGTTCCTTCGGCTGGATAGGATAGTCAACCGGGCTCGCGCCAATCACCTCCAGCGTCTGCACGCCCATTTCGAAGCCGCCCGGCGCACGCGCATCGACGCGCACTTCGCCCGTGAGCGCGAGGGAGGTTTCCTGCGTGAGCGTGGCAAACGCGTCCCACGATTCGGACGGCACCTGCGACTTGACGAGTACCGCCTGCAGCGTGCCGGAACCGTCGCGGGCCACCACAAAGGCGACTTTGCCGGACGAACGGAGTTGCGTCACCCAGCCGCGCACGGTGACCACAGCGCCGACGTGGTCTTTGAGATCGGCGATACGAACGGAAGTAGTGCGCATGGGCATCAAGGTTGTGAAGGCGGACAGGCAAGCTAGAGGAGCTGCCCGGCGACTTCAACCGTGGCGCTCGCGGTACGTCGACGCGCGACACCGCGATCGATCTCCGCCTGCACGCAATCGACCAGCGAGCTGGGCGTGAACGGTTTCGCGATGAAGGCGTGCTCGCCGATTTCAGGACTGGACGGATAGCCGGACATGAACAAGACCGGGACCAAAATTCCCAGACGACGGACTTCGGCGGCCAATGCGGCACCATCGAGGCCGGGCATTACCATATCCGACAGGATCAGGTCGTATGGCTCCGCGGCATTCTGCAACTCGGCCAAGGCGCCTGCGCCATCGCTGGAGACGGTCACGTCATACCCGCGGCGCGTCAGCACCTCGGCGACGAGTCGCCGCAGGCCGCCCTCGTCCTCCACCACCAGCACACGCGCACCCGACACTGTCGCCTGCACCGATCGCGGCGTGACGCGCGTGATGCGCTGTTCCGACGTGAGATATGGCAACGCTACGCGCACCGTGGTCCCTTCTCCCACCGTGCTTTCAACGAAAACGCGTCCACCCGACTGCGTGACGATGCCGTAGACCGTCGAGAGGCCGAGTCCGGTGCCAGCGCCCACCGGCTTGGTCGTAAAGAACGGCTCAAAGGCGCGAACAAGGACATCGCTCGTCATGCCGACACCGGTGTCGCACACCGACAGAATCACCCATTCACCGGGTTCGAGTCCGGCATACGGGGCGTCACCCGTCGCGCTCAACGAGAGTCGCGCCGTCTCAATGGTGATTCGTCCACCGCCCGGCATCGCGTCGCGCGCGTTGACCACCAGGTTGACGAGCAATTGCGCGATCTGCCCCTGATCGGCGCGCACCGGTAGTGCGTCCGCAGTGAGCGACGTATCGAGCGTGACACGTTCGCCGATCAGCCGATTGAGCATACGTTCCACATCATGCACGGCGACGTTCGCATCCATTCGCGTCGGGTGTACCACCTGCCTGCGGCTGAAGGCGAGAAGCTGTGCGGTGAGCATCGAGGCCCGCTCGCCCGCTCGTAGAATTTCGTGCAAATCCTCGCGCACCTCGGCGAGACTCTGCGCCAATTCCGTGCTCACCAGATCATCCGTCCAAACCGCTGCCTCGGATTGCGCGAGCTGCGTGAACCCCATGATCGCGGTCAGCAGGTTGTTGAAATCGTGCGCGATGCCGCCGGCGAGTGTACCGACCGCCTCCATCTTCTGCGAGTGCAGTAACTGCTCTTCGAGCTGGTGCCGTTCGGTGACGTCAGCGAGGATGCCGATCAAGCGCACCGCGGTACCGGACGCATCGCGCATGACTTCGCCGGTGCCGTACAGCCAGCGCTCCCGTCCGTCGGTGAGCTGTACGCGATACTCCGCATGTCCCTCCGTTCCGTCGAGCGCCGACCGTACCGCATCACGCACGACCTCCCGCGACTCGGGGACCAGTGCCTCGTAAAAGTCCTGGCCCGACAACGGTGCCTCGTGCGCTGCGAGGCCCAGCAGCGCCAGTGCGCTCTCCGACCAAATCAAGCGATCCGCGATCGGATCGTACTCCCACGGTCCCATCTTCCCCGCGTGCAGCGCCAGGCGGAGTCCCTCTTCCTGTTCTCGCAGCCGCGTCTCAATGAGGAGTCGTTCTTCCACTTCGTGGCGCAGGACCGCATTGGCGTCGCGCAGCTGCTGCGTGCGTGCGTCCACCAGGTCGGCGAGCCGCCTCTGGCGGCTGACGATGAGATAGGTGACCCACACCAGCAGCGCGACGATCAGCGCGGACAACACGCGCGTGGGCACCAACTCTCCGGCGACCGCCGCTCGCCACCCCGCGCGCGGCGCGGCTTCGACTTTCCACGCGCCATCCGGAATGCGGACGACCGTGGTGACCGGATCCACGATCGGGTCGGCCGAACCACTCAGCGGTCTGCCTTCCCGATCGCGCACCAAGACGCCGATCTCGCCCGGCGGCAGCAACGTGCTCGCTTCCTGCACCAGCCCGCGGAGATCGAGCACCATTGCGACAAGATCCGGGAACGCCGAGTTGGACGACGTCAGCCGTTGTCGCACGACGATCCCGCGCCCCCCTTGCAGCAGGTCGATCGGGCTCGAGACCGTGACCAGTCCCGTGACCTCTGCGCGCCGTACGTCGCCGCCGATCGCTGGGCGCACATCGGTGTAGAGGTCGTAACCGAGCACGCCGGCGTTGCTGTCGAGTGGTACGACAGCCTGCACGCGACCGTTCCGTACCAGCTCGAGGGCGCGAATCGCCGTCGTGCCGGCGCGCAGTCCTTCGGCGTATGGCCGGAACTCCTCATCGAGGTTTGCGCGTGATCGCCGTGTCTCCACGAACGTGCGCAATCCGGACAGTCGGGAAATGCGGCGACCGAATGCCGACTCAAGGCCGCTCCCGTAGGAAGCCAGCACCCCGGTCACGCGGGCGCGCTCACGCGACACGAGCAGTTGCACGTACCACGTGTCGAAGGCGACGGCCACGACGAGCGCAACCACAAGAACGCCCAACGTTGCCGGTAAGGCGCGACGTCGGATCGACTGTGGTTTCACGTCAATGGACAGCATGGGGGACGACAATGGTGTCCTGGTGAGGACGTCAAGCGGTCGATCCGCTGCCTCGGCGGTCGACATTCGCACATACTACAATATGCCCACGCGCCCCCCAGAGAACCACTGTCAGCCGACGCGGAACAGCTCCAACGCGCGAGCGTACCCGACCGCCAGTAAATGCCGCAGCGGGGCATGTTCGACAGACTCCAACGCCGGATCCGCCGACAGCAGGTGATCGGCGATGATCCGCGCACGCTCGTTCAGCGCTTCGTCGCGCAGCGGGTCGGCAACGCGGAACGCCGGAAGCCCGTGCTGCTTGGCACCAAACAGGTCGCCCATGCCGCGAAGCTGCAGATCCGCACGAGCGATTTCGAAGCCGTCTTCGGTTGCGGCAAACATGGCGAGTCGCTCTCCAGACTCGATGCCCACGTCGCCCAGCAAAATACAATACGACTGCGCACCACCGCGTCCGACGCGTCCGCGCAATTGATGCAGCTGTGAGAGTCCGAAGCGTTCCGGGTGCTCGATGATCATAACGGTCGCGTTGGCGACATCGATCCCCACCTCGATGACCGTGGTCGCAACGAGCACGTCGAGCGTACCATCGCGAAACGCGCGCATCACCGCGTCCCGTTCATCGCCGGCCATGCGGCCGTGCAGCAACGCCACGCGGCGGTGCGCAAACGGACCCGCCACCAGCTCCTCGAACATAGCCGTCGCCGCCTTCAGATCGACCTTCTCCGACGCTTCGATGAGCGGATACACCACATACACCTGTCGGCCGGCGTCGAGTTGGACGTTGGCGAACTCCATCACGCGATCACGCGCCGATGCCGGGCGGTGCACCGTGGTGATCGGTTGGCGACCGGGTGGCCGCTCGTCGATGATACTGACGTCGAGATCGCCGTACAGGGTGAGCGCCAACGAGCGCGGAATGGGCGTGGCGCTCATGAGCAACACATCCGGGGTGGTGCCCTTTCGCCCAAGCTGGGCACGCTGCTCCACGCCGAAACGATGCTGCTCGTCGACAATCACCAGCCCCAGATCGGCAAAGGTCACGCCCTCCGATAAGAGGGCGTGTGTCCCGATCGCCAACACCGGCGACGCCTCCGCGACGCGCGCCAACGCAGCGCGCTTTTCCCGTGCCCCGAGCCGGCCGGTGAGCAGGACGGGTACGATCCCCAGTGGTTCCAGTAGCGCAGTGATACTGCGCGCGTGCTGCTCCGCCAACAGTTCAGTAGGTGCCATGAGCGCGACCTGCGCGCCATTCTCCATGGCCAGCAGCGCGGCGAAAAGTGCCACGACGGTTTTGCCGCTGCCGACATCGCCCTGCAGCAGCCGGTGCATGCGGCGCGCCGCACCCATGTCCGCCACGATCTCGCGAATGACGCGGACCTGTGCACCGGTGAGCGCGAACGGCAGCGCCGACCGCAGTTTGGTCGTGAGCTGCCGTCGATTCGCGAAGGCTCGTCCTCCGTGTGCGTCACGGGCGAGCTGATTGGCACGTCGATGCAGCAGCTGCACGCAAAGCAGCTCCTCGAACGCCAGCCGCGCGCGTCCTTCGACTGCTTCCGCCACCGACGCGGGCCGGTGTACGCAACGCAGCGCCTCGCGAAGCGGCGGCACTCCGGCCTCGCGCAGCACGGCAGTGGACAACGGTTCCTGCACCAACGGCAACAGCAGATCCAGATGCTGCAGAATCAGCGCGCGCAGGACGCGCACCGAGAGCCCATCGGTGGTGGGGTACACGGCCAGCACGCGTCCCTCGCCGGTCCCTTCTTCTTCCGGTCCGAGATTCACGAACTCGCGCGGCTGCAGTCGGCGTCCGTGAAAAAACCGTACGGCGCCAGTGCATAGCAGCCAGTCGCCCTTGCTGATGGTGCGATCGAGAAATGGCTGTCCGGGCCACGCAACTTCGATCATTCCCGAGCCGTCCTGCAGCACCGCCTGAAACACGCGCAGTCCCTTGCGAGTCGGCAGTACACCCTTGGCGATGACGTGACCAAGCACGGTCACATCCTGCCCCACGTCCGCGCGCACGATGGGGGTGACCGTCGTCGCGTCTTCGTAGCGGTGCGGCACGTGCCGCAGCAGATCGCCCGCGACCTTGATGCCCAGCCGCGCGAGCATTTCGCCCCGTACGGGCCCGACCCCTTTCAGGTAGGTAACGGGCGTATCGAGCGCGAGACGCGGCGCCGGTCGCGACGGCGGACGCCGACGGCGGTCTCGCTCATCGGCGGTCACGCGGCATTGCCGTCAGGCGGGTCCGCGCTCACGCGCATCCGCCGACCCGTGCCCTCGCGGTCACGACTCCACGAGCTCCCGCGCGTACTCCGCCGCATCGAATGGCGCGAGATCACCGACTTGCTCTCCAAGTCCCACGAACTTGATGGGCACGTTGAGCGTCTCATGCACCGCGACGACAATGCCGCCCTTGGCCGTGCCATCGAGCTTGGTGATGACCACGCCGGTGACCGGCACGGCGGCGGAAAAGGTGCGCGCCTGTGCCAGCGCGTTCTGCCCGATCGTGCCGTCGAGCACCAGCAGCACTTCATGCGGCGCGTCCGGGAGTCGTTTGGCGATCACCCGGTTGATCTTGCGCAGCTCTGTCATCAGATCGTCACTGGTGTGCAGCCGCCCGGCCGTGTCCACGATGACCACATCCACGCCGCGCTTGATTCCCGCATCGACGGCGTCGAACGCCACCGATGCCGGATCCGATCCGGCTGCGCCGCCTACGAAATCCACCTGGGCACGCTGCGCCCAGACGCGTAGCTGATCGATCGCACCCGCTCGGAACGTATCCGCAGCGCCGAGCAGCACCGTCTGCCCACGCGCTTTGCAGTCGGCGGCGAACTTGCCGATGAAGGTCGTCTTCCCTGCGCCATTGACGCCGATCACCAGCACGACGGTGGGGCCGGTCGGTGCCGTGCGCAGCGCCGGATCCGCGTTTCCGCTGCGCAACGCGCGCTCGATGCCGGAGGCCAGCGCATCACGAAACTCCACGTCGGTCTTCACGTCGCCGCGCTTGGCGAGTCGTTCGACTTCCGCGACGAGCGCCAGTGACGTGGGCACGCCGAAATCGGACTCGATCAATAGTTCTTCGAGCGCTTCGAGCGATCCCTGATCGACACCACCTCGCAGCAACACACCGACGTCGGTGCGCACGAGGTCCTTGACCTTCTGCCACAGCGAACGCTTGGGAACGTCATCTTTCTTGCGAAACAGGCGAGCCATGCGGATACGGTACCGAAGTCAGGGAGAGAAACGGCGGCGGCGTGCGCCAGCGAGAAATGGGGCGCTGCCTGGTACGCCGCAGATAGGTGCGCGTCAGCGCAGGCCGGCCAGCCGACGTCCCAACCACTCGCCGCACAGCAACAACAGCGCGAAGACGAACGGCCACCAACTGTCCACCAGCCGCGGCGCATCGGTGGAGACCGCAGCCCGTGCTTGTGCTCCCTCGCGCAAGACAGCCGCGCGCGGCACCCATTCACGCGAGGCATTCACGACCAACAGCGAGGTGCCGCCTGTGGTTGCCACGTCGTACACGCCGGCTGGCAGCGCAGGTCCGGAGGTCTCAAACGCGGCGCCGGTGAAGCGCAACTGCAGCGGCGGCATCGAGCGCATCGTCGTGGACGCTGGCGTCGTGGACGCTGGCGTCGTGGGGTTCGGCGTCGTGGGGTTCGGCGTCGTGGCGCCGAACGCGCGGGGGGTGAGGGTCACCTGAACGACCGAATCCGCACCACCTCGACGCCACCGCACCGCCTCGCCCGCCCGCACGGAACTCAGGGCGGGGCGCGCCGCCCGCAGATCGCCCCGCCCTGCCGCGAGCCAGTCGAAAATGGCGCCCCAGAGTGCCGTGAATGCTTCCGCACTCCGGCCGCCGCGCAGCGCCCATCCCGCATAGCCGGACCCGGACACGATCAGCGTGCGGGCGCCCGCGTCATCACGACCGGCAATCGCAGCCACCGCCTGTCCGGCTTTGCCCAATTTCATCTCGAGCACGGTGAACTGCCCACGCGCCGGACCTGCAAGAGTCAGCGGCGGCAATGTGTCCCACGGCAGTCCGGCCAGTGCACCGGACAACGGGGAGGTCGGTGCCCCCGTGGCATACCACTCCGACACGCGGGCCAATTCTCCGGCGCGGGCAACCGCGGTCGGCGGGGCCGGAGTCCACAGGGCACGTGCGCCCCGACCACCGGCGCGCAGCGGCCCGGCCCACGACGTATCGCCATGCACCACCAGCATACCCGCCCCTGCTGCCCGGGCACGCACGTCGGCTTCGCTGACCGGGGCCAATGTCCCCTCCTCGCGCCAGACGTTCGGAGCGACGCGCAGATACGCACGCGTGGGCACCTGCAACGCCCCGCGCAGCACGACCAGCGCCTCGCGCACGTCCAGATCGGGCGCGGTCGACACGAACACGGCCGGCGGGCGGTCGGCGATCTCCAGCGCCGCACCCAGCGTGTCGTTGCGTGCCTCGACATCGCCCGGCACTTGGACAACGGCCCGCACGACCGACTGGCGCGCGCCACGCGGCACCGGCAACGGCAAGGTCACGCGCGTTGACGCGAACGCCGCGAGCGAGGCAAGCGGCGCCGAACTCACCACGGTGGAATCGAGGAGCACACTGACGCGACCATCCACGCTGCCCGCACCTCCGGCCACCACCAACATCACCACCTGCAACGTGTCACCCGCCGTCGCGCTGGACGAAACGGTCAAGTCCGCCAGCGCCGCGTCGCGACGTACCGTACGGGGCAACACGCGAACGGCGGATCCGGGTGGCGCCTCCGCCATGGCCTCCGGATCGTCCACTTCGCCGTCGGTCACGAGCACCAGCGGACGCCCGAGGGCGGCGGCACGATCGACGGCCGGTCGGATGCGTGACGCACCGTCGTCGGGCATAACGCGCGCGATATCGCCGACGTCTGCGTCGCGCATGGAATCACCGACAAAAATCAGCTGATCGCCGGTGCCCACCGCAGCGGCGGCGTCACGGCGCAATGCGATGACTGCAGCCGAATCGTCTCCCATGGCTCGGCGCCAGGACGCAGACACGTCGAGGGCCACCAACGGCGCGGCCGGGCGCGCGGGGGCCGACGGGGCGCCGAGCAGCATGGCGGCCACCAACGCGACGGCGGCGGCGCGCAGGGCCGCAAGGGCGACCACGCGCACACGCTGGCCACCACCCGAACGCCCATAGGCGATCCAGGCAACGACCAGTCCGAGCGCGAGTGCGATAGTCCAGCGGATCACGGGCGTAACGTCACGAGACGCAGCCCCAATGTCCACGGGGTCGGGCCGTGCGGCACCGACAACGGACGATCAAGGACGATCAGTCTCCGCCGTTGCGCGTGGCGGTGGGAGATTCGAGCATCGCGAACAGTCGGGCCTTGAGCGCACCGAACGATCCGCGATCGACCGCGGCCAGTGGCTCGCCTGCAACCGACTTGATTGCCACCCGCGGATCACGATGCACGCCGCCCACCAGCACTTCGAAGTGGAGGTGCGGCGCAGTGGCCAGCCCCGTCGCTCCGACGAATCCAATGGTGTTGGAAATGCTCACATTGGCGCCGGCCCGAATGCCCTTGGCAAAACCGCGAAGGTGACCGTACCGGGTGACGTAGCCGTTGCGGTGACGGATCTCAACCACGCGGCCGTAGCCGCCCTTCCAGCCGGCAAAAATGATACGGCCGTCACCCAATGCGCGCACTGGGGTGCCGGCAGCGGCGGAGTAGTCCATCCCTTGATGCGCACGCCAGATGCCGAGGATGGGATGCTTGCGGCGTCCGAAAACGCTGGAGATGCGACGGAACGCGAGTGGCGCGCGCAGAAACGCGGCCTGCATCGACTTCCCCTCGCCGTCAAAATAGGTGGGTTTCTCGGACGCGTCGGTGAAGCGGACCGTCTCGACCTTTCGGCCGGCGACCGTTAATCGCGCCGCGAGGATGTTACCCGGGCGCACGACGCCATTCGGCGCGGTCTGTCGCTCGAGCAGCACCCGGATGGAATCGCCGACCCGCAGATCGCGGCTCAGATCCACGCGATATTCGAGGATGTCAGCCAGCGCGTAGGCCACGTCGTTCCGCACGTTGCCGGGGAACGCTTCGCCTCCGCTCTGCACGGCGGCGGTGAGCGTAGACCGGATTTCACCGCCCACCACGACGGTGTCGGTCTGCCACTTGAGCGTCTCTTCGGACTCGGCCCACGACGAATCGGTTTTGCTCAGACGAACGAGCCGGTCGATGGCCAACTGGAGTACGACTTCGCTGGCGCCCGAGTCGGGACTGACGCGCGTGGTGACCGTGGTGCCGGCGCGGATGCGGCGCGCGTCGACAGTGCTGGCAGAGGCAAGGGCGGTGGCAGCCTCGGAGGCTGACAGTCCGGCGCGCTGCAGTACCGCGAGAAGCATCTCACCGCGCTGCACCGTGTCCACCCGAGTGCGCCAGCGGGAGGCCATGGAAGCACGAGACCCCGCGTCGAGTACACTCGCCGCGGGGCGCTCACGGACCGGACGTCCGAGGGATATCGCGCCAGCGCCGACCACGAAGAGCGCGGCGGCGACCAGCAGAGACCATCGGGACCGGTTCAATCCATCTGTCTCCGAATGAACGTCGGGATTTCCATGTCGTCGAGCTCGGAACTGGACGTTGTGCTGCTGGGAGGGACGCGTGGAGGGCGCGGCGGCGCACCTTCCCACGCCGGACGAACCGGTGGGGCTACCGGTCTCGGCGCAGGCCGGTCCCGGGTTGGGAACGGTAGCACCGAGGGATTCTTTTGGCCAGCCGCGGAATGGTGCATCGGCGCCTGGGCATGTCCGACCGCACCTCCATGTGACGCATGGGTGCTGCCGTTGCCCAGACTTCCCTGCATCAGACGATCGAAGCCGGTAGCGATCACGGTGACCCGGATCTCACCCATCATGGCCGGCTCGTGGACCGCACCAAAGATGATTTCCGCCTCCTCGCCGACCGCGTCGTGCACGATGTCGTTGATCTGGTGCACTTCGCCGAGGGTGAGGTCCTCTCCGCCGGTGATGTTGACCAGCACGCCCGTGGCGCCGGAAATGGAGACATTGTCGAGCAACGGCGAGGCGATGGCCTGCTGCGCCGCTTCCATGGCGCGGTTCTCGCCGCGACCGATCCCGGTGCCCATGAGCGCCGAGCCGCCGTTCTGCATGACGGTGCGCACGTCGGCAAAGTCGACGTTCACCAGTCCCGTCTCGCTGATGAGAACCGAGATGCCCTGCGTCGCGTGCAACAGGACTTCGTCTGCCTTTTTAAGCGCTTCGTGGAACGGAATGCCCTTGCCGACGACTGCGAGCAGTCGCTCGTTGGGCACGATGATCATCGTGTCCACGTGCTTGCGCATTTCGGCGATCCCCTCTTCCGCCTGACGCATGCGCTTGCGCCCTTCGAAGAGGAACGGCCGCGTCACGATGCCGACGGTGAGCGCGCCGGCCTCTCGCGCCAACTGACAGATGACCGGAGCAGCGCCGGTGCCCGTTCCGCCGCCCATGCCGCAGGTCACGAAGACGAGGTCGGCGTTGCCGAGGACGCGCTTGGCGTCTTCCCGATTCTCTTCGATGGCCTGACGTCCGATTTCGGGTCGGGCGCCCGCACCGAGTCCTCGCGTCAGTTTCTTGCCGATCTGGATCTTGACGTCGGCCTTGGAGTTCATCAGCGCTTGCGCGTCGGTGTTCACCGAGATGAACTCCACGCCTTCGAGATGCTCCTCGATCATGCGGTTGACGGCATTGCCGCCACCGCCGCCGACGCCCACGACCTTCATGCGGGCGTTCTGGGAGGCAGTCTCTTCGAACTCGAAGGTCATTCGGGGTAGCTCCATACGGGCTTCGGCAAGGCGCAGGGTGGGTGGCGCGTCGTTCCGCACGCGCGCGGAACGGCCAGCACTGAGCAGACGCGAGCATCGCCGGCTTCGACGATCCGCGTGACACCGGCGGTGCAGTCGATCTGCACGGTGAACCGATGTTGTTAATGAGCCTAGAATACACATTCAATTGGCCAGCGCAACCCATGCAGCGCGACGCACTTGGCGCGGTCGATCACACGCGCAAATGCCGCGCCGCGCGCACATCTGTTATCCACAACGCGTCGTTCTCAAACGAGATGTGATATTTGACGATGACGGCGACGCGCAGACCCACACCGCATCGCGACCCCAAGCCGCCGCAGGAACGGCGCGACGGCGCGACGACGCGAGCGCTGCTTAGAAGAATTCCTGCAGCCAGGTCTTCACGCGCGATGCAATCTTGTCCACGCCACCGGACCCCGATGGACGCGGCGTCGCCCCGCCCGACGCCGCATGACGCGCCGCGCCGTACATCGCCAGCCCCACCACGGTCGCATACGAGGGCTCGGACACCGTCTCCACGAGACCGTCCAATTTGTCGCCCGGCATTCCCACGCGCACACCCACGCCAAACACGTCGGCGGCCAGTTCGCTCACCCCTTCCAGAGACGCGCCGCCGCCCGTCAGCACGATGCCGGCATTCAGCTTGCCCGCAAAACCAGCCGTCTGCACTTCGCGCTGCACCTTGTCGAAAATCTCATCCATGCGCTGATGGATGATGTGCGTCATCAGCTCGCGCGACAGATGACGCTCGCCGTGCGCGGCGGTCGCGGGCAAAGCGATCAGTTGATCGGCCGTGACGAGCGGCTCGTACGCACACCCGTACGCCTCTTTCAGTTGCTCGGCGTCGTGCTGCGTGACGCCCAGCCCTTGCACCAGATCGCTGGTGACGGTGTGCCCGCCGTACGGCATGGTGCCCAGGTGCCGGATCTTGCCTTCATGAAAGACGGCCACGTCGGTCGTACCGGCGCCCAGCTCGACGAGGGCAACACCAAGCTCCTTCTCGTCGTCGGTGAGGACGGCCCACGCGCTGGCCAACGGCTCGAGCACCAGCTCGCGCACGCGGAACCCGGCCCGCTCGATGCTCTTGCGCAGATTCATCGCCGGCGAGGCCCCGATCGTGATCAGGTACATCTCGGTCTCAAGCCGCGTTCCGATCATGCCGACCGGATCACGAATACCGTCGGCGCGATCGACGCGATACTCCTGAGAGATGGCGTGCAGCAGCTCGCGGTCCTGCGGAATCGCCATGGCACGGGCCACATCGTTCACCCGCTGCACATCAGCGCGCGTGATTTCCGAGCCACTGATCGCAACGACGCCGGACGAAGACATCGCGCGGACATGCTCACCGGCGATCCCGACATACAGCGCATCGGGTGTGACGCCGGCAACGCGGCTCGCCTCTTCCACCGCCTTTTTGATAGAGCGCGTCGCCTCCTCAATGTCGGACACCACCCCTCGTCGCAGCCCCTGCGTGCGCGTGCGACCCACGCCCAGCACGCGCAGCACCGGCGCACGCGGCATGTCCCCGTGCACCGTCGCCACAATGGCGGTGGTGTAGGCGGTTCCGATATCGAGCGCGGCGACGATGGGTTCGGTTGTCATGGCTGTCTGGCGATCACCTGGTCTCGAAAGCGGAGATCCAACTCCACAACGCGCAGTTGATTCCGCGCGAGATCCGCCTCCACGGGTAATATGTCCCGGAAGCGGCTCACGGTCACGTCGCCGGCGGTACGAATCCGCAGGGAGCCGAGCATGATGTGCAATTCGTCGGGACCGGCCCGCCGCGCTTCGGTCACACGGGCGTAAAGCGCCGGCGCGTGCTGCCGCAAGGCATCGAGCACGCGCAACAGCACAGTATCCGCCCCCGCCAGAATCGGCACGTCGAGTGGCACCTGCGTCGGATCGATCGGCAACGCACGGCCCCGCACGTCGGCGGGGCGCAAGATCCCATCGATCGGCGCCAACGCCACCGGCTCACGCTCGGTCACGCGCACGAGCAGCGTTCCCGGAAGTCGACGCACCACGTCCACCTCGGCGACGAGCGGATGCGTGGCGACACGCGCACCAAGCGGAGGCAGCGGCTGCCACACCGACTGCGTCGTGTCGACGGCGATCAGTCGAAGCAGTTCGCTGCCCTTCGCATAACGGAGCCCTTCAAACTCGACGCGTCGCACATGGAAGTAGTCGAGCCGCGCGAGCGCCAGCGGTCCCCACCACGGACTCCCTACCAACGCCACCGCACCGCACGCAATCAGCACAGCCCGCACCACCCGCCACCACAGGGGACGCGGTGCACGCGTCGACGCGCCGGTCGCCGACCCACCGAACGCGGTCGCCTCGGGCGCGCGCCCGGCCGGCGTCGACTGTGCCCGCGACGAAGAAACGGTGGTGGCCACGCGGCGCGCCTAGGTCGCCGAAGAGGTCGGCGTCGTCGATGACAAGGACGTCAGCGACGCATCAGACAACGCGCGCAACAGCTCGGGCCCCGTCCGCGTGATGTCGCCGGCCCCCATGGTGATGACCACCTCGCCCGCCCGCACCGCGGCCGTGAGCGCCGCCGCGACCTCGGCGCGCGGACCGCGCCAATGCAGCGTGCCCGCGGCCACGCGATCAGCGATGAGCGCGGAGGTCACGGTGGGATCGGGTGTTTCGCGCGCGCCGTAGATGTCGCACAGGAAGAGCACGTCGGCGAGACTGAGCGCGCGGGCGAACTCGTGCTGCAGGTCGCGGGTGCGCGAGTACAAATGCGGTTGGAACGCGAGCACGATGCGTCGCCCCGGAAACGCGTGCCGTGCAGCGGCGAGTGTCGCCTCGACTTCGGTAGGGTGATGTGCGTAGTCGTCCACCACGTCGACCCCCTGCGCGCTGCCGAGCCGCTGAAACCGTCGCTCGACGCCCCGGAAGGCCGCCAGCCCCGGGGCCATGGCGGGTACGGTGAGTCCCAACGCCAGCCCGGCGCCGAGGGCGGCCAGCGCGTTGCGCACGTTGTGCACGCCGGGCACCGCGAGCTCCACGTGCCCCAGCATTGCTCCATCAAAGTGCACGTCGAATCGTGCCCCATCGGCGTCGAGCACCAGCGCCTGTGCAACAAGACGCGCTTCCGCGGCATGCGCCGAGGGCGCCGTACCCGCAACCGTTGCTGAATACGCGATCACCTCGGCGGACCTGCGGAGACGCAGCGCCATCGCTCCGTCGTCATCGGCGCACCGCACGACAACGCGTGACGGCGTTGCGAACTGCTCGAACGCCCGCGAGATGTCGTCGAGATCGCGATAGATGTCGAGGTGATCGGCTTCCACGTTGAGCACCACCGCGACGTCGGCACTGAGCGCGAGAAACGACCGGTCGTATTCGTCGCTTTCGACCACGTACGTGTCGCCACCCAATCGCAGATTGCCGCCCCAGTGGCCCACCCGCCCGCCAACCACACCCGTCGGATTGACAGCCGCCGCTGCGAGCGCCTCGGTGGTCATCACGGTCGTGGTCGTCTTGCCATGCGTGCCGCTGATGCCCACCAACGTGCCCCCACTCACCGCTTCAGCCAGCGCCTCAGCGCGACGTACGAGCGGCAGGCCGAGCGTGCGCGCGGCGACCATCTCGGGATGCTCAGAGGGAATGGCGGACGAGTAGACCACGGCACGCGCGTGCGATACGAGCGCCGCATCGTGCGCATGCACCACGATGCCAAGTGCGGCGAGATCGGGCGCGCCGGCGGGGTTGGCATCGGTGCCCGTCACCGCCACGCCGCGACGGGACAGCAGTTCGGCGAGCGCGCTCATGCCTGCACCAGCAATACCGATGAAATGCACCGGACGCGGATCTGCGTTGTTGACGAGGGTCATTATCTACGGAATATGCCGGAGCGCATGCTGCGTCTCAACGGAGGTGAGAAACTGCAGCAGCGCGCGTGCGATCTCGACCGCTGACGTGGGGTGTCCACGCGACAGCGCGGCGCGGCGCATCAGCGTCAGCTGCTCGGGTCGTTCGAGCAGCACGCGCACCGTAGCGTCGAGACTGTCCGCGGACAGTTCGGCTTCCGGCAGATGCACCGCCGCACCGCTGCCGGCGACGGCCAGCGCGTTAAAAGTTTGGTGGTCCTGCGCCGCCGTGGGCAGCGGAATCAGCACCGACGGAATACCCCACGCGCATAACTCGGCAATCGTCATCGCGCCGGCGCGCGTGATCGCGAGATCGGCCGCCGCGTAGGCATCGGCGATCGGGGCGAGATAGGGGCGCACCCGCACCATGCGCGATTCGCGGTCGAGATACGCCGCGGCGTGCGCGTTGCCCGTGCCCCAAATCAGCGCCACTCGATCGGGAAGTCCGCGGGCGCACCATGCGGCCATCGCCTCATTCAACGCGCGCGCGCCCTGACTGCCTCCGGTCACCAGCACCACGAATGCGTCGGCGGGGAGTTGCCACCGTTCCTTGGCTTGCGCACGCACCGGCAGTGGCGACGGCGGCGGGTCGATGGGGCAGCCGAGCACGCGGACATCGGTTTGGGCGCCGGGGCGCAAGCGTTCCGCCGCTTCGGGAAAGGCGAGATAGATCGCCGCCGCGCCGCCGGCGAAGGTGCGCGTGGTGAGACCGGGATGACTGTTGGACTCGTGCATGACGGTCGGAATGGCATGCGCTCGCGCCCACGCCAACGCCACACCCGCCGCGTAGCCGCCGGTACCCACTACCAATCGTGGCGGATTGCTTTTCGCGAGACGCGATAGTGCACGCCATGCCCCTACGGCGCCCTGTACCGTGCGCCAGTTGTTCCAGGGCGTGCGGCGATACAACGGATGCAACGTGAGTAGCGCGTGCGGAAACTCCGTGGTCGGTAGAATGTCCTTTTCAATTCCGCGCTGCGCGCCGACAAAAAACGGTTCCACCTCCGGCGCGTCGCGCACGAGCGCGCGCGCAATCGCGAGGCCGGGATAAAGATGCCCGCCCGTGCCACCCCCCGCGAACAAGACGCGCAAACTCACCCGGCGATCGTGGTGAGCGGATCGGTGGCCGATTCACCGTACACGCGTTCGCGCGTGCTGCCGATGTTCACGAGGATACCGGTCATCAGCATGGTCAGGACCAGGTTCGAGCGGCCGAACGACACGAAGGGCAGTGTCAGTCCGGTGTTGGGGAGCAGTCCGATGACCACGCCGATGTGCGTAAACGCGGTCAGCACGGTCGTGAAGGTCAGCCCGACCGCCAGCAGTGATGTGAATGGCGATCGCGCCTGTCGTGCGATACGGAATCCGATCCAGCCGTACAGTGCGAAGGCGAGCGTGAGCGCCGCCAGTCCGACAAAGCCGAGCTCCTCGCCCACCACCGAGCCGATGAAATCGTTGTAGGCGAGCGGCAGCCATCCGCGCTGCTGATTCCCCTCACCAAAGCCCACGCCGAGCAGTCCGCCCGAACCCACGGCGATGAGCGACTGTTTCTGCTGCACCGACACCGCCGACTCGGCCGTGCGTGAGCTGTCCGCCTGCTCATTGCCGACGAAGCTGTCCCAGCGCCGTTTGGCATAGTCCTTCGTACTGACTTGATGTACGAGCAACGGAATGGCGAGCATGCCGAGAAATATGAAATGCGCCACGCGCGCTCCACCCACGAACAGCAGGACGCCCATCAGCACGCAGTAGGTCATTGCCACCGACAAGTCGGGCTCGCGCAGCGCCATGATCACCAACGCTCCGATGACCACGATGAACGGTAGCAAGCCCTTCCCGAGTCGACGCACCGCATCGCCTTTTTTCACCAGCAGCATGGGCACCCAGATCAGCAGCGCGAACTTGGCCAACTCCGATGGTTGCACCGACCCGCCTACCAGAAAACGACGCGAGCCGTCGCGCTTGGGCACGATCGCCTCGGTCCCCGGAATGGCAGTGAGCAACATGAGGAAGAGGCTGAGTCCCATGATGGGCCACGCCAGTTTCCGCCACGATTCCGCGTCGAGTTTGGACGCGACCGCAAACAGGACGGCACCCAGCAGCACACCCATCGCTTGCCGGTACGCGAACACATACGACGGCTTGACCGTCAGCGCGCTCGCGCTGTAGAGCACGGCCAGCCCAAAGGCGACCAATACCGCGGTGACCAGTACCAGTGCGCGCGCCTCGACTCCCATATGCCAGCGTGCGCGCACGTCGGTACCGTTGCTCGTGCCGCTGTGCGCCCCGGCCTCGCCTGCGCCGTACGCACTCGCGCCGGACGCTGCGTATGCGCCGATCGACGTCATGAACCCTCGTGGGCCAGGCGCGCGAACGTCCGGCCCCGCTCTTCGTAGTTGGCGAACATGTCGTAGCTGGAACAGGCCGGCGACAACAGTATCGCGTCGCCACGGCGGGCGAGTGCGCGGGCGCGCGAGACGACGGCCGCGAACGGCGCCTCGGCCAACTGTTCAAACGCGACCCGACCGTCGAGTGCGGCCTCCAGATCAGCGGCGATGCGAGGCGCCGCTTCGCCGTACGCCAACACCGCGCGCGCGGTGCGCAGCAGTTCCGGCACGAGCGCCGCATACGGCTCGCCTTTATGCCGGCCGCCGAGCAGCACGACGGTGGGACGCGTCATGCCGGCGAGGGCCACCTGCGTGGATGCCACGTTGGTTGCCTTGGAGTCGTTGAGCCAGAGCACATCGTCGATTTCGGCGACCGGCTCCAGTCGGTGTGGCAGCGCGCGGAATGATGCCACGGCGGCCGCTAACGCTTCACGCGCCGAATGCGTGGTGTGGATCGGGTCGGCGACCATCACAGCCAGCAACGCCGCCAGCGCGTTGGCAACATTGTGATCACCGGCGAGCGCCAGTTGTGCACGCGGCACCAACGGCGCACCTAACAGCTGCAGCATGCCGCTCTCGCGATCGAGGTACGCGTCCACGTCACGGCGTTGCGTGGAGAAGCGGTGCAGATGCCCCATGACGCCGCGGACCATGGTGTCGACGTCGGCGCTATCCGCCGTGACAACCCACTGCGACACCACGGTGCTGTTGGCGAACAGCCGCTGTTTGTCGGCGAAGTACTCGTCGACGCTCGCGTAGCGATCGAGATGGTCGGGGCTGAGCGTGGTGAGCACGCCGACCTCCGGCATGATGCCGGGGGTGTCGTGAAGCTGGAACGACGACAGTTCGAGCGACGCCCACACCGGCGGGATTTTTCGCAGCGCCATCTCGGAGACCGGTGTGCCGATGTTGCCGATATCCACCGCATCGTGGCCGAGCGCTCGCAGGAAGTGGCCGATCATGGCGGTGGTGGTGGTCTTCCCGTTGGTGCCGGTGGTAGCGATGTAGCGCAGGCCCGGTTGCAGGCGCAGCGCGATCTCCACTTCGCTCACGATCGGCACCCGCGCATCACGCGCGGCGCGCAGTGGTGGCGCGTCGGGCGGCACCCCGGGACTTACCACGACGACCGCTGCGCGCGCAATGCGCGGCAGGTCGTGCCCGCCGGTTTGCGTTGCGGCGCCCTCGCGCCCAAGCTCGGACGCGGCGGACTGCGCTGCGGCGGAGTCTCCCGCATCGGACGCGTACACGGCGACCCCGGCCGCGCGCAGCAGCCGCGCCACGGCCAGTCCGCTGCGCCCGAGCCCGATCACGGCGAACTCCCCGCGACGCTCCACCAAATGGCGCGCCACCACGGAAGCCAGATCCTGCGGAAGTCGCGCGTCACCCATGCAAGCGGCCCATGAATACGGTTCTCCGGCGCTAACGCAGTTTCAACGTGCTCAGCGCGAGGATCGCGCACAGCACCCCGACGATCCAGAAACGAATCACCACCTGCGTTTCCGGCCACCCGGACAGCTCGAAGTGATGATGCAGCGGCGCGCGCTTGAAGACGCGGTGCTGTTGCGCGTATTCGAGGCCGTATCGCTTGCGTCGGTACTTGAAGACGCTGCGCTGCAAAATCACCGACACGGTTTCCGCCACGAACACGAACCCGACAATTACCAACAGAAATTCGCTCTTGAGCAGAATCGCGATCGCGCCGACGGCCCCGCCGAGCGCCAGCGAGCCGGTGTCGCCCATGAACACCTGCGCAGGGTGCGCGTTGTACCAGAGAAAGCCAATGCACGCTCCCACCACAGCCGCGCAGAAGACCGTGAGCTCACCCGCGCCGCGCATGTAAAACAGTTGCAGGTACGCGCTGGTGTCTACACGACCGATCAGATACGCGAACAGCCCGAGCGTCAGCACCGCGATCGCCACGAGCCCCGCCGACAGGCCGTCCAAGCCATCCGTGAGATTCACGGCATTGCTGTACCCGGTGAGAATGAACGTCACCCAGGGTACATACAGCCACGCCAGCGTGGTCGTCATGGGGACCACCAGCACATACTTGAAGAACGGCAGCGTGGTCGACGCTCCGGGCAACGTGGAGAGCGGCCACAACCAGAGAATGAGACCGAGTCCGATTCCACAGGTGACCTGTCCGGCCAGCTTGTAGCGCTCCACCAGCCCTTCGTTCTTCTTCCCTTCACGCTTCTGCTTGAGCTTGAGATAGTCGTCGAGAAATCCGATCGCGCCCATCCAGAGCATCGTCCCGACCGCGAGTTGCACGTAACGATTGGACAAGCGCGACCAGAGCAACACCGGCACGACCGTCGCCAACAGAATGATCAATCCGCCCATCGTGGGGGTCGTCCCCTTCCCTGCATGGGAATCAGGTGTTCCCTCACGCACTACCTGATGCACCGCCATCCGGCGCAGTCGACGGATGATCACCGGCCCAAAGACGAACGACACGAACAATGCCGTGACGAACGCCGCCGCCGAACGGAAGGTGATGTAGTTCAGCAGGTTCAGCAGGCGGATATCGCGCGCGAACGGTTGTAACAGCGCGTAGAGCACTTAAGCGGTCGCCCAGGACGTGAGAGTAGGAACAAGACGTTCGAGTCGCATCCCGCGCGACGCCTTGAGCAGGATAACCGCAGACCTGGACAGTCGCGGTTCAAGCAGCGGCCACAGCGATTCGAGCTCGATCGCTGTCAGCACGCGCGCATCGCCGGGCGCCACGGCACCAAAGGCTGCCGCGAATTCGCCAACGCCCACCAGCAACTCGGCCGGAGAGTCCAACGCCGCCTGCGCGACCGCGCGATGTTGCGCCTCGGCCTGCGCCCCCAGTTCACGCATGGTACCCAAGATCGCCACGCGTTGACGACCCGCCCCCACGTTGGCCAACAGCGCCAGCGCCGCGCGCATGGACGGCGGATTGGCATTGTAGGCATCGTTGATGAGCACGGCCTCACCCAGCGGCTCCCACACGCCACGCATGCTCGGCACCGGCATCGCCGCCATACCCTCCGCGGCATCGGCCAAGGGCACACCGCACGCACGCGCGGTCGCGATCGCCAGCATGGCGTTGGCGGCCTGATGCGCGCCACGCAGCGGCAGCGCGAAGCGCGTGCCATCCACGACGAGCCACGGCCGACCTTCGTCGTCGAGTCCCCACGCGGTGGGCACGACGTCGGCGGGGTGCGTCTCGGTGGTGACGAGTCCGGCCCGCACGACTGCACGTGCCCGCGACGTGGCCAGCGCCACAACCTCCGGATGCACACTTGGCACGATCGCCAGCGGCGCCCCGTCGAACACGTCCGCCTCTTCGCGCAGCACGCCGGCGAGATCACCGAGCCCTTCGAGATGCTCCTCGCCGATCGACGTGAGCACGGCGACATCCGGTTCGACGATCGCACGCAACAGCGCGATCTCACCGGGCATGTTCGTGCCGACTTCGACCACGGCGATTTCCGCGTCAGACGGAATGGCCAGCAGCGTAAGCGGCACACCGATGCGGTTGTTCAGATTGCCCTTGGTCGCATGCACCGCGAGGGTGCGGCCGAGCGCTGCCTTGAGCAGGTCCTTTGTGCTGGTTTTCCCGTTGGAGCCGGCCACGGCGATGACCGATCGTCCCCACGCCCGACGCCACGCGGTGGCCAAGTGCCCAAGCGCCACCAGCGTGTCGGGCACGACATACACGGGTAGCCCGAGCCCCACGGCACTGGCACCATCCTCCACCACCAGCGCCGCCGCGCCGGCATCACGGGCGGCCGCCAGAAACTGGTGCGCGTCGTACTGCGCACCGCGCAACGCGACAAACAGATCGCCGCGCACGATCGCGCGTGTGTCAGTGGAGATACCGCCGATCGGCACGATGCTGCGCGAACCTGTGCCCAGCGCACGCGCCACACGTTCGAGCGTCCAGTACGGATGCGGCAGCACCGGGAGCACCGGTGTCACCGCGTCGACGGCGGTCCCTGTCGTAAAAAATGGAGTCACGGAAACGAAGTGGGAGCTGGTGGCGGAGATGATGCCGGTGTGTCAGTCGCGGAGCCTGTGAGCTCGGCGACAATGCGTCGCTCGTCGAACGGATACGATGTCGTGCCACGGATTTGGTACGTCTCGTGTCCCTTACCGGCCAGCAGCACGACGTCATGTCGCGAAGCCTCCACAAGCGCCTGCGAGATGGCTGCCCGTCGATCGACGATGCGCGCGTGCGTGCGGTGCTGCATGCCGGCTTCGATGTCGTCGAGAATACGCTCCGGATCTTCGGTGCGCGGGTTGTCGCTGGTGACGATGACCACGTCGGCCAGTGATTCGGCAATGCGCCCCATCTCCGGACGCTTCCCGCGATCGCGGTCGCCACCGCAGCCGAAGACCACGATCAATCGACTCGGCGCCTCGCCTGGCCGCGCGGTATCGCGCGTCGTGAACGGACGCACGGCGCGAAGGGCACGGTCCAGCGCATCCGGCGTGTGCGCATAGTCGCGCAGCACCGTTGGGTGCGCGTGCACGATTTCGAGTCGTCCCGGTACTTGCGGCGCACTGGAGAGTCGCGCGGCCACGTCGGCCAAACTCACGCCAACGACCAGCGCCGCCGACGCGGCCGCGAGCGCGTTGGCGACATTGAAGTCCCCGATCAGTGGCAGCGTGACGGGCACTGCACCCGACGGCGCCACCAGCAGGAACCGACTGCCTTGCGGCGTGAAGACGATATCGCGCGCCATGACGTCCGAGGGCGTGTCGACGCCAAAGGTCCTCGTGCGCGGCGACGCGGACGAGCCCTGCGCGCCACCGCGCCAGGCCGGGTCGTCCCCGTTGAACAGCGCGACTCCATCGCGCGCCAGCAGGCCCAGCAGCCGCAGCTTGGCCGTTCGGTACGCCTCCATGGAACCGTGGTAGTCGAGATGATCGCGCGTGAGGTTCGTGAAGACCGCCGCATCGAACGTGAGGCCGTCGACGCGACGTTGGTCAAGCGAATGTGACGAGACTTCCATGGCCACAGTGCGAACGCCACGCTCGACCAGTGCGCGCAATACTCGCTGCAATTCTACGGGGCCGGGTGTCGTGAGCCCACCGCCGCCCGCCATCGGCGCGCCAGTACTGCCAACGAGCACGCCGAGCGTGCCGATGGATGCGGCTGGTCGGTCATTCTCATCGCACAGATGTCGCAGCAGGCCAACGGTGGTCGTCTTGCCGTTGGTGCCCGTTACGCCAACGATAGACAGTGCACGCGCAGGCCAACCGTGAAAGGCCGCCGCTGCCACGGCCGCGGCACGCCGACCGTCGCGCACGGCGATGTACGGCAAGGCACCTGCGCCCGTCTCCGCGCGTACTGCAGTAGCTACGCGCGTCGCGTCTTCCGCGAGCACCAACGTCGCACCGGCAGCCTGCGCGGCCGCAATCCAGTCGTGTCCGTCCTGCGCATGACCGCGCACCGCCACGAAACCGGCCCCTGGCTGCACACGGCGACTATCGTCGGTGAGGTCGGCGATGGTCTCCGGCAGCTTCTCGCTGGTGGCCACAAGCAGTCCCGCATCGCGAAGCGCATCGATGATGACCGCGACCGAGCGGCCGCCCGCGTGGCTCGCGGTCAGACCGTGCGCCTCAATCGACTCGTCGGTCATGGCGCGGCGAATGGCGCAGTAAAGAGCACCACCGTGCTCCCTGCGCGCGCCGTCGTCCCTGCCGCCGGGCGCGTCTGCCCCGCCGTGCCCTTGCTCATCCGCACCTGGAAGCCGGCTTTGTACAGCGTACGCGCCGCCTGCCGGACGTCGAGGCCGTACACCGAGGGCACCGGCACGGAAACGGGGGCCGATTCATCGCGGACGGGCGAGGCGGCGGTCATGGGTAACGCAAAGACCACGCGTCCTGCCGTGGCGATAGGCGCCGCCGCTTCCGGGATGGGTGCACGCAGCGAATCGAAGCGTGCCGAGTCGCGTGAGGCGGACGCGATCGCTTGCGGCGTCAGTGGCTTCGTGACCGGCGCGGGCAACGGCTTGGCGTAACGTGCCAACTCCCGCCGATCGAGCGATGCGTCGCGCGTGGCCTGCGCCGCTTGCAGAATGTTATGCACCATCAACCCCGACACCACACCGCCATAAATCTTTGAGCGCGGATCGAGGAGCTTGGCCACGATCACATACTGGGGGGCCTGCGCCGGAAACATCGCCGCAAAGGTCGCGTTGTACGCATCGTCAACGTACGCCCCGTTCTCGAAACGTCGCGCCGTGCCACTCTTGCCCGCCACATCGAACGTTTCGAGTCCTGCGGCGACCGCCGTGCCGCTGTCGACCACCGAGGCAAGGATGGTGCGCATCTCGCGCGCCGTCTCTTCGCTGGCCGCGCGCCGCAGCACGCGACGTTTGTGCTGATACAGCAGCGAGCCGTCGGCGGAATGGATTTCGCGCACGAAGACCGGCTGCAGCAGTTCGCCACCATTGGCAATCGCGGAGTAGGCGGCGGCGAGTTGCAACGGCGTGGCCGACACCTCGTAGCCCATCGCCAACCCCGACGGCGTTTGCGCAGTCCACGAGCCTTTGGGTCCGGGAATGGGCAAACGACCGCGCGATTCCGCCGGATACGGTACGCCAGTGAGCGTACCAAAGCCGAAATCGCGCAGTCCTTCGTACTGCTCGCGCGGGGACAACCGCTGCGCGAATTTCACCACGCCGATATTGCTCGACAATCGAAGCACGTCGCGGAATGACATGGACGCTGCCTTGTGTTCGTCGTCGATGACGCGGCGCGCGACCGTCCACTGGCCATTTTCCGTGTTCACAACGTCCGTCAGCGTGGCTCGCTTCAGGTCGAGCAACCGCGCCATCACGAACGTTTTCATCACCGACCCAGGCTCGTAGGGATCGGTCAGCGCGGTACTGCTCACGCTCGGCTTGCCGTTTCGCGCACCGGCCATGGCCAACACCGATCCGTCGCGCGGGTCCATCATGACCACGTCGCCGCCAGTTGCCCCGGTACGCTCCATCGCCAGCGCCAGTTCGCGTTCCGCGATCTCCTGGAGCGAGCGGTTGAGCGAGAGCGTGATGGTATGGCCCTGTGTCGCGGAGACGCGTTCGAGCGCGGGCGACTCGAGGCGGCCGCCGCTCCCGTCGCGCAGGAATTCGTCGCGGCCATGCACGCCGCGCAGCAACGCATCGAGTTCCAGTTCAAGTCCGCTTTGCGGCTGCTGCTCGCTGTTGACCGCCCCGATGATACGACGGATACCGGCCGGGGCGGAGACGTTGCGCAGCAGCACCCGTTCACTCCGCACCGCTCGCAGCTGCTGCAGCCGCTCGACATCGCTCGGCGCGAACAGTCCGGGAATGCTCACCCACTTCACCGATTCGTCGAGCGCGCGGCGAATGATGGCCGGCTTGACGCCGAGTGCCTTGAGTTCCCGACGCAGCACGATGCGCGCGTCGCCGTAGCGTTTCGTGGAATCGATCGCGCGCGGGTCGACGCCGAAGCGAATCAGCTCGCGCGACTCGACCAGTGTGACGCCGTTGGCGTCGAGCACGCGCCCGCGCAATGGTTCGACATCAAGCGTGCGCACCTGCTGGTCCGCGGCCGCTTTCTCCCACTTGTCCTGATCGACGAGTTGTACTTGCACCGCCTTGCCCAGGACCGCCAGCGCGAACGCCACCAGCGTGACGTGGACGAGCATCATGCGGCCGCGACTCACCAGCGGACGCGTGACGGTGGGCGCTGCGGCGGCATTCGTTGTCGACGCTGAGCGCGCGCCGTTGCCCGCATCGCGCGGCGCGGCGCGATGCACCGGTGGTAGCGATGTGCGCGGTACGTTCATGGTACGCGGTCCGGTCCGGTGATCGCGCGGGTCTGTGCCTCCGTGGCCACGTGCATACCCAATGTGCGCTCGGCTTCAGGGACGACGCGTTGGCGACTCATCGCATCGCGCAGATTCCGCTCCAGCAGCGCCCGATCGGAGCGTAGTGCCGCCAACTGCTTTTCCAACGCCGCCCCTTCCCGGATCAGGGCCACGCCGGTGCTACGACGCCAGATCACCAAGGCCGTGACGGACATGAACAGCGCCAAGCCAAGGGCGAACGTCGTCCGCCCCCGCATCGGCGTGCGAGCACGTCGTCGGGCCGTGGCCATCAGGCGAGCACCCAAACGCTGCGTACCATCAGGCCGAACGCCGCCACGCGCGCAATCTCGCGCTTCGGGCGCGCGGATTTTGCTCGATCTCGACTTCAGAGGCGTTGATCGGACGCTTGGTCAGCGTTTCGCCAAGGGGCTCGCCGCGACAGGTGCAGACCACCTGTTTGGGCGGACAGATACACGACGCGCTCCAGTCGCGGAATGCATTCTTGACCAGCCGGTCTTCGCCCGAGTGGTAACTGATGATCGCCAGCACGCCGCCGGGCGTGAGACGGTCGCGCAGCGACGGGAGAGCACGCTCGAGTCCGGTCAATTCGTCGTTCACGGCGATGCGCACCGCCTGAAATATGCGCGCGAAATCCGGCGCGCCGCTTCGCGGTCCGAGCACCGCGCGAATCGCATCGACCAGATCGTCGGCCGTGGCAAAGGGGCGACGTTCGCGACGCCGGGAGATTTCACGCGCCATGCGAGCGGCGCGGGGCTCATCGGCGTAGGCCCGCAGGAGTGCGGAGAGATCGACCTCGTCGATGGTGTTAAGCAACTCGGCCGCGTCCACATCCGCGTCGGTCCCCATGCGCATATCAAGCGGGGCGCCCTCGCGGAAAGTGAATCCGCGGGTGAGGTCGTCAAACTGATGCGAGGAAACACCCAGATCGAGGAGGACGCCATCGAAGTGCTCGACATAGGCGAGCACGTTCGCGTCGAGCGCAGAATAGTTGGCAAGGATCGCGCGAAATTGACCGGCCCGTTCGAAGTCGGCCAATCGTTCCCGCGCGGACGCCAGCGCGCGCGGATCGCGGTCGATGCCGGTGACCCGGCAGCCGCGTTCGAGGAGCGCAGCGGCGTGTCCACCGCCGCCCAGTGTGCAATCGAGCACGGTCGAGGCGCGCTCGAGGAGCGACTCGATCTCAGCGAGAAGGACTGGGACATGGTAGGCGCCGACGCGCCCCGTTGGGATAGTACGAACCGGGCTCACGCGCGTTGGTTAGGGCGCGGCATGTTAGCGAACATCGCAGAGGAGCGTCAAGCGTGGTACCGTGGGAGCGTGATGTGCATTACCGCAAACTACGAACGGATGTGATGCACCGGATATGAGCGACGTGGACGCGTCGCGAGGTGGTGAAATACACGCGAGCCCGCCGTCGCAGGCGACGGCGGGCTCGCAGTGAAACGCGATCAAGTCAGACTGCTACTTACAGAACGCCTTGATCAGTTGGTCAGCGCCGGTGTCGAGCTGCATCGCGGCGCCCATCATCTGGCGCATCTGATCGGCATAAAGCGCTCCGCCCTTGGGCAGTTGGATCTGCGCTTCGATCAGCAGATCCTTTCCTTCCTTGGAGAGCGGGCAGGACTTCGTTGCCTGCGCCTCCTGCAACTTCACCTGGCTGAACTGCAGATACGTGGAGCCGAGCACAAACCCGGCAATCTGCTTTGCCTGCCCTGTCGACACGGAGTCCGCATAGAGCAGCGTCTTGATCGCCGTCTCAAACTCCGCCGGGACCTTTGACTTGGCTGCCGCAACGCTCTGCGCCTGCCCCACCACCGCGATCATCTGCCGCACGACGGTGCTGGTATCGCCCGCTGCGATCAGCGCACGTGCCGCCGGCACGATCTCATCGTTCCGATCGAGATCCTTGAGCAGCGAGAGGCGCAAGAACGCGGCATTCTCCACCGGGATCTTTGCTGCCATCGCCTTGTTCAACGCTTCGAGCGACTGCTGGTTCTGCCCAGCGGCACGCAGGTCGCGAATCTGAATGAACGTCAATGTCGGCTGCGCCGGAAACTTCGCCAGTCCCTTCGCGGCGAATTCGGCCGCCTTCTGCGGCTGGCTGTCACTGGCGAACGCGAGCGCCGTGCGAATGAAGTACGTCGTGTCTGCAAAGGCGGTGTCGAGCTTGACCAGCTCTTCACCCTGCGCATACATCGCCTTGTAGTCACGTACGGCGCCGAGGATCTTCCAACGCAGGGCCAGCAGCTCCGGATCACCCGGGTTCATCTCGACCGCTTCGTCGATGATCGGGCGGGCGATGGCCGGGTTGGCCATGCCGGCGACGGCATCGACCACGTCCTTCTGCAGACGCGGGTTGGACGGATCGGTGGCGAGCAAGCGGGTCAGCGTGACGACCGCAGAATCCGGCTGCTCCAATGCGCGATAGGCCGTGGCGAGCAACGCGAGGCCGGGACGGCTGCGCGGATCAAGCGCCACGATTTCCTTGGCGATCGCCAACTGCTCGGGCGCCGGTGCGCTCTGGGTCTCCAGCACACGCGCGAGACAAATGCGGGCCAGCGTGGCCTTCGGGTACGCCGCGATGCCTTCCTTGGCGAATGCGATGGCTTCCGGCAGCTTGTTGTCGCGCGCCGCGTTCACGCACTTCTTCTCAAACTCGAGCTGCTTACGCGCTTCCTTAAGCTCCTTGGAGACCAAGGCAGCCGCATCGTTCAGCTTGCCCGACTCGTAGCTGCCGAGGGGCTGGACAAGCGCGTTGTCGCGAGCCAAGACCAGCGCCCCATCGACCTTAAAACCAGCAGCGGTCTTGGTAACGGTGCCGGTCAAGTACTCGTCGGCGCGCAGCAAATTCGCGAGCGCGCGGGCGTCGTGCGGCTGCAGGGCATCCGTTGTCGGGAAGCCTGAAGCCTCGAGCGTGGCGTTGATATCCTGCTTCGGCAGGACATACACCTGCTTGAAGGGAAACTCTGAGGTCATGCGGGAACGCAACGCATCTGCGGCCTGCACACCCAGCCCCTTCTCGCCGGCCTTGAAGACCGAGACCATGACGCGCGTGGCGTTTGGATCGGGGACCCGGTTGTACTGCGCCGAGGCCATCGCTGGCAACAGCACGATGCCGCCGAGTGCAAAACCGATCCCAGACAGCGCCTGGAAATTCCGTGACATCAAAGTCGTAACCTCCGCACAGAGGAGCCGTAGGGCCCGACAGGGCACAGAGCGGCGGCGCTGTGTGCTATCGGGGGCGAATACCAACCTGTTGGCCGTGCGAAAGCCGGTCAGGTCTGGGGGACAGCAAAGACGAACCGTCAAATTGCTGCGTACCGGAATCCATCGCAAGACGGAGGCCGTATCGACGGTGGGACAAACGTGCGTGGATCACCTACGTCCTGCAAAATGCAATGCCGGCCCGTTTCACCAACTGCTCTACCGCATGGGCGAAGAGGGACTCGAACCCCCGACATCCTGTGTGTAAGACAGGCGCTCTAACCAACTGAGCTATTCGCCCGAGCCCGACAGCGCGGGCGAGTCAGCCCTTGAGAATGGCCAGTGGTACCAATACTACGTACCCCAGTACCAGCAAAATAGGCGCAATCGTTTCGCCACCGCGTGCCAAGTCGATGTAGCCTCCCACCAGCGCGAGTGCGGCAGCGCCCCAGAACATCAGCGCCCGCGAACGGTTCTTTTCGATCGTTGTCATCCTCACAGGATACCCGCGTCGCCCCCGCCCCAACAAGGGCACCCCGCCCACCCGACGTCCGGACCGGTCCCGTCAGTCGCCCGCGCCACTGGGGCGCTCGCTCGCCTGCCCGACCCCCGCACCGTCCGGACCGGGACCATCGGCCCGCAGGATTGCCTCCAGCGCGCTCTCACGCGCCGCCCGCTCCTGCGCCGCGTCCCGCTCGCGCATCGCCTCGAGTCGCGCACGATCCCGACGGCGGCGCATCCAGAACAGCGGCCCCAGCAGCACGGCGAACAGCCCCAGCACCGCGGAGGCACCGGTCACCAGCGCGAGTGCGCCAAAGCGCTGTCGCGTTCGCCGGTGCCAGTGCTTGTCGAACTGCTCGCCGGTCATGCCGTAGCTCAGCCGCAGCGCGCGCTCGAACGACCCCTCGGCCTTCCAGTTCATAAACAGGTTGGTCAGCCCGCGCTGCGGGTCCAGCGTCGCCAGTTCATCGACGGCACGATAGGCCAGCGCATAGCTCCACGTGGCGCGCGAGGCACCGGCATAGAATCCCTCCTCGAGGTCGGCGACCCTGGGCAACGCCCGCCAGATCATCCCGCTCGACGTCTCGATGGTGGATTCGCGCGTCCACTCGTGCGCCGCCACGCTGGCGTAGCCCTCGTCGAACCAGCGCGGCGGTAACCGCCCCATCGCTTCGTGCAGGGCCAGGTGCGCCAGTTCGTGCCGCAGCACGACCAACGGATCTCCCGCGGCGCTACCCGCGTCGCCACCCTGCATCACGATCCGCTGCTCGTCCGGCATGGCAATCGCCGCTCCCCACTCGGGCGCGTACGGACCCACCCACGCCCGGAACCGACGCGCGTCGGGCGCAATGGCGATGAGCACACGCGCCTGCGGACGCGGAAGTCCCGGAAAGCTGTCCTGCGACAGTGCGCTGGCCAGCAACGCATTCGCCAGCCGCGCGTCGCGCTGCTCGGCGACGACGGTGAAGCGTCCACGGTCGAGACGCAGCCCCGTGTTGGGGACGGTCGGTTGCGCCCACGCGCTCGTCGCCACTACCGACGCCAAGAACGCGACTGCCGCCAGACTCCCACGGCCTCGCGCTATCCCTCGCGCGGCGGCGCCCCACCCTGCTCGACCAACTCCAGCGTCTCCGCGCAGCGCTTGCCCCATGGGTTGAACTTGTTGGTGTTCGCGCCGTCGCGCCACG
>JBBQSM010000008.1:0-51991 GCA_038234895.1 Gemmatimonadales bacterium
GCGATCGATGTTTCGCAGCGACGGCACCTTGAAGACGAATCGATCCATCGTGTCTTTCGTGACCAGATAGCGGCCGCTGTCCGCCTGCGTATACCACGCGTTCACGAGACCCGCCTTCATGTAGCGATCACCACCCACGTAAGTGCCGCTGTGGCAAGACTGGCAGCCCGCGTCGAGGAAGGTGCGCAACCCAGCGCGCTCATCGAGCGTGAGGGCGGCGGTGTCCCCCGAGAGATAGGCGTCCCAGCGTGACGGCGTCACCAAACGGCGCTCGAACGCACCGATGGCGCGACCGACGTTCGCATACGTGATCGGCTGTCGGTCCTCCGGAAATGCAGCGCGAAAGGCTTTCGCATACATAGACGAGGCGCGCAAGTGCGCGAGGACCGCCGTCGAATCGGGCATACCCATTTCAATCGGATTGAGGATCGGGCCCTGTGCCTGTTCCTCTACATCACGCGCACGACCATCCCAGAACTGCGCGAGATGACCAGCCGCGTTGTACACGGTCGGCGCATTCCGTGTCCCTGCCCTGCCGTCGTGCCCGAGCGAAACGCGTCGTCCGTCGGCGCCCCACGCATTCAAGGCGTGACAGCTGTTGCACGACACATCGTGTCCGTCAGACAGCAGCGTCTCATTGAACAGCGCACGTCCGAGTGCGGTCTGCGCCTCGGTGCCGTCCAATGCACCGGCCTTCATCTCCGTCGGCAGCGGCGAGAACATCGCGAGCTCGGCCGGTGAGACCGATGCCAGCGTCTCCGACGACGCGGTGGCAGAGTCCCGTTTCTCCGTTGATGCTCCGCCACATGCGCCACACGCGTACGCGAGCACGACGAGACACAACACGTCTCGAGCTTTCATCACATCTCCAGTAATTGTGTGTGGTCAGCCACGGTCTGGCGACGGCGCGGTCGACCTGTGGATGTCCCGCTCGCATCACTTACCGCAATTCCGCACCTGCATGCGCGTCACTCTTCAGTCGTATTGCCAGTCGCCGCGACCGGGCGCATTGCATCCCCTGACGATCATATCCACTGCAAGAATTGCTCCGACATCCGCGACGAGATGCGTCGCAGCGCGCAGCAGTGTGTGTCGCAGTGTAGATGTCAGTACATGATCAATCGCACGACGTCACGATGACGCGACGGCCCAACGCATCATCCGATGCGCCGTCGCTGCTTGGTGCGCACCAGTGGCACACGCTCGATAGCGACGAGGTAGCGCGACTGCTGGACACCAGTGCCAGCACAGGGCTCACCGCGGTCCATGCAACAGCTCGCTTAGCGAAATATGGTGCCAACGAGCTGACGAGTGCGCCTAAGCGATCGGCGCTGCGTATCGTGGCGCATCAGTTCCGCAGCATTCTGGTGCTGCTGCTGGCGGTCGCGTGCGCACTGGCGTTCGCCTTTGGTGACACCGTCGAAGCACTGGCGATTCTCCTGGTCATTCTGCTCAACGCATCCGTCGGCTTTGTGACGGAATGGCAAGCGGCGCGTGCGTTGGAAGGATTGCGACAACAGGAAGTGCAACAGGCGCGCGTGCGACGCGACGGCGCCGATCTGCTGGTGCCTGCGCAGACGCTCGTGCCCGGAGACCTCGTACTGATCGGCGCCGGCGATCGTGTGCCCGCCGACGCACGCCTCGTGCAGTCCGCGCAGTTCCGGGTAGACGAATCGTCGCTCACGGGTGAATCGGTGCCTTCGGACAAGTCGCCCGCCGTGCTGACGGACGCGCAGGCGGTGCTTGGTGATCGTGCAAGTATGCTGTTTGCCGGCACCATCGTCACCGAAGGGCGCGCCGAGGCCATCGTCGTCGCGACCGGCGCGACCACGGAGCTTGGACGCATCGGCGCGATGATCGACGACGTGCAGGAGCACGGCACGCCGCTCGAGCGCAAACTGGATGCGCTGAATCGCGTGCTCATGGTGCTCGTGCTGCTGCTTTGCTGCGTCATCGTGCTGCTGGGATGGCTGCGCGGACACGCACTGCCGGAAATGGTACGGATCGGTGTGTCGCTCGCCATTGCCGCCGTTCCCGAAGGATTGCTTGCGGTGACGACGATGACGCTCGCCATCGGGATGCAACGCATGGCGAAGATGCATGCCCTCGTGCGGCGGCTTCCGGCCGTCGAGGCACTGGGCTCGACCACCGTCATCTGCAGCGACAAGACAGGCACGCTCACGCGCAATGAGATGACCGTGCGCGCGCTGCATGTCGGCGACAGGCATGTGGATGTAGCAGGCAGCGGCTATGTCCCTGTCGGCGATCTCAGCGAGAATGGTGCGACGCTGGTCGTCTCTGTGAACAGTGACGACGCGCTTCCACTCGCCCTGCGCATCGGCGTGCTCTGCAACGACAGCTCGGTGGACCGCAGCATCGATCCACCTGCCATCCTCGGCGATCCCACCGAGGCGGCGCTGATCGTGGCGGCGGAGAAGGCGAAGATCGACATCGCCGCGTTGCGGGAGCAGTTTCCACGCCTTCACGAACTGCCCTTCGACAGCGATACAAAGCGGATGGTCACGGTGCACACCACGCCGGATGGACGGCGCGTTGCGTACGCGAAGGGATCGCCGGCGGCGCTGCTGCGCATGTGTTCGGCGACGATCGGTGCGGGAGTGCTCACGCCGCTGACCGATGCCGGACGCGCGACGTGGACGGACACCAACAACGCGCTGGCAGGTCAGGCGTTGCGCGTGCTGGCGCTGGGGTACCGCGCATTGGACGACAAGGCGCCGTCCACCAGCAGCGCCGTTCACACGTCGCTGGATGCCGGGACGCCGACCACGGGCTTCACGCTGGTAGGCTTCGTCGCGATGACCGATCCGCTCCGCGACGGCGTGCGCGACACGATTGCCACCTGTCGGGGCGCGGGCATCCGCGTCATCATGGTCACCGGAGATCAACAGGTGACGGCCGAAGCAATTGCCCGTGAACTGGGACTTGATCGCGCGCCGGACGGTACGCCGACACGTGTCGTGCATGCACGCGATCTCGACGCGCTCGATGACGCGGGCTGGGAGGCGGTGGCGCGCGACGCTGCCGTGCTCGCGCGCGTCTCGCCGGCGCACAAGATGCGACTGGTGCGCGCGTTACAGGATCGCGGCGAGATCGTGGCCATGACCGGCGATGGCGTGAACGACGCGCCCGCCCTCCGCACGGCGGACATCGGCGTCGCGATGGGCATTCGTGGCACCGACGTGGCCAAGGACGCGGCGGACATGGTCATCACCGACGATGACTTCACGACGATCGTGCGCGCCGTCGAGCAGGGCCGCATGATCGTCAGCAACATCCTGCGGTTCATTCACTATCTGTTCTCGTGCAACTTCGCCGAGCTGCTGGTGGTCTTCACGACCGTCATGATCGGCTGGCCGTTGCCGCTAGGTGTGCTGCAGATCCTCTGGCTGAACATGCTGACGGACATCTTTCCCGCTCTCGCACTCGCGCTTGAACCGTCGGCACCCGGCGTGATGACACGACCGCCCCGCGATCCGCGTGCACCGCTGATGACGTGGGCATTCGGTGGGATGATCGCGTGGCAGGGCGCACTGCTGGCCATCTGTACATTGGCAGCGTTCCGTGTCGGGCTGAACTGGCATGGCGACACGGGTGAGGGGCTGCGACGCGCCGAAACCATCGCGTTCATGACGCTCGCGATGGCACAGATTTTTCATGCGTTCAATGCGCGATCGACACAACGCTCGATCTTCTCGCGCGACCTGTTCACGAACGCATGGCTCTGGGGAGCGCTCGCGTTGTGCTTTGCGCTGCAGGCCGCGGCGGTGTACGTGCCAGCGCTCCGCTCGGTGCTGGATACGACTGCGCTCAGTCCACGTGACGTGTTGCTCGTGACTGTTACGTCGTTGTGCCCCGTGCTTGTGGTGGAGCTGTACAAAATGATTCAGCGGGCGGTACGCGCGCGATAGGTCGGACCGGTGCACGCATCGCGCATGCACTCCGGATGCCAGGTCTTCATTCTTCAGGAGCGCGACTTGTTTCGCATCTCGCTGTTCTTCTGTGCGATCTGCTGTCTGCTAGGCGTCGCCTGGCTGTGGAGCGATCAGCTGCTCCAGCTTCCGTACGCGTTCTTTCGCTTCCGCACAGCGATGGTGGACCTGACGGGTGTCATGGCTATTGGCGTGATGAGTGTCGCCATGCTGCTGTCAATTCGACCAGTCGCGCTCGAGCCGATGCTTGGCGGTTTGGACAAGATGTATCGTCTGCACAAGTGGCTCGGCATCTCGGGGGCAGTGGTCTCGCTGCTGCATCTGCTGGCCATCAAGGCGCCGGCGTGGCTTCCGGCTGTTGTTGTCGGTGCACGGCCGGCTCGCACACCACGCGCGCTCCACCCGAATGCGTTCGTGCAGTTTCTGCAGGAACAGCGCGGACTCGCAGAGGAGGTCGCGGGCGTCACGCTCGCGCTGTTGCTGGTGCTCATCGTCGCCGCGCTTATCAAGCAGTTCCCGTATCGCTACTTCGCGGTTTCGCACCGGCTGCTCGCGGTCGTGTACCTGGTGCTGGTCATGCACTCCGTGGTGCTGCTACCACTGACGTACTGGCGTGCGCCGATCGGTCTGCTGCTTGCGCCGCTCATGCTTGTCGGCTCGTTGTCAGCGGTCCGCTCGATCCTGCGACGCATTGGTGTACACCGCCGCGCGGTGGCTGAGATCGCACGGCTGGAACGACACGCGGACAACCGCGTCCTTTCGGTGGAGATCAAATTCAGGGACCGCTGGAACGGTCATGCCGCCGGTCAGTTCGCCTTTCTCACCTTTGATGGACGCGAGGGACCCCATCCGTTCACGATCGCGTCGTCGTGGCACGGCGACGGCGCCATGACATTCCTGATTAAGGACCTTGGCGGGTACACCCACGGACTCCCCGACGCACTGCGTGTTGGGGATCTCGTGAAGGTGGAGGGGCCGTACGGTCAGTTCCAGTTTGGCACGGGCGCTCGTCGGCAAATCTGGATTGGCGGCGGCATCGGCATCACACCGTTCATGGCGCGCATGGAAGCAATCACCGGCACGCCGGACGGCCGCAACATCGACCTGTTCTACACGACGCGCGAACCCGACGTTGCATTCATCGACGAGGTGCGCGGGGATGCCGCGCGGGCCAACGTGGACTTCCATCTGCTCGTTGAATCCCGCGATGGCCGGTTGAATGCCACCGCCGTATGCGAGGCCGTCCCTGAGTGGAGGACGGCGGACATTTGGTTCTGCGGTCCGCGCGCGTTCGGCGGCGCCCTTCGCCGGGAGTTTCGTGCACGCGGCCTGCACGCACGCGCGTTCCATCAGGAACTATTCGACATGCGTTAGGCGCGCGCGGTATGGGGCGCGAATTGCACGGCGGCTTCTACGCGGTCCGGGAACTCCGTTCCGTGGACCAGTCTACTGCACCCGCACCACCGCCACACGGATGGTCGCGGGGGCCGGTTCGTTGTTGATGCCTCGCAGGTCGATCAGTTGCGTGCCGCGCTGCGTGCCGGTGATGTCGTAGATGCTGAACGACCCACCCGACAGCGTCGCACTGCGCTGAAACGTGCCGAATGAGACGGCGGTGGCCGTGAGCGGAGACGCGCGCGGATAGAAGTTTTGTCCGAAGTCCGCGTTCATGCCGGCGAAAATGTCACGCAGATTCCAACTCGGAAACGACAACCGCGGATTGGCCGGCGTGAAGCCCGGGGTGTCGTCGAGATACATGGCAAGCGAAAACTCGCCAAGCATTTCCTCCCACGGTCGCCCTGTGCGCACCTGCAACTGCGTCAGTCCGACGGTGCTGGGCGACTGCGTCATGGGGCCAAGGAAGGCGGCGTCGTTGCTCGCAAAGTGATCCATGGCCCATCGCAACAGCGCCCAGTTACTACCGTAAAAACTGGCGTCGTCCGACGCACTGTTGGGTCGGCCGAGCGGCGAAAGCCGCTCACTCGAGCCGAGGAATTCGTACAACGCGTCGAAGTGATAAAAGACCGCAAAGGGTTTGCCGGCACACTGCGGCGCATTCGCCGAGGCCGGCCGCACATCGCAGGCAAGGGTGGTGGCATAGCGGGCATTCGAGCGTGGCAACAGGCCGTTGTACGCCGCCGTGCGCGCCCAGATCTCCTCCGCATGCTGCGCCGTGCCCTCTTCGAAGGCGGCGACTTCGGCCTGTGCATTGCCACGAATGCGTTCGGCGAATGAGGTGATGTGCTTCACTTCGTGCACCACCGTGCTGCGGACCACGCGATACCACGCGCTACGTGTGTCGCCGTTGAATCCGTCTGCCGGCGATGTGGGGACCACCGCGTAGAACACTTCGGCCAGATTACTGGACGGTGCCTGTGCCACCGGGAAGAAGTCGCACGACGTCACATAACCCAGCACGTTCTCAAAGCTGTTCACGCGCGGCGAGAAGAGCATGATGATCTTGCCGTTGTTGTCCAGCAGATCGTCCATACGCAACGGATTGCCGAAATTCGTGGACAGCACGTCGAACATCACGCTGTCGAACTCCTGGCCTAGGCGACGATAGAGGCTGTCCATCTGCCCGGTGTTGATCGCGGCACCCAGATACGTGGTGACGGTGTCCTCGACGATGATGGAGCGCGTGCCGCTGTACACCGTGCGCACATCGACGGTAAACGGGTTCCGGCACACATTGGCATTCCCCGGACCGATGTTGGGCACCTTGAGCGAGCTGATGGTGCCGACGGTGCCGATCTCTTGCGCCACGCTGCTACGCAGTCGCTGCGACGCGCGAAGGGCGCTTTGCGGATTGGGCTGGGTGCGCAGGAAGTCGAGATTGGCCTGCAGCAGGGCGTCGTGCCGCTGGGCGATGCGACGTTCGCGCGGGGCATCGATCGCGCCCGGCCGCGCCGTCGGGATGGTCGCAGCTGTAGACACCGCGGTACCGGCTGCGCGACCCGTGAGAACGGTGCGTGCCGTCTGCGTGTCGGCGGTAGAGGCCGCACCACGCAGTACGTAGTCGCTGCGCGAGGTCGGTGTGGTGGCAACGTTGTACACGCTCACCACGTAGCGGCCACCGGTCTGCGCGAACTCGTTGCACCGCGCATCGGCCGCATTGGTGAAGATCATCGATGCGCCCACGCCCAATGTCCGCTGCGTGGCTACACGAAGCGGATGCTCGCGCGAGCCGACTTCACCGCGTCGTTGCACCTGTACCGTGGCGTTGCTTGTGGCACGACAGGGTAAGCCGACCGATGGGACGGTCACATTGAGTACGGTAGTGCTGGCCGTCGTGACGGTCGCCGTGACACCGTCGATCCGCACGATGTTGCTGTCCCGCTCCGCGTCGAAGTTGGTTCCGGTGATTATGATCGTGGACCCGGGCGTCATGATCGGCGCGGAAATGGCCGTGATTCTCGGAGCGGTTGGAGACTGCGCCGAGCGCACCGTGATACGTGCCGTTGCCGTTTTGCTCTCAGCGCTGGCGACGATCTGCACATCCCCGATCGCCACCGCAGTCACCACGCCGGTGTTGCTCACACTGGCGATCGTTGGGTCGAGTGACTGCCATGTCGCGGTCCGATCGCTGATCACCACACCATTCGCGTCGGTGAGCGTAGCCACGAGGGGAAGCGTCGCGCCGGGCGTGAGCGTGGCCGTGTCGCGGTTCAGCACGACGGTGTTCACGGGCGGCACCAACACGGTGAGCACCGCCGTTCCAGTAACGCTATTGCCGGTCGTGGCGACAATCGTGGCGAGTCCAGGTCGCAGCGCGGTCGCGAGCCCCGCCGCCGAAACGGATGCGACATCGATGCTGGCACTCGACCACGTCACCGACTGACCGGCCATCTCGCGTCCGGTTTGATCGAAGACGCGAGCGGTACCTTGCGACGTGGCGGCGACCATCACGCTCCCTGCGGACAACGTCACCTCCACGCGTGACGGAACGACTGCGGGTGGTGGCGGCGGCGTCGTGCCCCCATCGGATCCGCCGCCGCACGCAACGATCAGCAACACCGACGGTAGTACCAAACGGCTGCGGAAGCGATGTAGCATTGGGTTCGCATTGAAGGAGAGCTTCGCCCATCTCCGCTGATTCTCGCGCGCGGGTCACACTAGGGCAAGCGACCGCACCGGCGCTGCGCGTATTGCACGGCGCCTTTTACTGGCACGGCACGAGATCCGCGACGACCGGTAGGTGGTCGGACGGAAAGCGCCCGTCCCAGCTGTCGGAAAGAATCGCGTGCGTAAGCACCCGGACATTTGGCGAAACCATGACGTAGTCGATACGACGCCCGGCTTCGATGGCCTTGAACGCTGTCCACGTGGACGTGGGACCGTAGTGTCCGCCTTGGCTTGCGACGAACGCGTCACGTAGGGGCGTGATCGCGTTGGCAACCGAGTCGCCGGTGAGCACGCGATAAGCGCCACTTTGCGGATCGCTGTTGAGGTCGCCGGTGACGACGACCGGCACGCCGTCAGAGAGTGCGGCCAGCCGTTCACGGATGAGTCGTGCGCTCTGCTGGCGTGCCACCTCGCCGATATGATCGAAGTGCGTGTTGAGATGCACGTAGCTGCAACCGCTGCGTCTGTCGCGGAATCGCGCCCATGTCGCCACGCGCTCGATGGCCGCGTCCCAGCCTTTGCTCCCCGCGACCGAAGGCGTCGGGGACAACCAGAACGTTCCGCTGTCGAGCAGCTCCAGCCGGTCACGTCGATACAGGATGGCACTGAATTCGCCAGCACTGCGGCCGTCAGCCCGACCCACTCCGACGCGCGCCAACGCTGGAAGCAGCGTATCGAGATCGGCGAGCATGGGGGCGAGCGCCTCCTGCACTCCAATCACGTCCGCCCCGTGAAAGCGGATGAGGTTGGCCACCCACGCCTTGCGATTGGGCCAGGCGTTGACGCCGTCGCTGGGCGTGTTGTAGCGGATGTTGAAGGACATGGTGCGCACCGGCACAGCCGCTGCTGACGATGCGGTATAGACCGCGCCGCGCTGACAACCGGCGATGAACAGGGCGAAGAGCAGCGGCGCGACCATGCTGTGTCGCACAACACGCGCAGACATTCGGAAGCGCATGACTTGGACCAAAGCTCGTAGGGAGGTGTGATGCGTGGAGCGGGAGCGCAGCATAGGGAAAATCTGATCGCTCGCACGCGGGCTGCGTCTCCACGCACGCCCAAGTACACCAGCAGCGCGTACGATCACTCGCGCGAGGATGTACCCGCCTCAACGGCCGTTGTGGGTAGCCCGAGCTTTTCCGCGACGCGCGCGAGTCCCGCCGAGCCGCGCATCCGGTCAAACCACCACATGCGCAGCGGAATCTGGTAGATGAACGGGTCGCGTTCGGCGATCGCCTGCTCCATCCCGGCCGCCATCGACGCTGGCGTGGCGCTATCTGCATCCGCAATGACGCGCGCCAGCGCGATCCCAGGCACCGCACCCATAGATGCGAGCTGCAGGCGCGCGCGCTGCTCTGCGCTCGAGTCGTTGGCGCGGCGCGCCAAGCGCACGGTACCGCCCACGAACAACGGCAGCGGCGCACGATCGACCGCCTGCAACATCGCCGACAAGGCGCCATCCGCATCGCCAAGACGCTCGAGAATGACCGCCCGCGTGAAAAGGGTGAAAACATTCCGCGAATCTTGTGCTAACGCCCGATCGATGACGCGCTGCGCACTGTCCACCTGCCCACCAACAACCAGTGCGAACGCAAACTCGGCGACCATCGGCGCGTTCGCGGGCTCGATCGCCGCCGCTCGCGCCAATGCGCGAATGGCGTCGTCCACGCGTCCGAGCGTGAGTAGCAGCTCGCCGAGACTCTGATGGGCCGGCGCGAAGTCGCCTTGCTGCGCGAGCGAGAGGTTGAACTCCTGTTCCGCCACACGCCACGCACCGGTGCCTTTGGCCAGCAAGCCCAGCGCCATGTGCGGGGCCGCAAGGGCGCTGTCGATGGAGAGCGCGCGCGCCGCCGATGCACGAATGGACGTCTCATGTTCCGCATAGCTGCCACCACCGTACTGCGGCAGCAGCGCGGTTGCCTCGGCGACGCCGGCAAAGGCACGCGCAAACTGCGGATCACGTTCGGTGGCCTGTGTGAAGAGCGCAATGGCCGTACGCAACGAATCGAGACCCCGCTGGTCCAGCGCGTAGCGCGCCCGCAGGAACAGGTCATATGCCTGCGCATCCTTCGTCCCGGCTTCGCTACGGCCGCGCTGGCCGGATAAGCCGAGTCGAGGCCCCAGCGCGGCGACGACAGCGCCGCCGATCTCGCGCTGCACGGTGAACAGATCACGCACGTTGCGCTCGTAGCGCTCGGACCACAGCGTACTGCCGTCACGGACGTCCACCAACCGCGTAGACACACGCAGCTGTTCACCAATGCGCTGTACGGACCCCTCCACCAGCGCACGCACGTCGAGACGTTGACCAAGCTCCGACGGTGGCAGCGCGGAGTCAGCATACGCGCGCACCGACGTGCGCGCCGCCACACGCAGCTCTGGGATTTCTGCGAGTTGACTCATCAGTTCATCAGTCAGCCCCGCTGCTATATACGCGTCATCCGGCCCGCCAATCCGCTCGAATGGTAGCACGGCCAGTCCCGGTCGTTCGTTGGTTACCGCGCCCGTCATCGAGGCGCGGCCGTCGCGCCCGGCAATCCACCACGTTGCACCGGCCGCCAACGCCACCATGATCCCGATGCTTGCCACGAGACGCGTGCGACCACCACCCGACGCAGTAGCTGTCGCCGAGTGGGTCGCCGATACGTGTGCAGCGGCTCGCATCGTGTTCGACGCCGCGCTGGCCGCGTCGAGGAGCATCACCGCAAACTCGTCAGCAGTGGGGCGGTCGGCCATTTCCTTCGCCATACCGCGCGCGATCACATCCTGCAGTGCTGCGGGTGTAGCTGGCGCAGTCTCCGCAAGCGGTGGCGGCGTCTTGACCACATGCGCCGACATGACCTGCTGCGGCGAACCGGTGAACGGCGCGCTGCCGGAGAGCAACTCGTAGCCTACCGCGGCTAGCGAATACACGTCCGCGCGCCCGTCGATGGACGGATCGGCCAGCACTTGCTCCGGCGCCATGTAGGTCACGGTACCGATAGACATACCGGCCGAGGTCAGCGATCCGTGCGCCGCGCCGTCGCGCAGCACTTTGGCGATACCGAAATCGGCCAGGACGGGCTCACCCTGTGCCAGCAGGATATTGTCCGGCTTGATGTCACGATGCACCACGCCTTCGCGGTGAGCGAACGCGAGCGCACGCGCAAGCGGTGTCAGCAACCGGATGACCTCTGCCGCCGGTAGCGGACCATCGCGGGCCAGCCGAGCCCCCAGCGACTCGCCAGCAACGAACGGCATGACGTAGTACAGCACCTCGCCCGCCTGACCGGCACTGAAAATGGGCACGATCTGCGGATGCTGCAGCGTCGCCAGCGTCGCGATCTCACGCTTGAACCGGTCCAGGTTGACGCTCTGCCCCAACTCTGGCGAGAGCACCTTGATTACGACACGGCGTTCGAGCGCGCGCTCCATTGCGACGAACACCACCGACATGCCGCCACCCCCCAGCTCGCGCTCGATCGTGTAGCGTTCGCCGAGTTCGGAGCGGAGGAGGTCTATAAGGGTCATGTCTTGCTTGAGAGGACGTGGCGCGCACAATATAGCTGCACCGCGCGCGCCCGTACCGCCCTCAGGGCCCACCGTCCACATATTCATCTGCTGCGTCGCCGGACATCCATCGTCCCGGCGCCGCAGAAACTGCTACCAAGGAACGTCGCCGCCGCCACCGCCACCGGAGACGGTGTCCAGATCGTCGTCGTCCAGCTCACCCGACGCGTTGGCCGGTTCCGGCAGCACCACGAGTGCGTCCAGCTCGGCATCGCGCTCGATGAACCGCAAGCGGAAGTGCGGCGGCACATGAATGCCGAAGGCGTCACGAATCGCGTCGTGCGGCGCGTCCAGCAATCGGCGCCGGAACGTCGGATCAACCGTGGAGAGCTCCAGCACCTGTTTCATACGATCATCACGAGGGGACGGTTGCGCGTACATCTCGACTCCGGTTCACAGGGAAAGAACGATGACGAGCGACGCTCGTCGGGACGGACGGAACAGCGGGGGTACGCCGCGGCGGCGCGTCGACGACGCGCAGCAGGCAGTAGCCTTTCGCCGAACAGAGGCGACCGTACTCCCAGAGCAGCTTGATGTGATTCAGTCGACGCAACGCCAACGACGGCCAGAACTGATGCGGCAGTACAACGCGCATCCCCTGCGGCCATGCCGCCAGCGCGTCGATCCACTGGGCAGACACCAGTTCAACGCTCGCCAGACGGTGGAGCCAGGCCCGTTCGCCTAATACGCCTCGCGCCTGTTCGCGTCGGTCGCAGCGCAGCTCAAGCCCGACGCGTGGCAGGACGTGCTCAGTCACGTCGAGGTCCACATAGTCGAGAATGGGCGCCGTTTCCGCGCGGCCGCAACCGGCGCGCAACGACTGCAGGGCGTGCTGCGGATGTGCGCCGGGCACGCCGAGCCGCTGACACAGCGCGTCGAGTGCGCCGGCCTGCACGCCGGCCAGACAGAGTCTCATCGGAGCCCCGTCTTCACGGGCCAGCAAGACGCCCAGTTGTCCCAGCGCCACCGACGCTGGCAACGCCTGCACCGATGCCCGCAGTCGCGCCCGTCGTGCTACGGAAAGTCCGGGGACGAGACTCATGGCGCACCTTACGACCACCGCTGCCGACACGGGACGCGTGGTATGAAATCCGATGAAGCACGAGGGCGCCGAGACTCTGCATCCTGACGGTCGATCGAACTCGATCCACAGCTCGCGGATGGCGACATCGAGTGCGCGATCATTTTCCCACAGGACGAGGAGCCGGCTGATCGCACGCCATGCGTCGGCGTCTGGTGCAAGAGACGCGGACATGGCCTGGGCATCGATCCAGTGGCGCCACGCGGCACGCTCGGTACGTGCAATCTCGAGACTCACATCGGTCTGGTCATCATCGCCGCTCAAGCGCACTTCTCCGTAGAACGCACGGGTCAGTTCAACGGGCAGTGCACCGGCAATCGTTGAGAGATCCGCCTGCGCCCGTTCAGTGACCATGGTCGGCCAGCCGTGCGGCATGAGCAGCTCCAGCGCGGTGCGCCAGGTCACACCGGATGGTATCCCACCGTCGCCGTTTGAACGTGCAGGCGCACTCATGGACGGTCCGCGGACGCGTTCGTACATGCAGCGAGGGCGCGCTCGAAGAACTGCTGCATCGATTCCAGCGCGTCGGTGCGCGCCATTCGTGCCAGCGGCGTCTCCGCGAGCGCCATCAGCGCCGCAGTGCGTAGCGGCAGCGCACGCACTGCGTGCGACGACGCGTCTGGTCGAGTCGCAATCCATGTGTCGAGCCGACCGATCGTATCGATCGCACGCGACGCGTGAAGCGCCAGGGTCTGCATCGCGCGATCGCCAAGCGCCGGCGTTCCGCGATAGTTGAGCAGACGGGCATCGGGAAGCAGGTGACCGTGTTCATCGATACCAAGCACGCGGCGCGCCCAGTCGGTGCGATAGGAGCCGGCGGCCACCACGATCCCGGCATAGTCGGCCAGCAGCTCGTCGTGCAGCGCGTTGTGCATGGCACCATAGAGTCGCTTGGTGACGTAGTGCGCCGCCTCGTGTTCACGACGCAACGCAATCGATCGCTCTCGCCACTCGACGTCGGGCAGGCCGAGGGCGGCGGCCGGCACGGCCGCATACGCACCGGCGCTGAGCAGCATGAACCGATCCTGCCACAATGCCGGCGCGGCACGCAGCCGCTGAAACTCCGCCAACCAGGCTGTCGCGTCGTCGCTGCCGCGTTCGGCGGCCCACGCGCGTCGTGCGGCGTGCACGCGTCCCCAATTCACGTACCCCGACACCATGCAGGCGCCGGAGGAGACGGGGATCGGAACCGGCGCGTTACGCTTGGTCAGCGCCTGTACTAATCGCTCGAAATCGCTGCGATCACGCGCAACGATCACCGGCAACCGTCCGGCAGCCGTCGCGGTGATCATCAGCGAAATTCCTTCTGCATCAGCAAAACCCGGCCATGCGTCTGTCTCGGGCCACACGCCAAGACGCACGGCGGCGCGGTACGCGGGATCACTGACGGTGTCCGCCGCGATCGCAAAGCGCAGCTGGGGCAGGTGGCGTCGCAACACCTTGGCGGCGCTGTCCATTTCCGCCTCACGCACATACGCATCCCACGCGGCCACACAGGGTTCGTCTGGTAACGGCATCATAGTCACCTCGCTCATGCCGAACGCTGGAGCTGCATACGCACGCAGCGCCGCAATATCGTCGGCATGAGCGTTGAGTTCGTGCCAGCACGCATCGGCAGATCGGGATACCAGCGCATCTGGCCCCGCCACATCCGGCCACGCCGTATCCCGGGACGCCGCTACCAACGACGGCACCCCGGTGATCGACTGGCGCGCGGCGATTGCGATCACGGGGCGCGACCGCCGGCGGCGGCGACCGTGAGATCGCGCTCCAGGAAGGCGAACCGGCCGTTGCGCACGATGGCAATCACCAGCGGGCGTTCGGCCAACTCACCGCGCGCAGTAAAGCGGAACGGACCGGTGACGCCATTCCACACCGGCATCTCGCGCAGCGCGAGCGCAATGCTGTCCGGCACGGTGCTCTTGGCGTGCCGCATGGCCGCAGCGAGTACGTTGACCGCATCAAAGCCAGCCGCCGACCCGACGTCCGGATCAGTGCCGTACTTCCGTCGGAACGCGTCGACGAACGCACGCACCTCCGGACGCGGATCGTCCGGATGAAAGATGGTGGCTACAATCACGCCGTCGGATGCAGCGCCGCCGACGAGCAGCGCCGGTGAACTCATCGCATCGCCACCATAAATGGGCGTGTTGATCCCTGCTTCGCGCGCCTCGACGACGAAGCTCGTGGCCGATGGCACTTCGCCGGCGAGAAACACGGCATCGAACTCAAGCTGCTTGAGATCGCGCACGATCGGTGCGAATACGCGATCATCCGCTCCGGGCACCGGATCGTACGACTGCCGGGCGACGATGGTGCCACCTCCGTGGGACAGTGCCTCCTCGAACGCGTTGGCCAGGCCGCGACCGTAGCGGTTGCGAATGTAGATGATGGCGACACGCCGGTGGTCGCGTTCGAGGGCGAGCTTCGCCATCTGGCGTCCGACTTCGCGTTCGGTGAATGTTGCGCGAAAGATGCGGCTGCCTCCCTGTTCAGTCAGTGCGGGGTCGGTCGCGGTGGGCGCGATCATCACGAGTCCGGCCCGATCGTAGGTTGTCGCGGTTGCCACGGCGACGTATGACTGCAGGTGTCCGATCACGGCGACGATGCGCGGATCGGCAGTCAGGCGTTCGGCGAGCATACGCCCGACGTTGACCGACTCCTCGTCGTCGTGTCGCACAACTTGCAGCGGTCGCCCATCGATGCCGTGCTCAGCGTTGATGGCGGCAACAGCGAGATCAATGCCCTCGCCGTAAAGAATTTCTTTCCGGGCTGCCCACGGCCAGGCTGCCGCAACGATCACGGCGCCGGTATCGCGCGCGGCAAGCACGACCCGCTCTGACGACGGCGTGCGTTCGCGGCACGCACTCGACAGCGCCAGGGCAGCGGCCAGCACGACGGCAGCGGCGCGATGACGCCTTGCTTGTGTTTGCGACATGAGCGTTGGTCTCCTGCGAAAGCGATGATCGAACCACAACACGGGTACGTTCTATGAGCAGACAGCGGACGCGGCGACTGGTCGCACCACTCACGTGAGCTGACGGCGTGCGAGCTCGGCAAACGGTCCGGGTTGCCCGAGGAGTTCGTGATACCGTCCCTGCTGCACCACCTGGCCACGCTCCACCACGATGATGCGATCGGCGTTGACCACAGTGCTCAGCCGGTGCGCCACGACCACCCGCGTGACATGCAGGCGATCAAGGCTTGCACTGACGATTGCCTGCGTGCGGTTGTCGAGTGCGCTCGTCGCTTCGTCGAAGAACAGAATGCGCGGTCGCTGCACGATGGCGCGCGCAATCATCAGGCGCTGTCGCTGACCGCCGGAGAGTGTGGCCGCACCTTCGCTGATCACGGTGTGCATCCCCATCGGCATACTTCGCACGTCCGCTTCGAATCCGGCCATGCGCGCCGCTTCCCACGCCTGATCGAGCGAGACCTGTGCTGAGCCGGCGATATTCGTGAAGATGTCGCCGCTCATGAGCTGCCCGTTTTGCAGAACGACGCCGATTTGCCGTCGTGTCGCCTGCACGTCGAGCCCCGCCATGTCCTGCCCGTCGTAGGCCACGACGCCGGACTCCGGTTGCTCGAAACCAAGCAGCAATCGTAGAATCGTGCTCTTCCCGGAACCCGATGGACCGACGAGTGCGACGAATTCGCCCGGTCGCACGTGTATGGACAGATCGCGCAACGTAGGCGGACCGTCGGCGGAATAGCGGAAGTAGAGGTGGTCGAGTGCAATGTCGCCGGTGAGCTGCCCGGGATCGCCTTTGGCGTGGTCAACTTCGGGCTGGGTGGTCAGGATCGGTCGCGCCTGCTCGTATAGCGGAATGGTGGAAAGCGTAGACAGCAGGGCGGTGCAGGTGGCAAGCAGCGCGCCCTGCGCCGAGCCGTATGCCGACAGGAATGCAAGGAAATTGCCTGTGGGTAACGCATTGGCTTCTTCCAGCAACGGCAGTGCAGACCAGAAGAGCACGAGTGTTGCCGCGATCGGAAACGCCGCCTGAATCGCCGCCACCACGTTGCCGATGCGCTCCGAGCGGAACTGTCGTTGCCGCTGTTCGGCAAAGCGGGACGCCCAGCGGGCGAACGCACGCGTTTCCGCTCCGGCCACGCGCAGCTTGGCTACGCCCACCAACAGCTGTAGTACGACACCGGAGACTCTGGCCTGCACACCAACCGCCGCGCGTTGGTGGCGTAGCTGCAGCAGGGAGCCAATCGTGGCGATGGCGACTGCGATCACGATCAACAATGTGGCCATCCAGGCCATCGTGCTGCTGTACCAAAACATCAACCCGAAGTTCACGAGCGAGAACACACCGCCGAGCAGGGCGGACACGGTTGCACCTGAGATGAGCTGCCGGATGTTGTCGATGCCCATGGCACGGACGGCCAAATCGCCGGCCGTGTACGGACGAAAGAAGGTCATTGGCAGCGCAAGCAACCGGTCCCACACGGCCGCCTGTACCGTCGTGCCCATGCGTCCTTCTACGCGCAGCAAGGCGACGGCGCGTGTCGTACTGAAGAGTGCCGTCGCCAACGCGCACGCCATGAGTACGACGCTCAACTGCACCAACTGTTCACGGTGTGCGCCAGGAATGACTTCGTTGAACAGCAGCCCGATCGTGAGCGACGGGACGAGACCGAGGAGCGCCGCGGCCAATCCCATCAGTAGAACCATCACCACGTCTCGTCCGGAGCCGCGCAGTCCAAACTTCGCCACGTCGAGCACGGTCAGCGCATGGGTGGGGAAGCTGCGATAGAACGTCGATGCGAACGGCTCAAGCAGCGTGGCCACCGTCGCATCGAGACGTAGTGTCCGCCCGGTGAACGGATCGTACAGCGCATAACCACGACCACGTCGCGCCGGAATAATGGCCACCGGACGCGGTGTCGGACCCGCCTGCACGACGGCCATATCGGACGACGCATTCGCATGCGCGGCATTGCCACTCACGTCCGCCTCGTCCGTCTGTGCGAGCATCGCGAACATCGGGCCGTTGTCGATCTCCCACCAGGAATCGCGGAGTGCCACCCGACGCAGTCGTATACGCGAGGTGCGCGCGATCGCTGCCAGCGGATCGGCGGACGCAGGTAGTCCCTCCCCGCGCGCATAGCTCCGAACCGTGATCCCGGTAGCGGCTCCCACGCGCTGTGCCGCGAGAAACATCAGATCTTCGTATGCCGCCGCGTCGAGTGCTGCCGTACGCGCGCTCGCACCATGCAGGCGGTCGAGTGTCGTTGCCACCACTTCCACCTGCGGATCGAGCGTAGCGACGAGCTGTGTGCAGGCGTTGCGCAGCGATCGCTGATTGGCGATCGCACGACGGCGTAAGCGCTCGCGCTCGCTCGCCGTGGTGTCGCGCGCTGATGCTTCCGCGTAGCGCAACACCAGCATGTGCAATCGGTCGAGTCCGTCGAACACCACCGCCGGATCACCCAGTCGTGCACGATCGGAGATCTCCAGACGGCTGGGTTCGCGCGCCTCCAACCACACATCGTGCGCCAGCGGTGTGAATCCCGCACCGTTGACCAACAGTTCATCACGCCCGAGCAGATGCGTATGGCCGAGCGAATGGCGCACCCATACTACGCCATTGCGACCCCTCGCGTGTGATCCCGTGGTCAGGGACACATCACCGCCAGCCTCAAGGTCCAGCACACGATCCGTCGTACGCTGTTGTGCTCCCTGTTGCACCGCCTCCGCCATCGCACCGCACAAGGTCTCCACCCAGCGTTCGATGACGGCCATCATCGCGTCGGCACCGTCGGTCGTTGCCGCCTCCTGCTCCAGCATCTGGCGGTCCACGCGTAGCAGCTGCGTTTCCGGCGCGCCGACGGCGAGCAGTCCACATGCGCCCGTTGTTCGCATGTCGTTCACGCCAAACAGCGCCGTACCCGGCAGCACGCGCAGTAGGTGGCTGCGCACGCCGCGCGGGCGTATCCCGTCCAGCGCCACCGTGAATACGTCCACATATCCACTCACCACCAGCCAGACATCGCTCCCCGCGAGCAACAGGGGCAGCGCACTGCTGATGCGTCGCAGCTCACCGCGTGCCGCGAACAGCCGGGCGCCTGGAACGGTCTCCGGCACAATGGGCGGCAGGTCAAACCCGGCGCGGGTCGATAAGGTCATCGTTCGCTCACTCCGCAGTAATGAGGTCGCGGTACATCCCAGGCGCCGACATCAAGGCATCGTGCGTGCCTCGCTGCATGATACGCCCGCGATCGAGCACAATGATTTCATCGCAGTCGCGGATGGTGCTCAGGCGGTGCGCGACGATGACGCATGTGCAGCCGCGACGGCGGAGATTCGCGTCAATGCGCTGCTCCGTCAGCGGATCGAGCGCGCTGGTTGCTTCATCGAGGATCAGGATGGTCGGATTGCCGACGAGGGCGCGTGCAATTTCGAGGCGCTGCCGCTGTCCGCCGCTGAAGTTCCGGCCGCCTTCCTCCATGATCGCCGAATAGCCGCCAGGGCGACTCACGATGTCGTCGTGGATCGCTGCGTCCTGCGACGCGCGCACCAGATCCGACTCCGCAATGGTATCGTCCCAGAGCGTGATATTGGCAGTGATCGAATCCTCGAATGTGCTGATCTCCTGATCGACGACCGCGAGCGAGGCGGTCATCGCGGATCGCGCGTGCGCGTCCCGCGCCTGGCCGTCAAACAGAATCTCTCCGCTCCACGGTCGATGCAGACCGGCGATCAGGCGCGCAATGGTGGACTTGCCGCACCCGGATCCTCCCACGAGCGCTACTCGGCTCCCGGGCTCAAGATCGAGTGAAAAGTTTTCGATGAGCGGCGGGTCGAGCCGACTATAGCCGAAACTCACGCCGCGCATGGAGAGCTGTCCCGTCAACTTCGTGTGCGCGTCCCGCCCGTCGTCGCTGACTGTGCTGTCCGCGAGCATCGTCGGATCACGCTTCGCGTCCAGGACGTCGTCCAGACGCGCCAGATCACCCTTCACTTCCTGCACCGAGCCGGTGAGTTCCACCATCTTGTTCACAGGCGTGAGGAAGGAGCTCATGAGAGCCTGGAACGCAATGAGCGTACCGACACTCATCATGCCGTCCATGACGCGCACGCCACCTACGCCGAGTACCAGCGCTCCGTTTATCGCCAGCAGAAACGGTGGTACCACACTCAGGAATGCGCTGGTCAGTTGGAGTTGTTGGTATGCGTTCGCGACCTTGGCCTGTTGTCCGGACCATCGTGCAAAGAAGTCGGACTCTGAACCCGATGCTTTCAGCGTTTCGATGATCTGTAGGCCGTTCATGGCCGTGCCCATCATCTTGCCGCGGTCCTGCAGCAGCCGTCGACTGATGTCGTCGCGGCGACGCTCGACCACCTTCAGTGCGACAATGTTCAACGCAGCGGTGATCACACCCACGATGGTCAGTACCACATCGTACTGGATGAGCAGCAGCGCGTAGAATACGATCACGATGACGTTCAGTGCCGTCGTGGCGAGGTCGCCACCAAGCAGCCGTGCGACACGATCGTTGATCGCGACGCGATTGCCGATGTCTCCGGCGAAACGCTGTGTGAAGAACACCACCGGCAGACTCAGCACGTGCCAGAGAAAGCGTCCCGACGTCTCGACGGCCAACTTGGTCTCGAGTCGTAACAGGTAGTGTTGCTGCACGAGAACCAGCAGGGCGTTGATGACCGCCGTAATCCCCATCAACCAGAGCAGCGGTGTGACCCAGTTGCGCAGGCCGCTCACAAGAACCTGATCAACGAAGACTTTCTGAAACGCCGGCGCCACCATGCCCGGCAGCACCAGGGCGAGCCCCGCCAACACAACATAGGCGATAGCAAACTTCGACCCGGGTAACCGACGGGCGACCGCGCGGAGAATGCCCGGTGCTTCGCCACCACGCAGAAAGTCGGGCCCGCGTTCGAACGTGAGGACGACGCCGGTAAAGGCCTGATCGAACTCCTCAATCGTGCAACTCGACGGACCGGATGCGGGATCGTTGATGAACGCGCGATCCTTCTCGAATCCTTCGAAGACGACGAAGTGGTTGAAGTTCCAGTGCAGGATCATCGGCCCCTGCAACGCGCGAAGATCGGCCGGCTCTTTTTTGAATCCTTTGCACTGCAGGCCATAGGTGCGTGCCGCCTTGAGGATGTTGCTCGCCTTGCTACCGTCACGCGACACACCGCACGCTTCACGCAGCTCTTCGAGTGGCACGCGTCGACCGAATGCTGCGAGTACCATCGCCAGTGATGCCGCACCGCACTCCACGGCCTCCATCTGCAGGACGGTTGGCGTGCGCACACGGCGTACTGCACGCCGCGGTGCAGCGGGAACTGGCGACGACGGCGCTGTGCCCGACGGGGTTGGTGCCGTCGGTGCCGTCGGTGCCGTCGGTGCCGTCGGTGCCGGCGGTGCCGGCGGTAGAATCGGAGACGCTGACTTCGGTGGCGCGTCGGGCCGCTGGAGCGTGCTCACAGGCCAACCAGCCGCTTGATCCACGGGAAGACCAACTCGAGCGGACGCCGTGACGCCACGGCCACGTTGCCTGTCGCCAGTGTGCCACTCGCGATCTGCAACGGCGGACCATCCGCTGAGGTCCACTTGTAATGGCTTGGTGTGGCGGGATCGACCAGCAGGTCCGCGCGCACCTCGTACGGCGCATCCTGACCGGCAAGCGTCTGCACCAGTTTGTCGTTCTTGAGCACACGCTGCATCCCGCGCACCGTCGCTGGGAAATCCGACACCGAGGTCACGCGACCAACCATCAGTCCGTGCTCCTCTCGCTTCACGGTGGTGGGCGCGACGTAAATGAGCATGCCGGGGCGGATGCGCTTGCCGTGCATACTGGGCACGTACACCACTGCTTCGAGATCTTTCACCGAGCGTCCTTCGAGGTCGATCGTCAGGATCGGCTCACCCAACGCGACGATCGTCCCGCGCTCTGCCATCACTTCGAGCACGCGACCGCTGTACGGTGCTGTCACGCGCGACGCTGCCTGATATTGGCGATCTAACTCCGCCACGCGCGCCGTCTGCTCCGCCAGTCGCGTCTCACTCGCCTGCAGCTCACCCTGCGTACCGCTCCGCGTGTCCGCTGCGCGCGCATCGAGTGCGGCGAGTTCGCTGCGCGACGCGGCGATCGTCTCACGCATCTGGTCGAATGCCTGTCGCGTCCCCAGCAACGTCGAACGCGTCAGCAGACCCTTGGCCACCAACTGTTCCTCGGCCGCCAGTTTCTCGCCGATTGCCGCCACCGACCGCTCCGCCGCCTCGATGCGATCACGCACGGCGACCCGCTGGCGTTCGAGATACGTACCCTGCAGGCGCACTGTCTCGCCGCTGCGGCTGCGCGTCATCTGATCCTGCTCGGTGATCGCGATCAGCAACGCCTTGGCCTGCTGCAGTTGCGTTGCCAGCTCTGGCTGCTCAAGCCGTGCCACCACCTGTCCCTCATACACGTTGTCGCCCACCGCAACCGCGACATCGGCCACGCGGCCCGTCGCCGTTGGCGCGACCTGTGCCACCCCTCCACTGCGCACCAGGATTCCCATACCGGACACGGTCTCCGGGAGTACACCGAGCACGCCCCACGCCAGGCCCACGGCCAGCAGACCACCCAGCGCTGCGAGTGCGAGCCATCCCTTGCCATCGGTGACGTGCATCAGCTGATCGAGCTGCTCCGGTGACGCAAGCCGGTCGAGCGAGACTTTCCGATAGACGGAGCGATCACTCACGGTGCCCTCCGCAGGTCTGTATCGGTTGAAAGGAGTCGGGCCAGTTCGCGACTGTCGTCGCCGGCGGCCGCCAGTGCGCCACTTTCCAGCCGCAGCACGGCGACCGAGGCCGCATACGACGCGCGTGCCGCGATCTCGGCGAGCAGTGCGTTGCTCAGCGCATCTTCAGCGAAGATGACATCGATCTGCGTCGAGACGCCGAGTCGGAACTTCTGCTTCTCGTTCTCCACGACATCTCGTGCAATGCGCACCGCACTTGCGGCATCGATGAGTGCAGCGCGACCGCGAAATGCCCCAGCGGCCGCCACCGCGACCGCCGACTCCACCTGGCGCGCGCGATCGCGCTGCACGATCATCGCTTGCGCGGCGATTGCGTCAGCCTGCTCCGCGCGCCCGCGCGCGGCGTAGTTCCGGGTTGGCAGCTCGTACTGCAGCTGCACCGTCGTACTGGCACCGCGGGTGTTACGCCACAACGGCGCAATGAACTCACCGAACCCCGGTCCGCGATCGAGCCCGGCATACGCCACGCTGATTTGCAGGTCCATGCGCGGTCTAAGTCCGCTTTGCGTGGCCGCCCGTTGCTGATCCGCGGCCAGCGCTCGCAGTTGCGCGGCACGTACGTCGGTGCGACGCGACAGAATTTCGACGAGGCGGGTCGTCGCCCACGCACCGCCAGCCTGATCGGCGTTGACTGGCAGAGAGTCCAGCGTAAGGGTCGCCTCGGAGACCTGTCCTGTACCCGGATTGTAGGGCGCCGTCGTCCCGGCCACGTTGAGCAGCGCACGGGGCAACGCGATGATCTCCGAAGGCGGAATGCCGAGGATGATGCCAAGCTGCTGCCGCGCCTGCGCCACCGACTGCTCCGCGCCCGCGCGCTGCGCCCGCTTGCTCGACAGATTACCGCGGAACTGAATCAGATCCGCGGCCGGGCGCGCATCGCCGCGCACCAGCTCCGCAGTTTCGTCCACCAGGGTCTGCGCGCGTGACTCGGCGTAGCGCAGGGCCGCCAATCGCTCATCCGCGGCAGCGTAATTCCAATAGGCCACACCGAGATCGAGCGCCGTACGCGCTCCGGCTTGACGCTGTTCGAGCTCGGCAGCGTCCACCGCCGTTTCTGCCGAACGCTGCTGCATCGTCCACACACCGCCCCCACGATTGCGCGACAGTGGCAACACGGCGGTGACGCCGGCCTGGGCCCGGTTGACGGGAATTTCGCCGAACGCAGCCTGCCCGACCTGCGAGACAGAGACCGACGGAACGACAATCAGGCCGTTGGCGAACGGCTTCTGCAGCGCGACGCGATAGTCGATCGTTTCGCGACGCAGCGTGGAGATGTCGCCGAGGGCGGTCGGTGCGCCCGTGTTGCTGAGCGCGAGTTCGTCAAACCGTCCGCCCACCAGTGACGTCTCGAGCGTGGCATCGAACAGTCCGCGCACTCCCGTAGCCGCACCCTGCTCGACACGCACCTGTTCGCGGGCGATCCGCAGCGCCGGGTTGGCCCGCAACGCGGTACGCAACGCCATTTCAAGCGTCAGCACCGAGTCCGCTGGAAGCGTCGCTACCGATGCGGTGCCTGTCTGTGCGATCACCGTTTGTGCGACCGGAATTTGTGCTGCACCGGCGGCTGCCACCCGAAACACCACTCCGATCGGGCCTGCCCGTACGACACGCCGCGCCGCGCGCTCGACACTCCCGGACATGGCACGTATCGCGTGCGTAATGTCCGCGAGTGGTGCGGCAACAGGAGTGGTGGACCGCGCATGGAATCGCATCGGAGTGCATGGACGAAAGGTGGAACGACGGCGCGGACGAACATCGATGCGCGGATGGCCGGATGACGGCCAGTCGAGCGTCAGATAAAGCGCCAGGCTTGCTGTGTCGGCGATGGGAGCTCGCCGATCGTGCGGGCGAGTCCTCCGACGACCACCTCGAGTTCCGACTCTGACAGTTCGTCGCTGTGCTCGTCGGCACTCGCATGGGCGTCATGCGCCGCGGCGGCGACTGTCGCGGCATGCGACTGAACCCGCGTGCGATCTGATGTCTGTAGTGAGGTGTTCAGCGAGCTGTTGAGCGAGGTGTCTGGCATGGGGAAGTCCCGATGTCGTGGTGGAAGACAGAGAGCGCAGGCCCTCACCGCCAATCACTGGTGATGCAACGGACAGGCCACACGCTCGGACCGGCGTAGCTGCTTCGCTGTCAACAGCTTGCGTGATTGCTGCGGGAGCGTGTGCCGCTCGGAAAGGAGCACCCGCTCCATCGAATAGAGGCGCAGCGACGTCGGTCAGCCGACAGGCTTCAGGTCGTGGTGTCGCAGGAAGTCCATGAACTTCAAGTACTCGTGCGCACCCAGCCCGAAGAGTGGCAGCAGCTTCTTGTAGCTACCGCGCGTGGCGGTGAGCCCGCGATCGAGCATGCGGCGCACCTCGGCCCGACTGAGCTCACGCGCCATGAACGGCCCGTGCACGAGCTCCCAGAACGTCCCTGAGCCGTCCAGCAGTCTGACATACGGATCGTGCGTATCGCGCGAAACGGGGATCTGACGCAGCTCCTCGCCACGCGCCACTTCTTCAAGCGCTTCGGCGAAGTGATCCGACTCGATGGTCACGCCATCGCTCACGTAGAAACCTGTGTCGATCAGGCTACGCAGCTCACGTACGTTCCCGGGCCAGTCGTATTGCGACAATCGGCGCAAGGCGGCCGCTGAGAAGTACTTCGCGCATCCTTCCCGGGCGTTCACGCGGGCGAGATAGTGGTCGAGAATCAGCCGCCAGTCGTCGCCACGTTCACGCAGGGCAGGAACGCGCAGGTGCAGGTGTCGCAGGCGGAAGTACAGATCTTCACGGAATCGTCCTGCCGCCATCATCGGACGCAGGTCGCGGCTGGTTGCGGCGATCACCCGCACGTCCACCGCGCGCGATTGCGCGCACCCCACCGGCACGATTTCGCCTTCGCCCAACGCGCGCAGCAGCATCGCCTGCGCTGGTACGGACAGCTCACCGATCTCGTCGAGGAAGACAACGCCCCCTGCCGCTTCCTCGAACACGCCCTTGTGATCCGTCGCCGCACCGGTAAACGCACCCTTCCGATGCCCGAACAGCTCACTCGCCAACAATTGTCCATCGTGATACTGCGCACAGTTCACGGCTACAAACGGACGCTTGCTGCGGCGTCCGAGCAGATAGATCGCACGGGCAAACAGCTCTTTGCCCGTCCCTGTCTCGCCGGTCACCAGCACGGGCCCTGCCGCGTCCGCGAAACGCGCCGTCCGATCCAGCACCGACGTGATCGCGTCGTCGGTGCCGATCACTTCAACCTGGCGGGTCGCCCCCCAACGCTCTCGCGACAGCAGCTCCACGCGACGCGCCAGCAGATTCGGCCGTGCATCGGGCAGCGACTTGGGCTGCTGGCTCGCCGGCGGCTGCACCCCATCCGACCGCGCCGATGCGTACAACCCCCGGTCAGCCGGTGGCCGGGGTCGCGATGCTCCTGCATCGTAGAGGTACATTGTCCACCCTCGTCATCGAAGCGACCGGCCCCCGCGCCTGAGCGGACGTGTACGGAGCGCGCACATCCACCGGACCGGCGTTCTGCCCAACGACAGTAGACGCCCGCCTCCTCCTCGCACCACGACGACTGTATGAACGGGACACAGGCCATGACCAACGGCGTACTCGCCGGTTGGGCGACGTGTGTACGCAGACGCCGTGCTGTCTGCCACAGCGCAAACGAACTGATCCAGTACGTTGCGCCGACCTGCGCGCGGGAGCGTCGCCCGTACGTCTCCAGTCCCGCTCATCATGGTTGCGGACGCATTCATACAATGACCATCGCGCGAATCGACGCATGACAATTTCTTGGCCTGCGACCCGCACGTACGACACGACCCTATCGCGATCGTGCCCAGCGTGCACTTCCGGACGAGATCATGTCGATGCCGACTGCCTCCACCGCACCTGCCGATTCCGACAGCTGCGTCATCTGTATCCTCATCGACTGGATGGGAAACCGCGTCCCCGATACACCGCCTCCACCGAATCGGTGACGGCGCACACGATCGAACCGTGAACCGTCAGGTCGTGAAGTACAGGCGCTCCTGCAACCGACTGCGATAGCGGCGACTGCAGTCCACACGCACACCGGTTTGCAACACGAGTTGCACGTCGCCATGAAACATCGGTTCCACGGCCACGACTTTCTCGATATTGACGATCGAGCTGCGGTGTACACGCAGAAAGCGCGCCGGGTCGAGCACCTGTCGTTCGAGCAGTGCCAGCGATTTCGTGATCAGCCGCTGGCGCTGCTGCAGGTGCAGCCGAGAGTAGTTGCCGTCGGCTTCGATCCAGTCGATGTCGGCAATGCGCAGCACGTGATACTGATCGCCAAGCTTGACGGCCAGTGAGTCGGGGAAGCGCGGCGCTGTAGTCCGCGTGATCTGTGACAGCAACGCAGATAGTCGCACATCTGCAGCACCAGCGTGTTGCGCACGCTGGCGCATCGACACCGCCTCGCGCGCGCGTGCTACGGCCGCGAGCAGCCGCGCCTCCTCGTATGGTTTCAGCACGTAATCCAGTGCGTACGCCTCGAAAGCACGGATCGCAAATTCGCTGTGCGCGGACACGAAAATCACCGGCGGCATCACGGCCGGTCCCACCTGCTGCACCACGCCAAAGCCATCGAGTCCCGGCATCTGCACGTCGAGGAGCACAAGATCCGGGACCAGTCTGAGGATCTGCTCGACGGCGGTTACGCCGTCGCCGCATTCGCCGACGATCTCCACGTCCGACTCCGCGGCCAACAGTGCGCGCAATCGGGCACGGGCCGGCACGTCGTCGTCAACGATGAGCGTGCGAATTGGCTGTGAGGGTGTCATTGTGCCTGCCATGTCTTGCCGGTGGGCGTGCCCATAATGCGACACGGAATGAGCAGACGTGCGATCGAACCGCCGAACGGAGCAGGCACCAAATCGAAACGGGCAGCCGGTCCATAGAGCGAACGCAATCGGCGGCGCATGGTTCCGGTGCCACTTCCCGCGCCGATGCCCGGCGCCGACAGCCGCGACGTACCACCCGTCGGCCCCACTCCATCATCCTCCACCTCCACGGCAAGCAATCCGTTCTCCTGCCGCCGAGCACGGATCACGATATGTCCGCCACGGCCGGTCGGCGCGAGTCCGTGGCGAACGGCATTCTCCACCAACGGCTGCAACGCAAAGTGCGGCACGGCGGCCAATGCGAGCGCCGCCGGAATGTCGAAGCTCACCTGCAGACGGTCCATGCCAATTCCGATCCGGACCCGTTCGATGGCCAGAAACGGCTCGAGATCTGCCACCTCGTCCGCCAGCGCGATCTCCTGCAGAGACACGCGCTCCGCGGCCCGTTGCGACAGCGCCACCAATGACTCCAGCAGCTGCGCGGCGGCGTGCGTGTCAGTGCGCATCAGCGACATCGCGGCGTGCAGGGCATTCCCTACGAAGTGCGGATTAAGCTCCGCCTTCAGCGCACGCAATTCCGCACTGGTCCGGCTGGCCACCGCATCGGCACGCCGGTCACGCAGCGCGCGCCACGCTGCGAGTGCGCGCTGGCGACGTCGCGCCAGTACGTCCACATGCGCCACGACCGAAACCAGTGCGTACAGGATCACCGCCGCCAACGCACGGATCACCGGCCCGACCTCCGTCGCGGAGGTCGCGAATGCGAGTACGTCACGCGAAAATATTCCCACTTCAACGGCCCGACCGAGATACGACGCACACACCGACAGCAGGAGCATTACCAGATGCAGCGACCACGACGATGGCGACGACGACCACGCGCGTCCCCCGCCGACGCCATCCACGCCGAATGGGGCGCGCGAGGTGGCGAACCACGCCAGCGCCCCCGTCAACGGTATTCCCGCACTGCGCCAGCAGGCGAGCAGCAGCAGGTCGCCGACCGGCGGAGTCGCCACCAAACTCGCCGGTACCTGCACGATCCACTGCCACGTGAAGATCGACGCGGCCGAACCCCAGACCAGGAGTCCGACCGCCAAACGACGCGCGCGCGACCACTCTGAGCCCGGCGCCGCACTGCTCCACGGCGCGGCCGGCGCTCGCTCCGTCTCGTCGCGTGTCAGATCGCCGTCGGTACGCCACGGAATCACCAGCCGGATGCTCCGCCCCCGCCCCGACGTGCCGCCCGCATGCAAGAGAGCGCGCGCACCGAACATCAGCGTCAGCCACGTGCGCAACGACGTGAGCGCCTGCCGGTCGGTGCGTGCGACACCGAGCGCCGACTGTTCGTTCTCCTCACCAGCCGTCGATTCGCTCACACCCGCGTCGATCGAGATCTCGAGGTGCCGGTTCATCCAGCCGCGACGGCGCGCACGCACGACCAGCGGCGAGTCCCGGTTGCTGCCCGGTGCGGTCACGATCAGCGACCAGAGCGCCGACTGTGGTACCAGCGCCTCGTCGACGCCCTCATCGAGTTCCCACGTCACCGGTGCAGCGTCGGACATCTCGTGAAGAAACGCGTCGATTGCCTGACGCTCTTCCTCGAACGTCACCACGTCCACTCCAGCACCAAGCACCGCCTCGCGCATCACGCTGGCCACCGCGAAGAGTGTTCGCTGCGCCGTGCCAACGTCGGTCCGCATGTCGGCCAAGGCGCTCCGTACGGCTACTTCAAGCGTGCGCGGACTGATCTCTGCCTTCAGTGCGCGCAGGTCGGCACGAATGCGCTCACGATCGGCCTGCCATACCGCACGCTGCAGCCGCCGGTCGAACACCGCCGCACGACGTAACGCACGCGTAAGTGTGACCACATACACGCCGGCCGCCAGTACGCCGTAGTGCAGTCCTTCGGCAAGTATCCGCACGCCGAGCTGGAAGTTTCCGCTGGCCCGCAGCGCCGGCACGAATTGATACTGCAGGAGCGCGATGGCGCTCATGTACGTGGCCGCCACCAACGCCGCCGCGGCGTGCACCACCAGCGCGTGTGCCCAGCGCTTGCCGCGCAACCGGAATCGACGCGATACCGTGATCGCGAGCCACAGCGCACCCGCGCCCCCAATGCCCACTGGAATCGCCGCAGCCAGCAATCGCAGCGAATCACCAACTCCCCGTTGCGCGACAATCGACTGCAGCAGGTGCTGCCACTCCAGCAGCGTCGTCAGCGCGCCCCACACACATATCAGCAATATGGGTGTGGGCACGACCGCCCAGCGTCCTGCCGGACGGGCCAGGTCGTCCGGGCAGTCCTCATTGGCGTCGCGGAGAGGCAAGCTGCGCATTGCGTACGAAGGGATTGGGACACGACGTGCGGCATGTAGCACCGCACGCGATTCCGTTCAATTACATCTGAGGTACGTCGCCGCAACATGCAGAGCGTTGCGGCGAATGGTCAGACCGGCGGGGCTCCCAGTGACGCATTCGTTGCGTCCGGTCCCCCTGCCGATCGTGCGAGGTTCAACTCCCGGGTACCGTCAATGTCAGATTCGCCTTCGCCATCGTGGCCGAGAGCGCACGCGCCTTGGCAAGCACGGCCGTCGCTTCCACCATGGCCGGTGCCAGCGCCGCCTTCGCATCGGCCGCTTGTTTCACCACCGCGGGGCTCGGCGTTTCCCACACCCCCTGCATGGCCGCTTTGACTGTGCCGACACGACCGAGCACGTTCGCCTGCGCGGCGGCGGCGGCGGCCGCACCACCACCACCTCCTCCTCCACCGCCGAATCCGCCACCCACTGGCGCGGGGACCCCGAACTTCACACGCACAGCATCAAATGCCTTCCGGAAATCCGCAAAGGCCGACTTCACCTCGGCGGGCGTGCTGCTCGAATCCATGCGCGGCGCGAGACGCGTGACTTCGGCGTAGAGCGCGGTCAGCTTGGCCGCGACGGCGGTACCCGCGCGCTGCGTTTCGTGCAGGTCGGTGATCGTCGCGTTGTACGCGATGCGCGCCGCACCCGTGAGCGGCACTTCCGGATCCATGATGATCGTCAACGGCTTGGACGACACCACCTTTCCGTCAGCAACCAACGCCACCGTGTACACGCCCGGCAGCACCTGCGGACCGATATTCGTCTGCGCGCCTCCACCGAATCCGCCGCCGCCGCCCGGACCACCGCCACCAACAGGCGCGCACGGATTCTCCGCCTGATAACCAACCGGCGGCAACGGCACAGGATAGCCGGGAACCGGGCGCGCGCCACCGGGACCGCCAGCACCACGGCCACCAGCAGCAGCACCGGCACCAGCACCACCGGCGCCACCGCGCCCAGCCGGTGCGGCGATCGCCGGTATCGGCTCCACGCGCTGATCCCAGCACACGGTCTGAATGCCGGACACGTTGCGTTCGTCGGGAATCGGCACCTCACGTACGACTTTCCCGCCAGCGGCGCTGATGCGCAGCAGCGGCTTCACGGCCGGCTTGGCGAAATGCACCTGCAGCACAGCCTCGGTGGGCGGGTTCTCGCCGGTGAAGAACTGATGCCCCCAGAACTCGTCATTGCGGTCGTCCTTGCTCTTCCACTGCAACGCCGGGCCGGGCGTGAACAGTGCGAGATCAGCCTTCGCGGCCGCCGCGTATTCCTGAATGGGCTCGAGATGATCGAGCACCCAGATCGCGCGACCGTGCGTCGCGACGAGCAGTGCGTTGTCGCGCGGATGAATCGTCAACTCGTCAACGCGCACATCGGGAAAGTTGGCCTTGAGCCGCTTCCACGACGTGCCGCGATCGAGCGAGAGCATGATGCCGGTTTCCGTGCCCACGTACAACACATCCGGGTTGCGTGTGTCTTCAGTGATCGTGCGCACCACTTCACCCGTGAGCCCCGACGCGATCGAACGGAACGTTGCGCCGCCATCGGTGGTCATCCACAGATACGGGTCGTAGTCGTTCTGCCGATAGTTCGTCACGGCGACGTACGCGACCTTGGCGTCGAAGCGCGACAGTGCCACGCGCGATACGAAGGCATGACCCGCGGGGAAGCCGGGCAACCGGCTCGTGATGTTCGTCCACGTTTTGCCGTTGTCGCTGGTCATGCTCACGGTGCCGTCATCGGTGCCGGCGTAGTAAATGCCGGCCTGCTTGGGCGATTCGCCCAGTGCCACGATCGAGGGCCAGGCAGAAATTCCATCGTTGCGCGAGATGGTGATATTCGAGCCCTTCACGCCCATCGTGACGATGCTGTCGCGCGAGGCGTTCTGCGTAAGATCCGGACTGATCGCTTCCCACGAATCCCCGCGATTGCTCGACCGGAACACGCGATTCGCCGCGGCCAGCAACGTACCCGGATCGCGCGGCGACAACATCAACGGCGTATCCCAGTGAAAGCGATACGTCTCGCCGGCGGTGTAGTTGGACACGTTCTGCATCGTCGGACGAATACTCTTGGACTCACCTGTGACGATGTTGCGACGGATCATGTTGCCGTCCTGCGACTCCGTGTACACAATGCGTGGATCGCGCAGGTCCGGCACGGCAACAAAACCGTCGCCGCCGAGGATCTGGAACCAGTCGTAATTGAAGATGCCGCGACTCATGCGCGACGCGCTCGGTCCACACCAGTCGTAGTTGTCCTGCATGCCGCCGCAGATCTTGTATGGCCGCGACATGTCGTAACTCACATGATAGAACAGGCCGACCGGCAGATTCTCCATGAATTGCCACGTGCGCGACATGTCGTGCGAAATCGCGAGCCCGCCGTCGTTGCCGATGAGCACGTGGTCCGCATTCTTCGGATTGATCCAGATGGCGTGCACATCGTCGTGCGTGACCAGCGCCGCGTCCGTCTCGAAGGTCTTGCCACCGTCAACCGACATGTGCAGACCAACGCCGCCCATGTACAAGCGATCGGCGTTGGACGGATCGATGCGGACCTGACTGAAGTACATCGGGCGCGCGTTCACGCCGCTCTGCTTGGTCCACGTAGCACCGCCATCGGTCGAGCGGTACAGTCCGGTGAGGAACGTGCCACCTCCGCCCGCGGGAGGCCCCGCCGGCGCAGCGCCGGCTTCTCCCGGTCCCGTTTCCGCCGCCGCACCGGCGCCGCGTCCACCGCCCGTCGGTCCTTCCACGCTCGCATACACGATCTTCGCGTCACCGCGCGCGATGTCCATCGAGATGCGGCCGAGTGGTCCGGTGGGGAATCCGGTGCCGGTGACCTTGGTCCACGTGAGTCCCGCATCGGTGCTCTTGAAGAGCGCGCTGCCAGGGCCGCCACCGTTCATGCAGCAGGTCGTGCGACGTCGCTGGTACATCGATGCGAACATCACGTTCGGCTCCGACGCCGACATCGCAATGTCGTTGGCGCCGGTGTCATCGTCTCCCGCCAAGACGCGCGTCCATGTCATACCGCCATCACCCGTGCGATACACTCCACGTTCGCCACCGGAACCAAACAACGGACCCGTCGCCGCAACAAACACGATGTTGTTGTCGGTGGGGTGGATGAGAATGCGATTGATGTGCTTGGACGTCGGAAGGCCCATCAAGGCGAACGTCTTGCCACCGTCGGTCGATTTGTATACGCCACTGCCCCACGACGTGCTCTGACGATTGTTCGATTCGCCCGTGCCAACCCAGACGAGGTCGGGATTGGTCTGCGAGACTTCCACGTCACCAATCGCCATCAGGCCGTTGTCCTGAAACAGCGGCGTGAACATCGTGCCGTTACTGGTCGTCTTCCACACGCCACCATGTGCGGTGCCGACATAAAAAATCGCCGGGTTTGCTTCGTACACCGCAAGATCCGCGACGCGTCCCGACATGGTTGCCGGCCCCACGGAGCGGAAATGCAGCGACGAGAACTCGCGCGCGACCGGAATGGGCGATGGTTGTGCCTGCAGCAGCGACGGCAGCGGCGCGCAGAACGCCACGCACAGCACGCCGAGCAGACCCGCCGGCCGCAGCAATGCAACGCGGGGAAACAATCGTGATAGAATGCTGGGAGCGACGCGGCGCATAGTGGTGGGCATCGAGGTCGGACAGTGAGGAGAGGTGTCGGTGCGCGACGACGTTAACGCGGTGCGGCACCACACGCGAGCGACGCACGGCCGACGCAAAGTGGCGACCCGCGCACTGGCGACAACGCACGCCGCGCTCCAACATCTTTGTGAGTGCGCCGTAGCCTTGTCGGTGGCCGACGTTCAACACCGCCGGTTCAACTCGCGCACCGTACCCCGCCCGCTTTGCTGCCCGCTCTGCCGCCCGCCCCTCACACGTGTCTCCCGTCCGTCAGTCCCCGCCCCCCGGAGCATCGCTCATGCAGATCCGCCGACGACTCGCCGCCCTCGCACTCGTGACCGCGCCGCTGGCGGTGCACGCGCAGACCAATCCCGCCGCTCCGCGCAGCATGGGCGGCGGCAACTGCGCCTCCAATCCGTACAACTGCCCCGACGCGGTGAATCCACTCCCGGCGACCAACACGGTCTGGATGGAGGAAATGACCTGGATGGATGTCCGGGATGCCATGAAGGCGGGTAAGAAAACGGTCATCATCCCGACCGGCGGCATGGAGCCCAACGGCCCGTGGCTGGTGACCGGCAAACACAACTACGTGCTGCACACCAACTGCGAAGCGATCGCCAAAAAGCTGGGCAACGCGCTCTGCGCCCCGATCGTCAAGTTCGTCCCCGAAGGCGGCATCGAACCCCCGACCGGCCACATGACCTCGCCGGGCACGCTCAGCCTGCGCGAAACGACCTTCCGCATGCTGCTCACGGACCTGCTCACGAGCCTTAAGGCACACGGCTTCGAACAGCTGCTCCTGATCGGCGACAGCGGTGGCAATCAGGGGGGCCAGCGCGCAGTCGCCGATTCGCTCACCACGATCTGGCAGGGCGCGCCCATCGTGGCGCACATCCAGGAGTACTACGACTACGCCAGCGCGGCCGCCTACATGAAAGACCGTGGCATCGTAGACGGCGCCGCCGAAAACCTCCACGACGATCCGATCATCTCGCTCAACATGTTCATCGACGACCCCAAGTCGATTCGCTACGACGAACGGGTCAAAGCCGGCAAGGCGTCCATCAACGGCGTGTCCATCGCCGACCGGAAGAAAAACACGGAGCTGGCCCGCCAGATCGTAGAGTTCCGCGCCACCAAGACGGTCGAGGCGATCAACAAGGCACTCGCCAACAAAGGCACGCTCCCCGCGCCGCCGCGCCCCGCTCGCCCACCCGGCAACTGATCGAAGCTTCGCCCGCTGTCGCAGCAACGCCTTGTAGCGCACTCGCAACACCATCCGCGCTACGGGGAGTCCCTGCACAAGCCAGGCAGACTCGGCGTTTCGGTCACCACGCAACAGTGCGCGTCGAAATTCGATCGAAATGGAAACCGCATCGTGAAGCAAGACAACGCGTTACGTACTATCGGGAGATGGAAACGCAGTCTTCGCTGGCATCGCGGCAGACAGACTGAAGCGTGGCACAGTATGTGCGCTACGTCACGGTACGAGTCGCCGTTCGTTTCCTGCATGTACCCGAATCACAGGACCACCGAGATGCGAAAGACCTTCCGCCAGGCACTGCTCGCCGTCGCAGCCGTTACTGTCGCCGCCTCGAGCGCACAGGCCCAGTATCAGATGGGCGCCGTCCCGACCAACGCCACGATCATGTTTGCCGGTCTGCGCTGGGCATGGGCCTACCCGCTCCCTGCCAGCTCCGGCATGGTCACGGCCAACCAGTTCAACAACTTCGGTTGGCGCTTCCCCACGGTCGCGGAACTCGGCAACGCACCCAATGCCACAGACTTCCTCTTCCGCGGCGGCAATGTGCCGTATCTGGGCACCGATCCCCTCTCGGGCGCGGAGTTTCAGGCGACGAACTCGGCCTATGTGACTGATGGCGCCTGTGCCACCCCGTGGTTCAGCGATAGCTACAAGCACTGCGACTGGCAGGATGGCAACGGTCAGGTGTACGGTCCTTGGGCAGATACGCCGGGCGCGCAGAGCTTCGCCGAACAGCTCGTCGTGCAGGACATGACCAACGTCGTTCCCGAGCCCAGCACCTACGCGCTCTTCGGCGCCGGACTGCTCGGACTGGGCGCTGCGGCCCGCCGTCGGCGCCGCACCGCGTAACGTTGACTCGCGATCGCTCGAGCGGCCCTGACCACTGGTCAGGGCCGCTCGTGTTTTATGACGTGAATGCAGTGGAATGGAGCGCAGTGAACGGCGGATCGCGGTCAACAGCGGATCGCATCAGGGCGCGAATGTTCGCGAGTGAAACCGAACCGTCGACCAGCCACGGCGCCGCACCACCGCATGCATGAGACTGAGGAGGAATCTCGCACTCCCCACCATTCCACCCCGCAATTCCCAGCACCCCTCGCGACGTCACCCATCGCCCAAACGGTTCCACTCGCGGTTCCACTCGCGCCCATCCTGCGATCCCCCAAGCGATCCCCCAAGCGATCCCCCAAGCGATCCGCCGTTACCGCCCAGACGACGGCTTGAGCCCCAGCGCCCCGTTCAGCCAGCGAATAAACGGCGCCATCGCCGCAAACTGCTTGGCCAACGTGTCCGGCAATTTCTCGCTCTGTAGCTCCGTCGGCGTCAGTTCGCGTCCCGCCGTGAATGACTGATACCGCAGCCACCGGCCCGCCGGATGCTCCGGATCGAAGCCGCGTGGCATACGACTCAGCATCGCTTCCTCGTCCAGCGCTCCGAACCGTCGTTTAAACGCGGTCGACAGCACGAGCTCTTCGAACCCCTCGTGATCGTCGGCCAGCGACTGCCGGATCTTTTGCAGCGCCGGACGCGGTGGCATCCAGATACCGCCGCCGCAGAACGAGCCCGTGGGCGCCATGTGGTAGTAGAATCCCGCGCCACCGTGCGCCGCATCGCCGCCGACACCGTGTCCCGCGTCGCGATGAAAAAACCAGCAGGCCACGTGCGTCTTGTACGGCGACTTGTCCTTGGAGAAGCGCACGTCGCGATGAATGCGGAACGACGACTTCTTGGGCGAGCCGATGATCTCCGGCACTATCGTCCCCAATCGCACATCCACCTCTTCGATGAGCTGTGCCAATGGTTGCTTAAGCAGCTGTTCGTACTCGGCACGGTGCTCCTCAAACCACTCTTTGCGATTGTTCTTCGCGAGCCCGCGCAGAAACGTCATCGCCTTCGCTGAAAATCCGCCGAACTGGTCCATTACTCCGTGCCTCGTCCGTGTGCGGGAAAGAGAAATCGCAGGAACAAGCCCGTGCGCTCGCCCCACGCACGCTCGTCGTGCCGCGCACCTTCCGCTTCGAGATACTGCAAATTCTCGCCCGATGTCCAACCTTTGCGCATCAGCATGCGGTACAGCAGCTGCGTGCCCTTGAGCATACGCGGTTCGGCGGTACCTACGTCCAGCCAGATCTTGAGCGAGGGACGCGAACTGTTGCTGGCCACGAGCTGCCGCACGATCCACCGGTCATCCCACCATACCGACGGCGACAACAAGGCCAGCTTGCCAAACACCGCCGAGTGAGTGAGTCCGAGGTGCAGCGTGAGCAGACCGCCAAGTGAACTGCCCACCAATCCCGTGTCGCGTGCGCCACGCTTCGTGCGATAGTGCTTGTCGATGAAGGGCTTGATCTCGTACACCAGCATCTGCCCGTACCGGTCGGCCATGCCTCCGGCGTCATGCGTGGAGTCGCGCGTCGGTGTGTATTCGTCGATCCGGTCCCGGCCCGCGTTGCCAATCGCCACCAGAATGACGGGCTCGATGATCCCCGCGTTTATGAGCGCGCGCGCCGTGGTGTCCACACCCCACTGGACGCCAAACGGCGACATGGGAAAGTCGTCAAACACATTCTGCCCATCGTGCAGATACATCACGGGGTACGCGCGCGTCGGCTCCTGCTCGTAGCGGGGCGGCAGGCACACGACGAGATCGTGTGCGTGCGGCAGGAAGCGCGATCGCACTTCGGGGAAGTGGTCGAGCGAGCCCACCCGTCGCGGTTCGAGCCGGGTGTTGGCGAGGTCGTCGGGAACGCCGGCGTGAATCGTCATCGCAGTCGCAACGTAATGTGGTGCACGATACGACGGAGGCCGTCTTGCACCTGGAACGTTACGCCGGCGGCGCCACCAGATCGGGCGGCACGTTCCCCGCAATAAACGCATCGATGTTCGCCACCGCACGCATTCCCATGGCCGTGCGCGTTTCCATGGTGCCGCTCCCCTGGTGCGGCAGCAGTACCACATTCTCCAACTCCTTCAACTCGGCCACCACCGACGGTTCGAACTCATACACATCGAGTCCGGCACCGGCAATGCCCCGCTCACGCAACACCGCAGCCAACGCGTACTCGTCGACAATGTCGCCACGCGCCGTGTTGATCAGAAACGACGTGGGCTTGAGGATGGCCAGCTTGGTCGCGTCGATGAGATGACGTGTTTCCGGCGTGGCCGGGCAATGCAGCGAAATGACATCGGCGCGCTGCAGCAACTCCTCAAGCGTGTCGACACGAGTGGCACCCGTCGGTCCATCCGTCGCCGGATCATCGATGCGCGGCACACGCGGTGCATGCCAGATCACCCGCATGCCGAACGCCGCCGCCGCACGACGCGCCACCGCTCGGCCGATACGACCGTACCCCACGATCCCCAGCGTCTTTCCCTGCAGACTGTGCCCCAGCAAATGCGTGGGCCGCCAGCCGGACCACGCGCCGGCGCGTACATGACGCTCGCCCTCGCCCAGTCGTCGCATACTCATGAGCATGAGCGCAATCGCGATATCAGCCGTGTCGTCGGTGAGCACATCGGGCGTGTTGGTCACGGCAATACCCGCAGCATGCATCGCCGCACGGTCGATGTGATTCACGCCCACCCCGAAGTTCGCCAACAACTTCGTTCGCACACCGCTCCCGCTCACATGCTCCGCGCGGATCTTGTCGGTGACGGTGCAGAGTACGATGTCCACCTGACGCATGACCTGCGTCAGCTGTTCCGTGCTCATCGCGACATCGGTGCGATTAAATCGCGCATCATATCGCAACGCAATTGCCGCCTCGACATCGGGCGTGAGCTTGCGGGTGACCGCCACCACCGGACGATCGCTCACGCCGGGACACGCCAGTGCGACAACGCCGCGCCCACACCACTGCCCAACGTCATCGGTACGCCGGCGTCGGCGAGTGCCATCTCCACGCCACTCAGTGCCGCGGCAAGTGTGAGCGCATTCGTATCGCCCAGATGCCCGATGCGGAACACCTTGCCCGCAACTTCACCAAGCCCTGCGCCCAACGAGATATCGTAGCGCTTGAACGCAATCTCCACGACGTGGGACGAGTCCATGCCTTCCGGCATCACGACGGCCGTCAGCGTATTGGATTCGATCTCCACACGACGCGCGCAGGGCACCAGTCCCCACGCCCGCACTGCGGCACGCACACCGGTCGCCAACCGCCGATGACGCGCCGCCACATTCGTCATCCCTTCTTCCAACAGCATCGTCAGCGACTCATCGAGCCCGAAGAGCAGAGACAACGCCGGCGTGCTGGGGAAATATCCGTTGGCGTTCTGCTGCCGCATCGGACGCAGGTCGAAGTAGGCACGAGGCGTGGTTGCAGTGTCTACACGCGCGAGTGCCTTGTCGCTCACATACAGAATGCCCAGGCCACCAGGGAGCATGAACCCCTTTTGCGAACCCGTAATGGCCAGATCCACGCCCCACGTATCGAACTGGAAATCGAGACTGGCGATCGAACTCACACCGTCCACGTACAACAGTGCCGGATGCTTCGCCGCATTCATTGCCGCACGCACTGCGGCCACGTCACTCGTCACACCGGTCGCGGTTTCGTTGTGCACCAGCAGCAGACCTTGATACGCATGCGTGACGTCGGCACGCAACGCCTGTTCAATGCGATCCGCCGGTGCCGCTTCGCCCCACGGTACTTCGAGCACGTCCACCTCGTAACCAAGGGCGCGCGCGGTGTTGATGAATAGATGGGAGAACTGTCCGAAGCGGACGGCCAGCAGTTTGGCGCCCGGATCGAGCGTGTTCACCAGCGCCGCTTCCCACATCGCGGTGCCCGAGGCCGGAAACACGAACGCCTGCCCATCACTCTGATTGACGATCTGAGGTAGTCGCGACAGGATCGACTTGGTCAGCGCGGGGAACGCCGACGAACGATGATCCTCCTGCTGCCGGTGCATGGCGCGCAGCAAACGCTCGGGAACGGGCGTTGGCCCGGGAATCTGGAGAAAATGCCGACCGGCCATATGATTCGCGGGTGATGGAAGATCAGGAAAGGGACGACGAGCCAACCGACTCGTCGTCTGTCGCCATACGGTCCGGCGTGGCGTCACTCGTCACATCGTGCTCCGACGCACTGTGCGGCATGATGATGGCCGGGGCAGACGCGGGAGCGGACGCCGTATCGGATGCCGCATCGTCGGTGGTGTCGCCGGTGTCGTCGTACGGATCGAGCACGCGCAGCAGGCGACGGCACAGACGGGCCAACCGCGCACGCTGCTCGCCGGTCAGTTCGCTCATCAGCTCCACAATCGCCAAGCTGCGCACCGGTGTCGCACTGGCCAGGACACCCGCACCGTCCGGCGTGAGATGCACGGTGATGTAGCGGCGGTCGGTCGCGTGCCGTTCGCGTCGCACCAACGCCTTCGCCTCCAGCGCATCGATAATCGCGGTCATCTGCGCCTTGCTCCGACCCAGTGCTTCGGCGAGCTCCTGCTGATGCACCGACCCGCGCGTTTGCAGGGTGTCGAGTACGCCGAACTGCGACGCCGACAGCCCGAACGACTGCACCGCCGTTTCCACGCGCGCCGCCGACATGGCCGCAGCCCGCTGCAGCCTGCTGTACGCATCCACCGCGCGTCGCCGCTTCTTCTCACCTTTGCCGCTCATCGCGTCCGTCCCATGTCAGCCACCGTGTGTGCCACCATTGCTGGCATTCCCCCTCAACCTCGCGTAAGACCGGCATGTCGTGTCGCCATACGTTCGGCGAGCACCGATGCCACTGCCATGATCGTTTCCTGCGGGTTCACGCCGAGCGCCGTCGGTAACAAGGACCCGTCGGAAATGTACAGGCCGCGCACCCCATGCCGCTCGCCGTCCGGTGTCGAACCACTGGTGCGCGGATCGGTACCCATCCGGCACGTCCCGTTCACATGCGCGGAGAAAAGTCCCATCGCATTCGGTGCCAGCGACGCGTCTTCGAGTTGAGACAGATCGGCGTCGGTGCGGATACGAACCGGTGTGCAGTGCAACGTGCCCACCTCCTCTGCCCCCATGGCCAGATGCAACCGCGCCGCTGCCACCAGCGATGCACGCACCCGAAGTTGGTCGGCGGCCGTCAGGCGGTACGCGATGCGCGTCCGCCCGCGGCGATCGACCCGCACGCTGCCGCTTGATGTCTGCCGGTCGGCACCGTCGCGCGTCAGGGCGATCATCACGCCGAGCCGGTTCAACTCGCGCATTCGCGAGGCGTGCACCGGGCCCATACCTGGCAGCGCGGCGGCAGTGAACGACGGGTGCATGGGCGGACACTCGATCCAGAACCCGTAGTCGGTACCCTTCCACTGGATGAACTCATCGCACATCGTGGAGAGCGGAATGCCGGAGCTGGGCAAAATGTCGTGATCGTAACGGCCGAAGACCGCCGTGGTGGGATGCAACCGGAGCCAGGATCCCACTCCGCCGCCGCCCATCCCCGAGCGCTGCAGCAGCGCCGGCGTCCCCACGCCGCCCCCGGCCACCACCACCAGCGGCGCGTCGATGGTGACTGTGCGGGTGGGCGAATCGGGGCGCGCTCCGCGCACGACGGCATGCACGCGTTTAAGCGGAGGCGTCCCCGAACTCCCCGCTGAACCGCTGTCGCGTTCCCGCACCTCGATGCGCGAGACGTGCGCATTCGCATACAACGTCGCACCAGCCCGCAGCGCGCGTGGCACATACGTCACCAGCGTGGACTGCTTGGCCTCGTGGCGGCACCCCACCCCGCAGAAGCCGCACCGCACGCAGCCGTTGGCGTTAATGGCCGCGGTCGACGCCCGCCACCCCAGCGCGCGTGCACCGTCCAGTACCAGACGATTGTTGGCCGAATGCGCGTCGTCGGGCACCGGGCGCGAGTGCACCGCCTGCTCGATCCGCTCGAACACGGGCATCATCTCGGCCGGACTCATGCCGTAGACGCCCGAGTCGCGCGCCCACTGTTCGAGGACGTACGGTGGCGTTCGGAGCATGATCATCCAGTTGACCGTGGTCGATCCGCCCACACTTCTCCCCTGTACGAGCGCCACCGACAGATCGTCGGTCGCGCGCAGGGCACCGTCGGCGTACAGGCGTTCGGTCAGCTCGGCTTCCTGCTCGGTGAAATCAGACGGCGCAAAGAAACCGCCCTCCTCGAGCATCACCACCTCGTAGCCGTCGGCGGCCAGCCGAGCCGCCGCCACGGCGCCGCCGGCCCCGGTGCCGATAACCACCGCGTCAGCCCGACGATGCACATCGGCGCCGAGCGTGGCCGCGGTAATGACGCCGGCGGGGAGCACTGCCTCGGAAATGCCGCGCGGCAGCACCACGATGCCGCGTCGCACGGGCTCCGCATCGGTGTGCGTGCCAGCGAGCGGTCCCTCCCACGGCACCTGCGCCTCGCGCGACTGGAATGGGCCGGCATAACCGATCGCCGTGGTCACCGCCGGCTGGGCATAATGCACCGCCAGCACCAGTCGTCGTACGGCCTGCAGTGCGGTGCGCAGCAGCGGTACGCGCGAGGTGGACCATCTGGCCAGCGCGATGGACTGATCGCCGGTGGACATCGCCCGAAACGGCGTGGCACGACCCAGCGCTAACAGCCCGGCCACGCGACCGCTCAACGCATCGATGGCCGCGGCAAACTCGGCCCGCTTGTGCGGTGCCAGCGACGCGAGTCGGGCATCGCACTGCTCGGCGAATGCATCAGCGTGCAAGCCGCTGGGTGGCGCGCCCTCGAGCACCCGGATGGCTAACAGGCCGAGTCGTTCACGCTGACGAGCGGAAAGATGTCGCGTCGGCGCCCCGGGCACTGTCGCCTGGCTCGGTGTTCTCGGCGACAGGGTCGCAGTCACAGTCGCCGCGGCGTACTGGAAATCAGGCGCTGCGACAGGAAAGTGCTCACGTGGATAGCCTAGTCCCACTCTCCCTGAGGCGCCAGAGCAATCCGATCTCGCCTCCGTCGAACTAGAGCGCCGCGTCGAACTCGCGGCGGGTCTCGTCGTTGAGCAGCACCCACAGCGAGTAGCCACCGAACAGCGTGCCGAACGGCCACTTGAACAGGCGCATGGCCGACACGACGATGATCACCCAGCGGGCCCACTGCCGATGATTGAGCAAGCCAAAGCCGGCGATGATGCCGAAGAGGCTGAGCGCGCCCAGGATGAGTCCGCCGACGACGCTGGCAACCGTGATGGCGAGGAAGCTGAAGAGCCCGCCCGAAAAGAGCCCGCTGAACAGGCCTCCAACGAGCATGCCGGCGGTAGCCAGCAATCCAAGCACACCGTACAGGATGTTGACGATTGCCACGACCTTGATATGTGTGCGCATTCCGGAGTTCCCCGCGAAGTAGTTGAGGTGCTGCCTGCTCCCGCGGTCAGGTCTCGCCGGGAACGATTCTCCGTACGCGCCGATGGTGCGGCAGGATTCGCCGCGACTCAGGCTTTGCTCGCCGACCGGCCGCGCGTGTGCAGATACGGAGCCAGGGAGACCATGGCGACACTGCCGACAATCACGAACATGGCCAGCACGGCGCGCGCGGGAAGCTGCTCGCCGAGGATGGAAACACCAAGCAGGACCGCGACCACCGGATTGACGTAGGCGTAGGTGCCGACCGCCGCTGGACTCGCGACTTTGATCAGCCACATGTACGTGCTGAAGCCGATGAGGGAGCCGAACACGATGAGGTAGAGGACCGCACCGGCGGACGCCCAACTTGGCGCCGGTCCATGGATCACCTCAGAAATCTCACCAGTAACGGCCGCCAATAAAAGCAGCATAGCGCCACCAACAAGCATTTGCATCGAACTCGCCAAAGATGCCGGTTTGGCGAGGACGGCGCCGCGCGAGAAGAGCGAGCCTGCCGTCCAGGCGAACGAACCGACCGAGAGGACCAGCGCGCCGAATGGATCGACCGCGGCGGAACGTAGGTCGCCGTTGGCGGGGAGTACCAGCAAACCGACCCCGACCAGTCCGATGGCGACGCCGAGCACTTTGATGATCGTGGGTCTGACGCCCAGCCAGAGTTCGCAGATCACGAGCCAGAGCGGGACCGTGGCGACCAGCAGCGACGTCATGCCTGAGCTGACGCGCTGTTCCGACCAGGAGACCGCCCCGTTGCCGACAAACAGCAGCAGGGCGCCGATGATCGCCGAATTGCGCCACTCGAGCCGGGTGGGCTGGGGAGCGCCTCGCAGTCGGCTGAAGGCGTAGAGCACCGAGCCGGCGACGAGAAAACGGGCCGCGCCGAGCACGAAGGGTGGGATCGTGTCGAGGGCGACGCGAATGGCCAGATAGGTGGAGCCCCAGAGCACGTAGATGACCGCGAATCCGACCGCGAGCTGCCAGCGCGGCGGCGCCTTGGGCGACGTGGGAGCGCCGGCCGGTTCGACGGCCGTGGCTCGCGCCGGTGCGGCGTCGGAAACGATGGTGCCGTCAGTCTCTGGAGTGGTCACGAAGGGCGCGCATGGCAGCATCGCCCGCCGCGAGACCGCCGGCCACGATGTACAAGTAGAAGGTGTAGAAGCGCCACCAGACCAGCGACGCGGCGAAGATACCCGCCGGAATTGCGTCTTTGAGCGTGGCAGCGAAGGCTCCTTCAATGAAGCCACCACCCCCCGGCGCCGGTACCACGACCCCGCCGTAGAACAGCGCCAGCGGCCAGAGCACCAGCGGCGCCAGCGAATCCATCGTCAGTGGAAAGGTGGGATCGCCGAGGAAGACCAGGATGGGGAGGGTGACGACTTTAAAGAGGACGTGCACCACCGAGCCCATGAAGGCGACGAACATCAGCCCCGGTTTCGCCTGCCGGAACGATTGCACCGATTGACGGAGTTGGCGAAGCGTACGCTGGACCGCGCGCCACCGTCCCGCGTGCAGGCCCAGGCGGAGTGCCCACAACGGTGGTGGCCCGTTTGCGCTCTTACGGGCCAGCAGCAGGCCAATGGCTCCGGCGCCCAGCACGGCGGTACTGTAGCCGCCAACCAATCCCAGCAGTCCCGCGATCGATGCGCCGCGTCCACGAAACGCGAGCGCGAGCACAAGACAGACCAGCGCCAACGAGCACATCTCCAGAAACAGCTCGAGGAACAGCACCAGTACCCGCCCCGCGACCGGCATTCCGCTTTCGGCCAGCACCAGAAAACGTGCCGGCTCAGCGCCGGTACGTGCCGGAGTGATCGCGGCGGCAAAGTCGCCTCCCAGACACACACGCACGGCCGTACCAAAGCGCAGCGGCAGCCGCACCGCATGCGCCGACGCCTGAATTTTCAGGGAACGCGTGAGCACCTCGAGCGTGACCGCGAGCAGCGCCGCACCGTGGGCGCCCCAGGCGAGCGCTGGCATTCCGCCGACCGGCCAGTTGGTCGCGACCACATAGATGGAGGCACCGAACATGAGTCCGAACGACAGGATGGTGAGGAGCCAGCGATTTCGGGTCATGCCACGGGTGAAGGTGTCGGTCGCATTCCCGCCGATTCGCGGGAAACCGGGACGAGCAGTAAAGTAGCGATGCAGAGCCGACCGCTGACGCACACCTGTCGCACCCGAGGCGTCCCATGTCCAGTTCGATTTCCCGTCGTCAATGGCTGATCACGTCGGGGTTGGGCGTGACCGCCGGCATCGCGTTGCCGAGCCTGTTGCCAGCGATGAGCGCGGCAGAACTCGCCGGAGTTTCCGCCGCGGCACCCACCGATTTTGCCGCGCTCTCGCGTGCAGCGACGGCCGCACGTCGCGCGGCGGGTCCGGTGCGGCTGTCGTCCAACGAAAATCCGTTCGGCATGTCGCCCAAAGCGAAAAATGCGCTGATGGCGGCGTGGGATCAGCACAACAAGTACGGACTCCCCGCGATCAACGAGTTGCGCGCCACGTTCGCCAAATCCGTTGGGGTGGCGCCGGAGAATGTGCTCGTCACGCAGGGGTCGGGCGAAGTACTGGACATTGCAGCACTCGCCTACGGCATGCACGGCGGCGAGATCGTGACGGCGTGGCCCACGTATGAAGGACTGCCGCGCTACGCGGAGTCCATCGGCGCCCGCGTGCACAAGATTCCGTTGCTCCCCGATCTCGGCCACGACTTCGACATGATGGACCGACGCACCACGAACGCGGTCGATCTCGTGTTCGTATGCAACCCGAACAATCCCACCGGCACGCTGTCGAACAACAAGCAGGTGCGCGATTTCGTGAGCAATGCGTCCCGTCGTGCGGTGGTGCTGGTGGACGAGGCCTACCACGATTTCGTGGACGATGCATCGTACAGTTCGATGATCGACATGGTGCAGCGCGGAGAGAATGTGATCATCTCACGCACCGCGTCCAAAATTCACGGACTCGCGGCGCTGCGCGTAGGCTTTGCGATTGCGCGCGCCGACATCATCGCGCGGCTCGAGCAGCATGTAACGGGTACACCCAACATCTTCGGTGTGCAGGCCGCGATGGCCTCGATCGCGGATACGGAGTATCAGGGCTTCGTGAAAAGGTCGAATCGCGAAGGGCGCATCATGCTCACCGACGCACTCACGAAACTCGGCAAACGCGTCGCGCCATCGCATACCAACTTTGTGTTCTTCCAGGCGGGTATGCCCAACGAGAAGGTGCGCGCCGCCATGCTGGCCAAGGGCTTCATGGTGGGACGCGCGTTCCCGCCGTTCAACGACTGGGTGCGCGTGAGCATCGGGACCGTGGAAGAAATGCAGCAGTTTGTGAGTGTGCTGCCGGAGGCGGTTCGGGCGTAGGGGAACACCCCTCGCCCTAGAACTTCCAGTTGTATCCCACGCGAACCACCTGCGTTTCGAGATAGTCCTTGCTCACCAGCGTGAAGTCGGTGCCACGGATCGTGCGCTGCGCCTGATTGGTGTTCAACAGATCTGTGGCGTTCACGACGATCTCGCCCCGACCCTGTTGCACGCTCTTTTTGGCACCCAGGTCGAGGGAGAAGCGGCTTTCGAGGCGGCCTTGCGGCAGCAGGTCGGGTGCGAGGTAGATCGTGGACAGCTGCGTCTGCCACGCGCGCGGCAGTCTGATGACGGCATTCACCTTGACGTTGCCCGTCGTCAACTGCTGGCGAGGCGCGTCGAAGCGCACCGGCACCGGATACTGGTTCACGACAGAAAAGGCATCGACATTCCGGCGGTATACGTTCGCGTTCGCGTTCAGTGAAAGCGCCGGCGACACCGTCTGCTGCCACACCACTTCGGAACCCGTGCTCCAGCTGCGGCCGCCGTTCTGAAACACGTTGTACAACAGCACGCTGCCCGGCGCCTGTGTGGCAATGCGTGTGATCGTACCGTCTACAATCCGGTGGTACGCCGCGGCGTACAGGCTTCCCTTCGACCAGCTCGTCTTGTAACCCAGCTCTGCCGACGTGGAGTACTGCGGCTGCAGCGCGGGATTGCCGACTTTGATCAGCTCCGGCTCGTCGTACTTGGGGAAGATGCGGATATCGACTTCGTTGGGGCGATCGACGCGACGGTTGAAGAACAGGGAGAGTTTATTGGCCTCGTCGAACTTCCATGCCGCGCGCACATTGGGGAACGGCTGAAAGTAGCGATACCCATCGCTCTTATAGGTGTTGTGATCGGGATTGACGTCGTAGTCGACTTGCACCGTTTCGAAGCGCACACCGCCTTCCAGCTCCAGTCGCTGGCTTTCGAAGACGTAATTGCCGTACAGCGCCGGAATGGTTTCGCGATACTTGGCCCAGCCGCCTGCTCCCGTATCGATGGGTGAGTTCTGGCCGGCAAAGAACTGCATGTTCACCGGAATCGAGCGGTAGCGCCCCTTGAAGCCCGCCTCCACACGCCCCTGCCGCAGCGGCTTGATGTAGTCGGCGTTGAGGTCTACGACATGCTCGTCGGAGAGCAACTTGAATGCGTCGCTTCCGACAAACGATGGAAGCGTGTTCGTGAAGAAGTACTGCTCGTCTTCGCGGTGAAAGGAATAGTTGCCGGTGAACGCGAGCGTATGGCCCGGCTCCTGAAACTTGTGGGTGAACACCGAACTCCCGAACGCCGTGTACTTCACCTCGTCTTCGAGAAACTGCCACAAGCGGTAGCGATTCTGGACGGTGCCGTCGAAGTAGGGATTGTCGCCGTTGTCGAGAATCTTCTCGCGGTTGAACAGTCCCGAGACGGTGAGCGTGTTGTTTGCATCGAACGCGTGGTCGACGCCGGCGTTCAGTGTGGCGTAGTCGGTGCGCCGGTTACGCTTGATCTGCTGGATGATCACCCGGCCGTCATCGTACGTGCGCGTCGCAAACTCGTTCTTGTTCAGTGTTGGCGAGTACAGCCAATCGGCTTGCCCGAACGTGTTCGTGGCGCCCTTCCGATAGTTCACGGAGGCCGACGGATTGAACTTGGGCGTGCCCTGAAACTGCGGCCGGATGGTGGGGAGGTTCTCACGCTTCACCCACAGCGCGCCCGCGCCGCCCATCAGGCCGACTTTTCCGTTGAACCCCTGCTGCTCCTGCTTTTTAAAGATCAGGTTGATGATGCCGGCGCTGGCGTTCGCATCGAAACGGGCCGACGGATTGTTGATGATCTCGATACGCTCCAGCGCTGACGCAGGCAGATTGTCGAGTCCGTTCTGCGACCCGAAGCCGGTCAAGGCGGTCTGCTTGCCGTCGATGAGCACCACCACTTTATCGCTGCCGCGCACCAGCACCTTCCCGTCCTGCCCGATCGTCACGCCGGGCACGGTCGACATGGCCTGCAGCACGGACCCACCCGACTGACTGATGTTCTCGGCTACGGCAAATGTCTTCTTGTCCATGGCTCCCGCGACTCCATCGGCTGTGGCCGTCACCACCACATCGCCAAGCGTCTGCGTCTCGCGGACCATGAGCAGCGCGCCGAGGTCGAGGAAGGCGCTGAGTTCGCCGACCAACACCCGTTGCCGGATGGGCCGATAGCCGATTGACCGGACGACCAGCACATAGACGCCCTTCTGGACACCCGTGAACGTGAAGGCCCCGTCTTCGTTGGTGAGTCGCCCCCCGACAAACGCGCTGTCCCGTTCCGCCAGGAGCTGCAGCGACAAATAGGGAAGCGCCGCCTTGGTTTCGGCGTCCTGCACCTTGCCGGACAGTGTCACCGAGGTGGCCGGGGTCTGCGCCAGCGCCGCTGTGGCGAACCAAAAACCGCCCATAAGCGAGCCAACGAGTGCGACGAGCGAACGACGGGTCATGGTGCGTGGGGCGGAGATAACGGGGGGGCGATGGCTCAATTCGTGCGGAAGGGGCCGCGTGGGGTCGCACGAATCGGAACGCAACGTAGACAAACGTGATGAACACAGTGTGAATTCTGTGCGCTAGCTTCAATCTACCTCAACTCAACCGGGTCCATAATTATGTCGCTCTCCAAGTCACTCTCCTCACACGCACGTTCCCTGGTCCTGCTGGCCGCCTTCACACTTGCTGCGTGCGGACCCAAGGATGCGGACATCAAGACCGGCGTGGATGCCGCCCTCGCCGCAACGCCCGGCGCGACCGCCACTGTTGCCGCCGGTGTGGTCACCCTCTCCGGCGAATTCGCCGACTCCGCAGCGCGCACTTCGGCTGAGGCCAGTGTAGCCGCCGTGAAGGGTGTGAAGTCGGTGGTCAACTCCGCGACCGTGACTCCGCCGCCGCCGCCGGTTGTCCTCTCCCCCGACGATTTGCTGCTGACCAACGTCGGCGTCGCCTTGCAGGAGTTCCCGACGCTGTCCGCAGCGGTGGGGAACGGTGTCGTGACGCTGACCGGCGAGATCAGCAGGGCCGAGTTGCCGAAGGTGATGCAAGCGTTGTCGGCACTGAATCCGAAAAAGATCGAAAACAAGGCCACCGTCAAGCGCTAGTTCGACTCATCTCAATCACGGCCACCTACTATGTCGACACTTCAGGAGAAGTACGCGGAACTCATCGCGGCAGTGAACACCAGCGGGGCGACGAATATCGCCGTGCGCGCACAAGACAACGTGCTCTACATCGATGGTGTCGTGCCGACAGGAGAGGCCAAGGATCAGCTGTGGGCCATCTACGACAAGATCGACCCGGATTTCCGCAGCGGTGACGTCATCCTCAATCTCGACGTCTCGCCTGCCGCGCCATCCACACGGCTCAAGGTCACCACGCAGAGCTCCAATCTCAACATCCGCAAAGGGCCCGGCACCGATCAGCCGATCATCGGCAAGGCCGCGCATCATTCGGAAGTGACACTGCTCAGCAAGTACAACAGTGAGTGGGCGCTCATCCGGTCGGCAACGAACGAAGAAGGCTACTGTTCGCTCAAGTATCTGTCGCCGATTTGATGCACCTGTGAATTGAAAAGGCCCCGCGGACCGAGCACACTGGTCCGCGGGGCCTCTTCGTTTTGCCACGTGTCAGTTGGACTTGAAATTCGGATTGTTGCGCGTTTCCACGAACGGCAGCGGCACGCAGGTCAGATTGCTGAATGTCTGCCCTTTGCGGTTCACGCCGTTCGTGCCCATCTCGAACGGCAGCTTCTTGCGCAGCATGTCATTGTAGCGATGCCCTTCGCTGAACAGCTGCCGACGCCGCTCCTCGATCACCAACGCGGAGATATCTGTGCCGGCGGTGAAGGCCGGAAGCGGCGCGATGTTGGAGAGGGCACGCACACGGTTCATCGCATCGATGGCCGCCTGCCCCGTAGACGATTCGGCGAGGATGAGCTGCGCTTCGGCGTACGAGGCGATCGGCAGGGCCACCGCGCCGCTACCCTGAAACTTCTGCTGCTGCCACATCGGCGTACTGTTGTCCGGCCCGATGCGGTTCATGTTGTTCACCCGCACGCGAGGGTCGGCCACACCGTTCACCGTGAGTCCGCGATAGGCGGGGTGCACCGACAGGAAATCGTTGCGCACGGTCAGGTTGTAGATGCGGTTCTCACGGGCGGCGATGGTTTCCGAGAACTCGGCGTTGCGTACAAAGCCTGCCGGCACCAACGCGGCATCTGCCGCGGCACCCGCCGAGTTGCCGAGATCGAGTCGGGTGCGGGCACGGCCCACGCGCGCCATGTTCAATATGCTCGCGTTATTAATCGCGGTGGCGAACGTGATCGCTTCGGTGAACTTGCGTTCAGCGATCGCATAGACTTCGGCCGACGTCATCTTCGGACCGTTGTCGATCGTCATCTCGCACATCCCTTCGCCGAGCATGGTGTACATGTACCCGACGTACGCGCTCGCCTCGGCCAACATCAGCTGACGGTTGGGGACCTGCGCATCGGTAAAGGTGGCCAGTCGAGTGGCCTGATCCTCGAGCTGGAACCGCGCCTGTTGCATCGGCGTGTAGAAGCCCATGGATGTGGTATTTCTATTCCCTGGGCAGCTTCCCGCAGCATTCTGAATCTCGACAATGCCACGCCATTCCCACGGATGGTTGTCGACAAACCCGTTGGAGGAGATGTACTCGCCGGAGAGCATGGCGCCGGTGGCGACGTACTGTGCGATGGCGCACTGCGCAGACTGCAGCGCGGCGGACTGCATGATGGGCGCGAGGCCTGGGTCCGCGAGCGCGTCGGCCGTCACACGACCGGGGACTTCGACTTCGAGCAGGCTGTTGCAGGCGCTGGTTGCGGCAAGCGACATCACCAGCAGCGCGCCGCGGAACGTGTTCTTGATCATTTCGTCTCCGTCGGTCAGAAGGTGAGTCGGAACGTGGTCACGAAGCTTGCCGTCGGCGGCAAGATCGTCTGATAGCCATTCGAGAGCTGGCCGACTGCGCGGATCTCAGCATCCCATACGGTCATGTTCGCAACATCGACCGTGAGCTGGCCGTCACGCGACGTATTCCAGCCATGCTGCGCGGTCCACAACATCGATAAGTTGCGACCGGCCACGCTGATGCTCGCATCGGACGCACCGAACGCGCGCACCAGGTTTCGACCGAGCGTGTAGGTGGCGGACAGTTCGCGCAGGCGCAGGAAACCGGCTTCGTAGGTGCCCGGTGCATCGGCTTCGATCGCGCGATAGACCTGCAGGAATGGATCGTTGCGCAGAATGACGGCCTGCGTCGTGCCCTGATTGTGGCGGGCGCGGATCTCCGTGTTCGACTGCACGTTGCCGCCGTTGCCGTCGATGCGGGCGTAGAGGCGCAGATTCTTGAAGACGGTGAGCGTGCTGTTGACACCGAACTGCCACGTGGGCTGCGTATGCCCCCAGAACACGCGGGGAGCTGTGGCGCACGGTACGTCGGGCCCGCCCTGCATGAGACCGGACTTGCCGGTACCGCCGTCACAGACGGATGACAGGACGTTGCCGTTCGCGTCGAGTGTGGCGGAGCGCACCTTGTACATGAAGATGTCCGCGATGCCGAACCCGACACGGTTCTGTGCCTGGCCCCCGCCACCGACGGTCAGAAACTGGGTGCCGCCCATGTCGATGATTTCGTTCCGATTGTT